>PKTA01000056.1 GCA_002869365.1 Marinilabiliales bacterium | reverse complement strand
GGATTATATTTTCCATCTTTTTCATAAGGCTCCGATTCGGTTTCGGGGCTCAGTTGAACCATCCCGAAAGGAACACAAGCACCCGGAAAAGTATGTCCCATATTTTTTGTTCCCACAAGAGGATTAACAAAATCAGTATAGTTTTTTAAATTTTGGGAGAATAAAATTCCTGTACTAAAAAATAAAATCACAATGTAAATTGCTCTTTTCATGCTATGTGGCTTTTGAACAAAGATAAAAAATTCGTCTTTTAAAATTTAGGCTAATTAGTTGGTTAAAAACATAGCAATACATATAAATATTATGTGATTATATATATTAACAAATTAATATTAGAGAAACCTTAAGGCATAAAAAAAGCCCGAATATTAAAACTAATACCCAGGCTTTTCATAATTGCTCTTTTGCTATCTGCATTTAAATTCTACATCAATTTTGTATTTAGCAGATTCTACATTGTTTCCTGATGTTACCTTTTTGTAAGAATCACAAGCAGCAGCAGTATCACCACTACCTTCCTGTGCCTGGCCTAGTTGGAAATAAATATCAGACTTATCACCTTCTTTTAATTCTAAAGCTTTATTAGAATTTTCAATGGCGTCATTATAATTTTTTAAACTGTTGTTAGCGATTGATAAATAATAATAAGTATTTGCACTAGGTTCTGTATAGTCTAATGAGTGTGTTAAATGAATAACTGCCTGAGCAGGGTCATTTTTAATTTCCAATGCTCCTGTATTGAAAAGTTCAGTAGCAGCAAGTTTTTTGGCTTTATCACTGTATTTTGCGGCTTTTGCTTTTCCTTCAGTAAGGCTAATTGTTTTATCAGCGTTTTGTAACATCGAGTGTAAATCACCCTTATCTTTATATGCTAAGGCAAGTCCTAAATATGTTTTATAGTCTTTAGGATTTATTTTTAATGCTTTTATAAATTCTTCTATTGCCATATCAGGTTTATCCTTTTTCAGCAATACCTGACCACTAGTAGTATGTATTTTTCCTACATACATAGTGCTTTTTTGCTGTTTTTCAGTATCACCTAACTTTTCAGCTAGTTTAGCACTCTTTTCTAATTGGGCAATAGCTTCATCAAAATTCTTGCCTTTATAAAGCGTCAAACCATTTTTATAATATGCATTATTAAGTTGTTTCTGAATATTTAACTTTAAGACATCACCATCAGGACCTACTTTTTTACATATTTCCAGAGCACTCTCGTAGGAAGTTACCGCATCGGCATAAGCCTTTGCTGTATATTGTTCATTTCCCGTATTATACTTACTCCCGGCATCGTCAAGTGTTTGGGAAAACATGTTTAAACTAAAAAATAATGCTCCCAGTAAAATAAAACTCTTTTTTAACATTTTTAATTTTTTTATTGAAATAATATTTGTTTCGGGCGGCGAATATAAATAAACTGTTGGTATTCAGCAAAACAACTTTGTTAAACATATTTAATAAAAAGTATTTTAGCTAAAAATTTAGTTTATGGAAGAAATGAAAAAGAGAATCAGCGATTCGGTAATTCTACGATGGGGAATACTATTTCTGGTAGGATTTGTTTTATCGGTTAACTATTATTTTTACGACGCTTTTTCAACTCTAAAGGAGCAATTAATGTTGGAGTTCGGTTTAACAAATACCGATTATGGTTTGTTTGTTTCCTTTTATTCCATACCCAACACTTTTCTTTTAATGGCCGTTGTTGGCGGAGTAATCCTGGATAAATTAGGCATACGTCGTACAGGTTTCATTTTTATATTTTTTATGGCTTTTGGCGCCATGCTTACAGCTTATGGGGCTTCTAAAATATATTCTTCCGGAGGATTTGGTTACGACTTAATGAGTTCGTTTTTACCTAATTATTCTCCCGAATTAAAGATGATGCTTTTGGGCAGGTTCTTTTATGGCCTTGGCGCAGAAACCAGTATAGTTGTAGTAAGTAAAATACTTGTTAAATGGTTTAAAGGCAAAGATTTAGCATTAGCCTTTGGGCTGAAGGTTGGCTTTGGCCGCTTGGGAACTTTTGCGGCATTGAATATTTCTCCCCGCCTTTCCGAAGAGGGTGCCAATTTGAATGTAGCAATATGGTTTGCTGCCGTTTTAGTTTTGATGGGACTTCTGGCATTTATAATTTATATAATGTTTGATATAAAATATGATAAAGAATCGGATTTGGCAGGAGTTGTCAAGGAGAAACAAGAGAGGTTCAAATTAGCGGATATTGGAAAAATCCTTGGTAATCCGGCATATATTTATATCGCAATGTTATGTCTTACTTTTTACTCAGCAGTATTTCCATTCCTTGCTTTTGCCCCTGATTTATTTTTCAATAAATATAATATGACAAGCGTAGAAAGTGGTCAAATAACCTCCATTTTACCATTGGGAACATTAATATTTACTCCTTTATTTGGCTTTCTAATTGATAAATATGGAAAAGCAGCAAGTGCAATGTTTTTTGGGGCATTGATATTATTTATTATTCATATTTTATTTGCCTTTACTGATATTGCCCCCGAGATTCCAATGCTTTTGCTGGGAATTTCATTTTCTCTGGTTCCTGCTGCAATGTGGCCTTCCATGGTAAGGCTAGTGGAAGAAAAGCAAATAGGTACGGCCTATGGTTTGATGTATTCCATACAAAATCTGGGACTTTTCTTTTTCCCTATTCTGGCTGGTGTTGTCCTGGATTATGCCAATCCGGGAGTTATAGAAAATTTAAATTATACACCTACAATTTTAATGTTTGCTACCTTAGGTTTATTGGGATTAACATTTTCAATGTTGCTCATTAAACACGACAGGAAAAACAAATTGGGTATGGATTTTCCTATGAATAAAAAATAATTGATTATCAGCTTGTAATAGCAATGTGAAATTTGCTAAATTTACTCGAACCAAATTATTAATGATATGATAATCAAAATTATAGAAGCATTACGAATCGCCGGAACAGGTGTAGGAGTTTTTTTGGCTTATTATTATGGCGATACCCCTAAAGAGATATTAAGTATTATGTGTCCCTGGGTGGTGATATCTATTGCCGGTACTTCAGGTTTGGAAGGTTTGTTTTTTGGAAGGCAGGCCGCCATTGAAAAGGGATATGAACAAGGAAGTAATTATCAAACACAATCGGCCATAGCATTACTTTCATATGCAGTGATAGCTTTAGTGGTTTATTTAATGAAATGGGGAACCAATGCTGAACTCACAATCGTTCTAACGTTTATGTTTTTCACTATTTTCTCAGGGGCAAACCATGCCCGCTCCATAATTCAGGATAAAAATTATAAATGGGCAAACCTCAACCGTCCGTTTTTGGCAGCAATGCTGACGGCTGTATTATGGTATCCGGTGGTGGGTAGTTTTTAAAGCGAATAATTAGGATTTACCTCAAAATCACTTCCTTCCTTATCTGTTTTCTGTAGTTTAATTTGATATCCATCAACTATGTTAATTAGTTGTGTGCCATCAACATGCACTTCTTCCACATCCCATTTTTTCTTTGCAAGTTCACGTGCTTGTTTCTCATTTTCAGCCACAACAAATACCAAATGATGATCTTCCATCAAATGGTTCTTTCTGATTTTTCCTCCAAGAAGGATTGCGTATAAATTATTATTTTCCATAGCCGTATTAAATCGATTTAATTTGCTAGTAAAAGTATATATATTATGATATTTGGATAAAAAAATTCATTTTGCATTTAAGACAATTAGATTCTATTTTAATAGAATTTGTAAATGATTAGGAATTATTTTGTAATTTTAATTTTAAAATTTATAATTATGAGAAACTTTCTAATACTACTATTAATTTCTTCACTCGCATTTACCAGTATAACATGTAAAAAAGTTACTGAAGATGTTGTCGACTGCACACTTCAATCACTTACTGCCGGAATGCATGCAAATCTTGATTCTGAAAACTCAAAACTAATGCACTTTAAGTTTTATATTAGCCTGAGTGATGGTTATACACTCGACAATGATATAAAATGGGATTTTGGTAATGGAGTAACTCAGGTGGCCGATACAATTGTTGATTACGTTTATCCGGAATCAGGTTCCTATAAGGCAGTGGCAACTTATACACTGAAAAAGGGAAGTGGTTCGTGCTCTTCCTCTACAGAAAAGGATATTGTAATTCCGTAGTTTTTGTAACAAGAGACATGCTTTTATTCAATAATACTTTTGTTCTTTCCGCATAAATAAAATATGAGTTCTTTAGAATTGTTTAAAGGTTATGAAACCAACAGAGTAATATTAAGACCAATATCTAAAGAGGATGTAGATGTAGTTTTTGCTTTTAATTCCTGTCCTGAGTCATTGAAATATATAGTTTATACTTGAATGAAATCTACGGTATTGTTTTTAAAGGGAATATTATTTCACAAGGTCTCCTGAAAAAGAATGGGTTTATGAGGGAGGCCTACTTTAAAGATCACTCCTTTGCAAGAGGCATGTATTTCGATGAAATGGTTTATGGTTTGATAAACGAATAAATTAACATTAAGAATATATCTGTACAAAAGGCTTGGAGTTAGAATTAAGTAAATTATTCTAATTAAGTTTAAGGAATAGTTTTATATTTCGACTTCACCACTTCAAATGCAAGCTTCTTATTTCGATGAACATCAAGTATTCCCCAATACTCTTCGTTTGGAGCCCCATCATATGGTACACCGCTACTATTAGGTGCCCATCCTCCTTTATCTTGAACATCATTATTTCCAGCCTTCCATAGTTCGTCTGTAAAAGCAAATAAAGCAACTCCTGAACAAACATCTTTGTGATTAAAAATAATTTCTAGTATGTTATTTACTGCATCAGCCTGTGCCTGCTGATTTTCGCCAGCCTTATATTTTTCAGTCGCAGATACCATATAACTGTCGGCACCAGCCTCCGATAAGTACATAGGTTTTGAACTAATTGCGCTCCACTGAGCAAATATTTCTTCAGGATTATCCCATCTATAAACATTCATGCCCCATACATCTATTTGATCACACATTTCTAGTAAATCAATATCTGGTAACTCACCATGAGCAGTTGTTACCGGATGATTTAGATCAATTTCTTTAATCATTTTGGCGCCATTATTTAATGCAGTATACCAATTTTGAATATTACCATTAAACCATTCTGGATGATAATTATATTCATTACCCAATTCCCACATTAATATGGCTTCATGGTCTTTGTATTTCTTAACGTAATTTATAAATGTACCCGAAAGAATATCATAGTTTCCATTCTGGTTATAACCAAACGACATTATAACTTTAATTCCTGCATCATTTATCTTGTCAAGCACCTTTATATCAGTAATGGGAGAATAAACCCTAATTGTATTTATATTTGCCTGATTCATAATTTTGAGGTCTTCGTCGATATTACTAAACGACCTTTTGTCTTGTCCTTTTTCTACTGGGTTATAGCAAATACCTTTAATTATGAATTTTTCCCCATCAAGGATTATATGACTTCCCGAGATGTTTATATCCCCTGCAATAGTATTTTCAAGGCTTAATAATGAAATTCCTGCAAGCAAAATAAGTTTAATTAATCTAATCATTTAATGAGTTTTAATTTATTAATCATTAATATATTCCAAAATTAAATTTTTAATAAAACACTAAACTAAATTTATTTTTTTCCGCTTCTATTGATTATCAGTGACAATAGATTTTGTTTTGTGATTTTATCAAATCTCATTTGGTTATAAAAAACAAATCCCCTAAAAACTATTGTTTTTAGGGGAAAAAGAGAGGTACCGAACGGATTCGAACCGCCGTACATGGTTTTGCAGACCACTGCCTAGCCACTCGGCCACGGTACCATTTTTATTTGGAGTGCAAAATTACAATAATCATTTGATAAATTACATCTATTATTAATTTTTTAAAAACTTAACTGAAAAATTTTAGTAGTATATATTATAACACAATAAACATTATGATAAAATTCTCCTAAATTAGCATCTTGTTTTTGCAAACCACAAAACCACTACTTAATGAAAATTATTAAAATTTTCAGTTTATTTATTTTATTACTAGCTTATTCATCGCTTAAGGCTGATGTGAATCCGGATTCTGTTGAAAGAGTTCAAAGAATTGAGGATTTCAAAAAATACTTATTGTTGTCGAAGGATGAGCAGTTTGAGTTGAAAGAAAGAAAACTGTTTTCCTCAAAAGCAATTTCACTGGCCACACAACTTAATATGCCCAGGCTTCAGATGGAAGCCTACAGTAGTGATGGATATATCGAAGCCCAACAAGGATTATATTATCATGCTTATGAAACCTTTAAATTGATTAAAAAAATATCCGATTCTGTGGGATATAATACTCTGGTTGATTATAGAAGGAAGGCTTATATCACTAATATAATGGGCCTTATGTTTAAGGAAATGGGTGAGTATGATAAAGCGTTAAGCAACTATTATAAATCCTTATCCATTAGTGATTCCATTAACTGGATTGAGGCTTCAGTAGCCTGTATGAATAATATTAGTGTACTATATAATATTAATGGAAATACCGAACAGGCAATCTCAATTCTGAAAGAGTCATGGAATAAAGTTGAGGATAAAAACCAGGATAATATACTTTTTGATGTGGGCATAAATTTATTCGACATGTACATACAAATAGATAATTATGACTCAGCTTCTGTTTATGGCACCAAGGCTTTAGAGATTGCTAAAAGAACAGATTCGCCTTATAATCAGGCATATGTAATGTTGGGGTTTGCCAAACTTTATCTTGCTCAGCAAAAGTATTATAATGCTGAATCTTCTCTTAAGGAGGCAATAGGTTTGGCAACACAAAAGGGTTTTGGCGAAATTAAACTTGAGAGTTATCTGCTATTAGCTGAAGTTTATAGGAAAACCAAAAAATTATCTTTGAGTAAATCCAGTCTGGAAAATGCCTATTCAACTGATACAAGTCTTGATATCCTTTCATTACATATAAAGTACTTATTTCAGTTATCTAAATTACATGAGGCAAAAAACAATTATAAATTAGCCCATAAATATTATCAGAAGGGAATACGCTTAAAGGATTCAATAAATAAAAGTTGGGAAAAAGTAAAATATTCTGAAATTGAGAATTTAAGCCAGATAAAATTACAAAAACAACGCAATGAAGTTCTGGAAAAAGATCTGTCCATAAACAAATTGCAAATACGGAATCAGCGATTTATTTTAGTTATTTCAATAGTTTTTCTGATAATACTTCTATTGTTTGTAATAATTTTATTCCGTAAGCGGAAATATGAAAAAAAAACCAATCAACTTTTAAGAGAGCAGAATAAGAAAATAAAAACTCAGGAAAGAATTATCAGAATAAAGAATGAGGAAAGTTTAAAACTTGAACTAGACTATAAGAACCGGCAACTGACTTCATTTTCTCTTTCTGCCCTTAAACTTAGTAAAGCACTTGATAATGTATTCCAAAGTTTGCGTGATATACTAAGCACTCAGAATATAAAGCCCAGTACCCGTAAAAACCTTGAGGTAATAATCCAAAACTTCAAACCTCATAGTACCGAAAATGAATGGGAAGAATTCCGATCATATTTTGAAGCCGTACATCCTTCTTTCTATAAAAATTTAAAAAGGAAAGCACCAAATATGACCTTTAACGAGCAAAAAATATGTGCCTATATACGATTGGGAATGACTACCAAGGAAATAGCCTCCATTACTTTCCGACAGATCCGAAGTATAGAATCAACACGCTTTAGGATTAGGAAAAAGCTCAAACTTACTGCAAACGATAATTTATATGATTATTTAGAAAGCCTTTAAGTAATTGTAAAAGAAATAAATATGCTTGGTTGCAGTAGTAAATAAGTAGTGTAAATATTATGCGCAGTAACATAAGTGTAGTTAAAATTTTACAAAATGCTTTTTATTAACTTAAATTTGATGAATGTTATATAATTTTTAGAAATACAGCTATGAAAAAAATTATTATAAGTTTTAGTATTGTTTTGATGCTAACGCTTCAGGCGTTTTCCCAGTGGTCCACCGACCCTAGTGTTAACACGGTAGTATGCGACCTGAGCGGAAGTCAGGCTGTACCTCATATTGCTTATGATGCTTCCGGCAACTTTTATGTTGGATTTTATTCTAATAATAATGGTAATTACGATATCCGACTTCAATATTATAATTATAATGGTATCGCTCAATGGGCAGATAATGGAATTCTAATAAGCAGCAATACTCAAAATACCTGGATAACCGATTGGGATTTAACTACTGATAATACTGGTAATTGTGTTATGGCTTTTAATGATGTAAGGAATGGAAATGCCGACGTTTTCGCATATTCTATTTCACCTTCAGGATCGTTTAATTGGGGCTCCAGTGGAATAACCTTAAGCACTTCACCTCTTGATGAATATGTTCCAAGTATAACCGTTACTTCTACTAATGATGTTATTGTTGCCTGGTCGCGGCCTACTTCTCCGTACGCCGAGGTTGTTATGCAAAAAATTACTCAGGCAGGGGTTTTAAGTTGGGGTGCTACTGGCATTACCTATCAGTCAGGGTCATTCTCATATGCAGGACCCAGAGTTTTAGGAGTTGAAAGCGGAAATTACTTAATGGGCTTTTATAAAGAAACGGGGAGTTTTCCCGGTTTGGTGAGAAGCATATATGTCCAGAAATTTGATGCTTCCGGTACGGCTCTTTGGACAAATGATGTTTTGGCCAGTAACGATAATGGTATAGATAATTTTAATAACTTTTACATAGCTCCTGACGGTGCAAATGGTATTATACTGTCATGGACAGATGACAGAGATTCAGATAATGCTATTGATGGAGTGGTTCAAAGAGTGAATAGTGATGGAACTATTACTTGGCCTGCCAACGGCGTAGAAGTTAATACTACTGCCTCAACAAGTAATCAGAATGTTAGAATTTTAGGTATTGATAATAGTGGAAATGTTTTAGTTACATGGAGTAAGAAAAACAGTTCTCAAAGTCAAACGGCTATTGCAGGACAGAAGTTTAACGCCAGCGGTGTACGCCAGTGGACCGACAATGGTATTGAATTCGTAGCAATGAGTTCCAATGTGGCATATACCGATGGTGGTGTAGTTTACGATGGTACTAATGCCATTATATTTTATGAAGAGTATGGAACCTCAACAGCAAATTCAAACATAAATGCCCTTGCTGTTGATGGCAGTGGTTCATTAGTTTGGTCGCCAACATCTACTTTAGTCGCATCACGAAACACTTCTAAAGTACATACTGTGGTTTCAGGAATTTATAACTCACAGGTAATAACTGTTTGGGAAGAAGATGGTACGGATATCTATATGCAAAACATATTTGATGATGGATCTTTAGGAGTACCTCCAATTAGTGATGATGCTACTTTAAGCGATTTAACAGTAAATAGTGTTACTGTTGAGGGCTTCGATCCTGATGTTTATACATATAGTGTTCCTATTCCGGCAGGAGATCCATTGCCGGTAACAGGTGCAACAGCGAATAATTCTGCTGCTACTGTTGTTATAACACAAACCACAAGTGTTCCAGGTGTTGCCACGGTGGTAGTAACTGCCGAAGATGGTATTACTGAACTAATTTATACAGTAAACTTTACTGTTGCAGGAACAGATGCCACACTCAGTGATCTTACGGTAAACAATGTTACAATACCTGGATTTGATCCTAATACCTTTACTTATGATTATAATGTTCCCACTGGAGATCCTATCCCTTTAGTAGGTGCAACAGCCTCCGATCCCAATGCAGATGTTGCGATTAATCAGGCTACCACATTACCAGGAACAGCAGATGTTATAGTAACTGCCGAAGACGGAATCGCAACCAATACATATACCGTTAACTTCTTATATACCGCAGGAACAGATGCCACTTTAATAGATTTATTAGTTGATAACCAGTCGATTGATGATTTCGACCCCAATGTATTAACTTATGACTATGGAGTAGTGTTCGACAATGATGCCCCCAATGTGGATGGTATTCCTAACGATCCTTTGGCAACTGTTGATATTACACAGGCTACAAATGTTCCAGGAACAGCAACCATATTGGTAACAGCAGAAGATGGGACAACAACTTTAACATATACAGTAAGTTTTTACTATATGGGTTATGATGCAACTCTTTCCGACTTAACAGTTGATGGAGTTACAATTCCCGATTTTGATCCGGAAACGTTTTATTATGATTATGTAGTTGATGATCCGGAAGTTTTACCTATAGTTGATGGTACCACAACCGATGCTAATGCCTGGTTAACAATTACACAAATAACTGAAATCCCAGGTAATGCTGTACTTCATGTGTTGGCAGAAGACAGTGTTCATGAAAATACCTATACTGTACATTTTTATACTCTTGCCAGTGACGCTACTTTATCCGGTTTAACTGTTGATGACATAAGTATCGAAGGGTTTAGCCCGGAAATTGTTTACTATGATTACAATGTATACGAAGGAGATCCAATTCCGATAGTTGACGGCACACCAAACGATCCTTTAGCTACAAAAGAAGTAACACAAGCCACAGAACTTCCTGGTGATGC
>PKTA01000094.1 GCA_002869365.1 Marinilabiliales bacterium | reverse complement strand
GCATCAAGACCGTTAATCATTGCTCTGGTTTGCGAGTTATCTTCTAACTGAACATATTCGTTGGAAAGCAAAGAAACATTCTGGCGGCTGATATAATATGCGCTTAGTTTGGCATTTACCAAACGCCACTTTAGTTCATATCCTGCTTCCAGAGTTTTAACCTTTTCGTTCTCAAGATCTTTTACGACTACATTAGTATAGTTTCCAAATACAAACTTAAAATAAGGTGCCCTTGATATATAAGCTCCATTAACAAATAGCGAATTACTTTTATTTAACTTATATAAAATTCCTGTACGGAGATTAACACCTGGTATGGAAACCCCTTCACTTTCAGTGTTATCTATATAATTAAATCTATCGACTCGCTTATACCAGTTATTATTGGCATTTACCGAAACATGAGCATTGAACTTTTTGTTGTCGAGAAGTAGTTGTGCATAGGCATTAGCGAAATTTATTATGGAATTATTGTCAACTCTTATAATATCGCCAACAGTTTTTATTTGGTTTCTTCCTGCAACTCCTGCCAGCGACCATGAGTAATCTTCAATAAAGAAATTACCACCCATCAAATCATTAATTTCTTCCCTTAAAAAGGAATTAAAATATCTGTAATGTATTCCCGACTGGAATTTAAGTGATGAATTTATCTGATGCTCGAAATTAACTATCAAGCCTGTTTGGACGTGACTAGCCAAATAACTTGTTTGAGCATTCAATGAATACCCACTTACAGTTTCTCCATTTTCAAGAGTATAACTTCCTCCATGATTTGCATTATTATCATAAACTGCATCCCAATCCAGTTGTCCGGAACTATTTCTGTATGAGAATATTGATGGTGCATAGTTAAAACTTTCCGACCATCGGCCGCCACCTGTTCCTAAAGCAATATATGCTGAAGTTGAGAGGATGTTTTTATTGTCGATCTTATATTCGTGGTTGATGTTTAAAAACGGTTTGTGATAAAAATTCTCAGAAGCATTTTTCATTCTTCCATTTAATCCGCCCCAGTCTTTATTGAATTTTATGCCATTTTTATCTACTTCTTCCTGAGAAAGTTTTATGGTTCTTTGACCATGAATTTGAGGTGCTCCTATTAAAGTAATGCTGATTTTATGCTTATTGTTAAACTGTTTAGAGGCGGTAAAAAAATACGACCACGATTTTACATAAGTGGCATCAACATAACCGGGACCTCTCCCAAAACCAAGCATCAATGAAGTGTTCCATCCATTGTTTAATAAACCGCTGTTGAGGCTTACTGTTGTGTTGATATTGCCATAATCACTTAAAGTTAATCCAATGGAGCCGCTTTTTTCTTTTTCAGCATTCTGAGTAATAATATTAATACTTCCTCCTATTGAATTAACTGATGCATTGGCAAGTCCCGGACCTTTTTGAATTTGTATTTCGGCAGCGGAATTACTTAACCCCAGCCAGTTACTCCAGTATACTAAACCATTTTCTTCCCCATTAATGGGAATACCGTTAAGAAGTAAACTAACACTTTCCTGCTGGAAACCGCGGATACTAAGTTTTGCATCTCCGCTTCCGCCACCATCTCTTACGCTAAACACGCCGGGAATGGTTTGAGTAATAAGAGGTAAAGGTCTGTTGCTGAGGTTGTTTTCGATAACCCTGGCGTTAACAGTTGAAATGGTAATTGGCAACTCCTCGTCATTTCGCAATCCGGCATTAATGGTTATTTCATCCAGGGAGTAGGGCTGAGCCTCCAATAAAATTTCTCCTAGCGAAATATCTCTTTTAATGCTTTGTAGGTGAATTTGCTTCTTTTTATATCCAATGGCAGAGAAATTTATAAAAACATTACTCTCCTGAGTTGTAAATATAAATGTACCATCTTTTGCTGAAGTACTACCTTCCGATTGTCCGTCGATGTTGATATTAACATTTTGAACGGGAAGTTTTGTTTGGGTGTCGATTAGTTTACCCTTAATGGCAAACTGTGCATAACTACTTGTTGTTATGATTATTAATCCGATCAGTAATTTAATTTTTATTTTCATCGTTTATCGATATTTAAATTAAACAAATCACGGGGCTTAATAAAAATACCACGATGAAAATATACCCTGCCAGCGCTAAAGCAAGACATATCACCAAATGGAAATCATCACAATATATTTATTTCTTCTACCATCCAGACTTTAACTGTCGGCTTCTGAGTTTCACAGAATCAATCCTGACATTTATCGTCAGGAGTCGCGGACTATCACCGCCGGTAGGGAATTACACCCTGCCCCGAAGAAATTCAAGCGGCAAAAATGAATCTTTTTGTTGGATAAATCGATAATGAAAAGTGAGTTTTTTTGTGTAGCAGGCTAATTTATAGTTAGTACAAATAAAGCATAAAAAAAGGCGAAGTAAAACTCCGCCCTAAAAAATCATTTTTTATACCGATTGAGATTTTATTTGTGTATTATATTCAGTGCATCCACTGCTGCAATTGTACCGTCTGCAACGGCAGTGGTAACCTGCCGCACCCTTTTCTGACGTAAGTCACCGGCTGCATATACACCTTTTATATTTGTTTCCATCATTTCGTTGGTAACAACTTCATTCCATTTTGTCATTTCTATTCCTGTATCCGCAAGCATTTCTGTATTCGGCTCATAGCCTATGAAAATAAATACACCATCAATATTTTTAGTTTTTATTTCGTGAGTTTTTAAATTCTCATACTTTACTGCTTCTAGTTTTTCATCACCAATAAATTCCGTTATATGCGATTCCATGATAAAATCGATTTTAGGATTTGCTTTGGCTTCTTCAACAGCATGTTCAAATGCCTGGAAATGATCAAATTCATGTAAAATTGTTACTTTACTGGCGTACTTTGTAAGAGAAACTGCTTCCTCCATTGCAGAATTGCCACCTCCTACAACAATAATTTCTTTATCCTGGAAAAAGTCTCCATCGCAGGTAGCACAATACGAAATACCTCTTCCTTTGAATTTTGTTTCGCCGGGAACCTTCAGCATTCTGGATCTTCCACCCGTAGCAATAATAATTGTTTTCGCAGTGAATTTAGAGCCATTATTTAGTGTAACTTCCTTTAAATCATCCTTAAATAGCAGATTCTGGATTTTAACATTGGATTTTATTTCACATCCAAAAGATGCAGCCTGTTTTCTCATCGTAGAGGAGAGTTGATAGCCTGATATTTCCTCAACTCCCGGATAATTGGCAATTTGATGGGTAAGTATCATTTGGCCTCCAATGGTGCCTGTATCTAGTATTAGTACAGTGGCTTTTCCTCTTGCCAAATATATTCCGGCTGTTAAGCCTGCAGCTCCACCACCAATTATTATTGAATCAAAATAATTTTCTGACATAAATGTAAAGTTTAGAGGAGGTATGGTTTACACCTCCTCTTATGGTTTTGGTTTAAAATACTCTGTCGAGAACTTCTACTACTTGTTCTTTCGACTGAATACTGCTTTTTGCTTCAACAACTTTTCCATTTTTATAATAGATTACAAATGGTAATCCCATAAAGGATCTTGCCTCAGGTAAATTTCTGATTACAGCTGCCTCAGGACTATCAAAAGCCATATCGCGGAATTCTACATGTTTGTACTCATTTTGTAGTTCTTCCATTACTCCGTAAACAGGAATACACATTGGACCCATACGGCCACAGCAAACCATTACATTTTCGTTTTCGCTTATTACTGATGCGTGCTCTTTAGCATCGGCGATGTGTTTTAAATTTGTAGGTAAAATCATCCTTTTAAATTTTTTAAATATTTATGACATTACTCTATCATAAATTATGCCAAAAGGTGATATTAAAGCGATATATTTATATGGTGAAGGTCTTAACAACTAACTATAAAAGAAGTAATTATTTAAATTTTATAAATATTAAAATTTTGTCAATTTTATACTGACATATTGTTTTAATTATTCGATTCGTTTGATTATTCTGAGTTTGTGAGTGTACTTATTCTGACTTTTGTTGAATATTCCATTGTGGTCAATGTCATCTATTTTAACTTCACCTGATGCATGAATAACTCTCTTATTATCCAATAAAATTCCCACATGAGTTATTTTTCCTTCTTCATTTTCAAAAAAAGCAAGATCTTCTTCCTGTGCTTCTTCAATAAAATTTATTGTTTTACCAAGTTTAACTTGCATTGAGGCATCACGGGGTAGAAATTTACCTTTTAGTTTAAAACTCATCTGTACAAGGCCACTGCAATCAATTCCAAATATACTTCTGCCTCCCCATAAATAAGGGCTTCCAAGGTACTTTTTTGAAATATCAATTAATTTGATATCCGATTTCTTTTCGATAAATTTGCCTTTGTAATTATATAATTTGTCGCCAATTTTAAAACTCTCATTTTCATAAAACGGTAGTCGGCTGCCAAGTGTAAATCTAAAACTTATTGTTTTGTCGAAAGATGTACTTAAAGCGCTGTCAGTTAGAGAGTAAACTCTGTCATCAGCAGTGTATTTTCTAAATTCTTCTTCACTAAACAAATGGAGTTGAAGTGAATTAACCCAACCAAAATAACTATCATCAACAGTATTTATGAGGTACCATTCGCCTAATATTTCATTAACAAAAAACAAATCTCCAAAAAGCATTTGATTAGTCATCTCGCTTTTTTCTGAAGGTTTCTCTCTTATAGCAACTATCGACTGTAAACAAATTCCGTGTTTCATGTATTTATAATTAGTTATTTGTAGCTTTTATGATTCTTTTACAATACTTTATGAGTAAAAGCGTATTTTTGCAAATTATTATCTTTCAAAACAAAGATAGCGATAAACCATAAGTATAGAAACGCTGGGTTTATTTTTTAAAATATTTAACATAGAGAAAAGAAAAAATTTAACTTTGAAATTTAACAATAAGAAATGAATAGGGTTTTTTCGAAAATACAAGACAACTATTACAGTATATTTAAAATATTTTTATTCCTGCTAACCATAATTGCGGTTATTTGGGTAAGCCCGAAAGCAAATATTTTTAAGTATGAATTTAGTGTTGGTAAACCCTGGAATCATAGTGATTTAATTGCACCATTTGATTTTTCAATTTATAAAACTACTAAACAGTTAGAAGAGGAAAAACAACAGATCATCGATAATTTTAGGCCCTATTTTAAATTTGAAAGTAAGTTGATTGCGGATGGTGAGACAAGATTAAGTAATGATTTTGATGAAGCCTGGGTACTAAATTATGAGGATAAAAAGAATAATAAACGAAAGAAGTTTAAACGTATTTTAACTGATCTGTATACTGACGTAGAAAATACGGGGATAATCCAACATAATAGTGTCCTCGATGGAAAGGATAAAGGAAGTATCATCAGATTGATTAAAGGCAATGAGGTTGAAGAACGACGACTGGAAAGTTTTTATGATATACGATCGGCCCACGAATATTTATTTAAAGAGGTTGATAAACTTGAAAATGAAGATAGTACCCTTTTCAAAAATTTGCTTAGCCAATCGCTGGTGCAAAATGTTTTTTATGATGAGGAAGTAAGTACTAACGATTTAAATGAACTAATGAGTAAAATACTGCCTACTCATGGTTTAGTGCAAAAGGGTGAATTGATAATTAGTACAGGAGAGCTTGTAACTGTTGAGAAATATAGAATATTAAGTTCCTTAAAGCGGGAATATGAAAGAGAAATTGGATCTGCTGATTCGAAGATATTTATAGTTGGAGGTCTTTCAATACTGATAGTATTAATGTTTTTGATAGAGTTTTTCTATTTTAGAATTTATCTTAGGGAAAAATACGAATCACTGAAAAATATTGTGCTGGTGCTGGTAAGTCAGGTGCTTCTTATTACTATTTCCGATTTTATCTTCTTTAATTATCCGCATCTCGCCTATATAATTCCCTATGCCATATTGCCAATAATTGTTACAGCATTTCTCAGTAGCAGATTTGCAATTATTATACATGTAATAACCATTTTGATACTTGGCTTTTTTGCTCCCAACAGTTTTGAATTTTTCTATACTCAGTTTACTGCAGGGTTCATAGCAATTTTTGCGGTTAAGAAACTTGATAAGAGAGCCGATATTTTCAGAGCCTCAATATATGTTTTTATAACTTATATGCTTGTATATTCGAGTATGCTGTTTGTACAGGAAGGGAGCCTTGATAATTTCTCCTTTACTTTTATGGAGTATATTGCGGGTAGTTCTATTTTACTGTTGTTGTCGTTCCCTATTATTTTCTTATATGAAAAGATTTTTGGCATAATTACCCACCTGAGTTTATTGGAGTTGTCGAATACCAACAATCCACTTATGATGGAGCTTTCTCAGAAAGCCCCGGGCACTTTTCAGCATAGTTTACAGGTTGCCAATCTGGCATCCGATGTATTACACGAAATTGGTGGAGATGCCTTGCTGGCAAGAACAGGGGCTATGTATCACGATATCGGTAAAATGAACAATCCTCTTTATTTTATTGAAAATCAAGGTGCTGGTGGTAACCCTCACGATGATATTCCTTATGAAGAAAGTGCACGTATAATTATTGGTCATGTTTTAGAAGGTATAGAAATGGCTCGTAAGGCAGGTTTGCCTGAACAAATCATCGATTTCATAAGAACACATCATGGTACCAGAAGAGTGGAGTATTTTTACCGCCTGGAGAAAAAGTTAAATCCCGGAGTTGAAATTGATAAATCGGAATTTACTTATCACGGACCCGCTCCATTTTCCAAAGAAACGGCAGTGGTTATGATGGCCGATTCTGTTGAAGCAGCATCCAAAAGTTTGAAACAGCCTACCGAACAAAATATTAATGATTTGGTGGACAATATTATTGACGATCACCTTGCAAACAATCAGTTTCACAATGCTAATATTACAATGAAAGATATAAGTGTTGCCCGTAAGGTGCTGAAAAAGAAGTTGCTGAGCATTAATCATGTCAGGATTGCATATCCTGATTAATAATTATTTCTTTCTTAGGTTTTCTAAATAATATTTTGCCTCTGGTCCCAGGTTGAAAATCAAGTCGAGGATACTCATATTTTCAATAAATCCATGTCTGTCAGCAAATACCTGTATATATTCATCAAAAATTAAATTATTTGATTCTTTCGGAGAAATGATAAACCGATAATCATTTGGAAAGGTATCAGGTATAATGAATGTTTCGGAAAAATTAATTTGTTTGTCAATTTCCAGCAATTTCAAAATTGCTTTCAAAAGAGAATGATTAAAAACTGTTAATTCTTTATTTTGTTTAATAAACTCCTCATAAATTTCTTGATTATAATACTCAAAAAAAGGAGAGTTCATATAGGCAGTTTCTATGGTTTTCCAATGGTTATCCTTCCATTTATCTATATCGGCTATTAGTATTTTATTTGTTTTAGTGCCATTGCCTTGAGGTTTTGTAACAGGAATAGTTAGAGGCATTAGTCCTTTTTCAGAATATATGGTGCACCTGTTTCTATATGTTTGTTTTTTATAAGTTTCCCAATTATCAATTACAATTTTTCCCGATTTTAAAATATGGTAGAAATACTCAATGGGAGGGAAATATGCAGTTGATAAATAAGTCGTTTCCATATTTACAAAAATAAAAAAAGCCACCTTACCTCAGGGAAGATGGCTTTATTTATTTTATTTAGTTTTTACTTGGCTTCAGCGCCTTTTAACAGTACATCATTAATTGCCTGAATTAATGTTTCTTTTGGTAATGCACCCTGAGCCATTTGTGGTTGCCCATCGGCAGGACAGAAAAGTAATGAAGGAATACTTCTGATACCGAAAGCTGCTGATAATTCAGTTTCGTCTTCGGTATTTACTTTATAGATGTTAATTTTTCCTTCGTATTCTTTTGATAGTTCCTCCAGAATTGGAGATACAATTTTACAAGGTTGACACCAGTCGGCATAAAAATCAATTATACAAGGTAATTTGCCTTCAAATGACCAATCTTTATTTTTTTCGTAGTTAAATACTTTCTCAAGAAAAGTCTCTTTTGTTAAATGTTCCATGTTTACTATTTATTTTTTAAAAGTTCGTTATCTATTATTTGTATGTAAGATTCCTTAGGTAAAGCACCTGTTTTCATACTTGGCTTTCCCTCGCTGGGTACAAATAGTACCGAAGGAATTGATCTGATTCTGAATATGGTTGCAAGTTCTCTTTCTTTATCGGTATCAATTTTGTAAATCTTAACTTTTCCATCATATTTCTGAGCCATTTCATCCATTATAGGAGCAACCATCTTACAAGGTTTGCACCAATCTGCATAAAAGTCTATTACACAAGGAGTTTCTCCTTTGTAAACCCATTCTTCCGGATTTTCTTCAAAATTCCATACTTTTTCTTTGAATGATTCCAGTGTTAAATACTCCGGTTTCGTAACATTGGCATCTTCTTTATCTTTTGAAATGCTCATGTTTTTGCCATCTTGTGTTACTTCATGTTCCTGATTTCCAACACTAGTTGAACAACTAAGAATCGTAATCGGAATAATAAATCCTAAAAAAACAACTAATTTGTTCATAAACAATTTGTTATATATTTGTTATTAAATAATTTTGCAAAGATATAATTTAATTTTATATCGCATTAATATCACTTTGATTATCTTTGTCAAAAATTATTCCATTGACATAATTTATTTTTATGACAACTATAAATATAGAAAACTTAAATAATCATTTAGAAAAATTTCATAAGGTTTTTTTAAATGATGATGATTGTTTGGAAGTGCTTGCTGAGCTCAAGTGGTCTGATGGATTTATCTGCTCCAAATGCGGAAATACCAATTATTGTAGCGGAAAGAGTGCTTTTTCCAGGAGATGTACAAAATGTAAAAAGGAAGAATCGGCCACAGCTAATACAATTTTTCACCGCTGTAAATTTTCACTTAAAAAGGCATTTGAAATACTTTTATTAGCATGTCAGGCTCCTGTCATATCGTCATATAAAATAAGTGAATATCTTCAGTTGAGGCATATGACTTGTTATTCTTTTAAGAAAAAAATTATGGATTGTCGTGAAAATACAAATGATAATAAATTTATTGCCAGACTTATTTCTCAAATAAATACCAAAATAAGTAACACAGAATAAAAAAAGCGCTCTCCGGGGAAAGCGCTTCTTAATATTATGTTTTAATTTATTATCTTACAATAAGTCTTCTGTTTACAATGGTATCATCACCTTTTATATTTAGAATATAAATTCCCTTTGGCTGAGTACTCAAATCAATTTTAGAATTATAGATGCCGGATGCGCTTTTTATTTGTGTTTTGTTTATTAGCCTGCCACTAATATCAGTAACTACTAAATCTATATTTTGGGTGGATTGTTTTTCAAAATTAACATTGAAAATTCCATCTGAAGGATTAGGATATATAGAGAGTTTAATGTTATTATCATTATTTTCCTCTACGCCAACTCCATTCATATAATATTCTGCAGTCCAGCCTTCACCTCTAACTGAACTATTAGTATTCCAGGTGATAAACATAGTACTGCCTTCTAAAACTATAGGTTCTGGAATTTCATCTCCTGACAGGGTTGCAACAACCTGATTACTCGAATTATAAACAGTAACTTTATCTTTGTCAAGTTCTGTGTTGAATTCTGTAAACTCAAGGGTAATAGTAACTGCTTCAGGATTTTGGATTACGAACACACAAGTGGAGTTATTATTATAATAGAAATCACCGCTACCATCGTTAAATGTACCTGTTGGTTCTGAGAAATTGTTTGAATTGCTGCACCATGCCGGGGAGGAAGATGTATATTCGGCTTTAAAGCCGGAAGCTGATCCTGTTGAATTAAATGTGATAAACATTTCATTACCATCATAATTAATCTGGCTTGGTATAGTTGATCCTGAATATTCACCCAGTAGTTCTCCATCGGTACTATTTCCACCGTATATTCTTAAAATATCATTTGAATTTGTATTGAATTCAACAAATGATAAGTGTATTGATTCAATTGAGTCGATTTCAGTTTGTGGTGCTATTAGCCATGATGCCTGAACCCCTGAAGGATAATCTTCAACAGGACCGCTACCATCTGTAAATGAACCTGATTTAAAAGGCAATGTATAATTACCATCTGCAATATATGGGTAGTTATTATCTCCTGGAACAATACTTCTTACCATTCCCTGGCCACTATTATATCCTCCTACATCATATAAAGTAAAAAATCCATTTCCTGAGCCACTCCATCCAAAATTAAAGTGATAGTAGTTCATCCCTTCATAAGCATCGCAAACAAATGCATGACCTCCACTACTACTATATCCTGAGTAATATAATGGCTTTCCTGCGTCAAGGTCCTGCTGCATATAGTTTTCCCAAACGGAAGCAGAATAATTACTCTTCTCAATATAGGCCGCAGATGTTGAATAGTTAAAATGATTTTCCAGGGCTGAAGGCACATCCCAACTATAAGAACCTGATCCGTCAGCACTAAAATTCATTTCCACAGATACAGCTGCATGAAATCCAATAAGTGCAATGTCCCAAGGATTTTCATTACTGATATCGTCCTGCATTCCATTCCAATTATATGTAGTATCATAATTGGCTGAAATTGTTCCATAAGGATACTGATAATATGAATCCGATCCGGAACCGTTGTTTGGATATCTCCAGTAATGCATTATTTGCACCATGGCAGTGGCAACACAACCTACATAAACATGTCCTCCCGGTCCTGCTTCATCTTCGGGGCAAAGTAAATTATAAGGAGCATCCTGATTCCACATTGCTGTTAATAAAGGCGTTGTTACATCTCTGTCGCCCGATAATAATTTCTCAGGTTCTGAAGTCATATATTTATTCCATTCTGAAGAAATATCTTTAGTAGCTGTTATATTGTTTTCTTTAATGTAATTATACTGATCAACAAAATGCTGCATCCAACTATCAAAATTGTAATTTATCTGCTCTTTTGTTGGATATGTTCCATTTACATTATAACCTAAAACAGGTTTTGTAGCATCTTCTGCTGATACAATAACCCATCCCTCATCAAAATTAAAAACATAATAAGCATTATCAACGTTATACGCTTCATTTATGTTAATGTCGGAATAGTTAATTTTCTGTCCGAATGTAAATGCCTTTTCGAAATAAAAATTTGTGGCCACTGTTTTGGCCTTGCTAAGAGGAATATCTTTAGCAAAGATTGTCGTAGTAAAAAATACAACTAAAATTAAACTGATAAAAAATCTTGGTTTCATATTGAAATAATTAGTGTGTTTATTGAAGTTCGCAAATATAGTTGTTTATACATAACTATACTGCCAATCAACCTTATTTGTAATTTATTTAATGAAGGGGAAGACATATAAGTATTATGAATAGTTGCATTTATGTTATCGTAATTAGTTTCTCTTTGATTATATTTCTTGTTTTTTTCTGTAAGTAAGTAATCTTAAAATAATTTTGACTTATTTTGCCTTATAAACACATATTTAATAAGTTGAGTTATGGCCATTATCATCAAAAATATTAAGGAATTATTACAGGTTGATTACCATAAGCAATTGATTGCAAAGGGCGATGAGATGAAGACTATGAATACTATAAAAGATGCCTGGGTTTTTGTAAATAATGAACTTATTGAAGGCTTTGGTAAGATGTCGGACTTTAATGAGAAAGAAATTGTTGATAGTTTCTCAGATGTTGAAATTATAGATGCTTCCAATAAAATGGTAATGCCTGCTTTTGTGGATTCCCATACACATTTGGTTTACCCTGCCAGCAGAGAAATAGAATATATTGACAAAATTAAAGGATTGTCGTATGAAGAAATTGCTGCTAGGGGAGGAGGAATTTTAAATACTGCAAGAAAAACACAAGAAATATCTGAGCAAGAATTATTTACGGCCTCACTAAAAAGATTAGATGAGATTGCTTCTTATGGTACGGGTGCTGTTGAAATAAAAAGCGGCTACGGGCTTACTCTCGAAAGTGAATTAAAAATGCTTAGGGTAATAAAGAGACTAAAAGAGGAATCTCCACTTACCATAAAATCGAGTTTTTTGGGGGCGCATTCTATTCCGCTGGAATATAGAGGAAGACAAAGTGAATACGTTGATTTGGTTGTAAATGAGATGATCCCAATAGTAGCAGAAGAGAAATTAGCCGACTTTATTGATGTGTTCTGCGATACTGGATTTTTTACTGTGGAAGATACAGCACGAATTCTGGAAGCAGGTGCTTCTTATGGTTTGCGGGCAAAAATACATGCCAACGAACTTGATTATTCAGGTGGTGTGCAGGTTGGGGTTAAATATAATGCACTTTCTGTTGACCATTTGGAATTTGTTGGTGAGAATGAAATAGAAGTACTTCTAAATTCTGAGACTATACCTACAGTGCTGCCTGGTGCTGCTTTTTTCCTTGGAATGAAATATGCACCTGCAAGAGAAATGATAGATTCCGGCCTGCCTCTGGCTATGGCAAGTGATTTTAATCCAGGCTCTTCTCCCTCAGGAAATATGCAGTTAATACTTTCTATGGCAAGCATCCTTTACAAACTACTGCCTGAGGAGGCAATAAATGCAACTACTCTGAATACCGCATACGCCATGGGTATTAGCGATAAGTTAGGAACAGTTTCAAAGGGAAAAATCGCAAACCTGATAATTACTAAGGAAATTCCAACTTATGAATATATTCCATATTATTATGGAAGCAACAAAGTCGATACTATGATAATTAACGGAGAAGTTTATAATCCTAAATACTAACCTCCTATACTAATTTCAAGTTTATATCGCTTAAAAATTTCTTCTAAGTTTTTTATTTCCAAATCACCAGGCGGATTCAACCCATTGCCATTGTAGTTGCTGCCCATTTTTATATATTTCATTTTTGCAATATCGTGATAAGGTAAGATGTTTATTTCCAATGGCTTATTTGGTAATGAACTTATTAACTCAGCAAATTGGATAATATCTTCTTCTGAAGTATTTATTCCTTTGATAAAAGGAATTCTTAAAATAAAATCCTTATTATTTTTGCTTAGAAGGTTTAAATTTTCAAGTATTATACCATTTGATTTGCCGGTATATTTCAGATGTTTTTTTTCATCTACAACCTTCAAATCGAAAAGAAACAAATCGGTATGATTCATAAAACTTCTCATGGTTTGAGAACTTACATATGCGCAAGTATCTACAGTACGATGAATTCCTCTCAATCCCAGTTCTTTCAGCAAAGGTAAGGCGGTTTCTGCATGCATCATTGGTTCGCCACCGGATAAGGTTACGCCTCCTCCTGAGGATTCGAAAAAATCTCTCTCTTTTTCAATTCGATTGAGAAGTTGATCAATTGTATATTGTTTTCCGGATATTTCGAATGCTTTTGTAGGACATGCCTCTGCGCATAAACCGCAAAGATTACATTTTTCATTATCGGTAACTATACCCTTATTAGTCAAAACCATGGCATCATTGGGGCATACTTCAATGCATTTTTGAGCTCCAATACATTTTTTTTCAGAATATAGTTTTTGAACCTTGGGGGAAATACTTTCAGGATTATGGCACCAGATACAAGCCAAAGGACAGCCTTTAAAAAAAATTGTCAGCCGTATTCCCGGGCCGTCATTTATGGCATAAGATTTTATATCAAATATATATGATGTGGCCGACATATTTTAAAAGGATTCGTTTTCGGTGCGCTCTATTACTTCCTGTTGCAGATCTTCATTCATATCGTTAAAATAGTCGCTATAACCTGCCATTCTCACCAGCAGGTCTTTATAATCCTCCGGATTTTTTTGAGCAGCATACAAAGTTGCCGTATCCACAATATTAAATTGAATATGATGTCCGCCCATTTTGAAATATGTGCGTACCAATTGTCCAAGTTTTTGAATGTCTTTTTCTCTTTTTAAAAGGCTTGGCAAAAATCTTTGGTTTAGAAGTGTTCCTCCTGAAAGTGTATGATCAATTTTACTTAAAGACCTCATTACTGCTGATGGTCCATTAGTATCACATCCGTGAGATGGAGATGTTCCATCGGATATCGATTTATAAGCGAGTCTGCCGTTAGGTGTTGCTCCCAATACTTTTCCAAAATAAATATGGCAGGTTGTTGAAAGCATATTCAAATGAAACACACCTCCCTTTGTATTAGGCTTTCCATCTATGGCTTTAAACAAATCCAGATATACCTTTTGAGCAATAGAATCTGCATAATCATCATCATTACCAAAAAATGGAGTTCGGTTAATTATGGTCTGACGTAGTATTTCTTCCTCCTTAAAATTTTTGGAAACGGCATCTAATAATCGCTTAATACTTAAAGTGCCGTCCTCGAAAACATGTTTTTTTATCGCAGAAAGACTGTCGGTTACAGTGCCTAGTCCTGTACACTGAATATAATTAGTATTATATCTTGGGCCTGCGTTATAGTAATCCTTTCCCTTGCTTATACAATCGTCGATAACAACCGACAGGAATGGAGCAGGGCTGTATTTGGCAAACATTCTATCTATATAATTGCTAACCGTAATTTTCTGATTAACAATATAATTCAGTTGCTTTTGAAATGCAGAATACAAATCTTCAAATGTTGTAAAATTTAGTGGGTCACCACTTTTTATTCCTGCACGTTTATTTGTAAGAGGGTCAACACCATTGTTGAGTGTAAGTTCTAAAATTTTTGGAACGTTAAGATAACCTGTTAATACGAAGGCCTCCTTACCAAATGCACCCACCTCTATACAACCACTACAACCACCCTCTCGGGCATCGTCAATTGATTTTCCCTGACGCAATAATTCTTTTATGTAAATATCTGTATTGAAAATTGAAGGGTAACCATGACCTTGTCTGATAACTCTTGAAGAGGCATTAACAAATTCACTGGGAGTTTCTTTGCTAAAATGAACCGAACTTCCTGGTTGAAGAATATGTAATTCCTCTATGATTTCTAAAATCATATACGAAATTTCATTCACAGCATCATTTCCAAATTTATCAACGCCACCTATATTAATATTGGTGAAATCATTATAAGTACCACTTTCTCTGGCGGTTACGCCTACTTTTGGAGGAGCGGGATGGTTGTTTACTTTTATCCAGAAACAACTTAGCAATTCTTTTGCCTGATCTCTGTTGAGTATACCTTTTTTAATATCTCTTTCGTAAAAAGGGAAAAGATGTTGGTCGAAATGCCCGGGATTCATGGCATCCCATCCATTGAGTTCTGTTATGGTTCCAAGGTGTACAAACCAATACATTTGTATTGCTTCATGGAAATTTGATGGCTTGTTTGCAGGCACATTACGACAGACTTCAGCAATTTTTAATAACTCAGATTTCCTAATTGAGTTTTCTTCATTTTTAGCCATTTCTTCTGCCAAATCAGCATGTCGGTTAGCAAAAATGATTACTGCATCACAGGAAATTTCCATTGCCTGCAATTCCTCAAGTTTGTCGGTGGCTTCGGCATCATTCAGAAAATCCAATCTGCTAATTTCTTCTTTAATTTCCTGCTTTAATTGTAGCATCCCTTTTTGGTAAATTTTACCATCCAAAGCAGTGTGCCCTGGAGCCCTTTGCTCCATGAATTCGGTAAATACTCCTGCTTCATATGCAGCTTCCCATTCCTTAGGAACATGTTTGAAAATCCGCTCTCTTTGAGTTCTACCCGTCCAATATGGAATTATATCTCTTTCATAGGTAATAATGTCTTCCGGAGATACATGATAGTTTTGTAATTCTCTGGTATTTAATGTGTTTAAGTCGTCAACGCTGTGGCAGGTTAATTCCGGAAAAGTTGGAACAGCCTTTGGTTTAGGGCCTCTTTCACCAACAATTAATTCTCCATCACCAATATAAATCGTCTTTTTTTGGCATAACTCCTTAAAATTAAGAGCCCGCATAATAGGTACAGGATATTTGCCAAAATTGTTTTTATAAAAATCAGTTACTATTTGTGCTCGCTCTATCGAAATGCTTGCTTCAGCATCAACACTTTCCTGTCGCAATTTTTTAATCCGACTGTTGATTCCGTTTTTATTCACTTCAATTTTGAAGTTTGATGCTGACTTTGCTCTTCGTTGAGGTTCTATTTCTTCTTTGATATTCATTATAATCCATTTAGAAAATTGAAAATAACAGGGTTTAGGTATTTTTAAGAAGAAATGATTAAATATAAAACATCAAACACTCGTAAAGTTTACGATAATGTTTAATTGAAAACGATATGTTTTTTTCAGTTTTCACCTGATGTTTTTTGCAAAGATAATGCAAAGATAAATTAGTAGTCAAATTTTAATGAATATTATTTAAGCAAACTGATTAACAGATGAGTACCAGCCTGTATTTGATAGTCATTATTCATATTATTTTGTTGTTTGCCCATCGTAAAGCTCAGTAAATACACTGTCTACAGGTTCCCATAATTCAATTTTATTATTTTCTGAATCAAGTATATGTACAAATTTGCCATATTCGTAACTTTCAATCTCATCTAATACTGTAACACCGTTCTTTTTGAGATCTTCAACTAGTTTTTCGATGTTTTCAACTCTGTAATTAATCATGAATTGCTTTTGCGAAGGCTCGAAATATTTTGTTTTTTCTGTAAATGGGCTCCATTGAAGATAGGCTTTAGAATCGGGCTTATCACTTGATCTGAACTCGAAAAGTGAACCATAATCATTAGTAACCAGGCCAAGATTTGTTTTATACCATTCTCTCAATTTAGCAGGGTTTTCACTTTTGAAGAATATACCTCCAACCCCGGTGACTTTTTTATAATTTTCATTGTCCATTTCAGTCATTTTTTTTGGTTGTGCTAACCACGATTTTAAACTGTCGAGTATTTGATTCCTCTGATGTGCAGGCAAGTTACTAATTCTTGTTCTATGACTTCCGCCTTTCTTTACAATTTTAATGGAATTTGTGTGATATGCCAGTTCCACTGCCGGTGCCGACCACGGATCTGTTTCTCCATAAATAAAAATCATGTTTTCGGCTTTATGTCTTATAAAAAAATCTACTCTTTGCATTAATTCAGGTTCATATTTTACCTCTATTCCTTTGGGGAAAGTAAAGTCGAATGTAGGATTATGTGTATAGGAAGTCAATCCTTTAAAGTTTTTTATGTCATAGCCATACATGCCAATTTCTCTCATTGCCTGATAGAAAAATGGTTGCATTTTTTTTATTCCTGTTTCAGAAATCCAATCGAAACCGGCTACTTTATCAAGGTGCTGCAGCATATTATCTGCATTGTCGATATCGCTTGGTATGTCATCGCAACTGTACATTCCCCATTGCCAAAATGCAAACGAATATTCAAAAACCAATAGTTCGTATGCTTTTTCAATGCCCATGGTATAATGCAGTTTCTTATCTTCTGCCATTTTTTTGAATTCACCCAGATATCTGTCTTTGTTTTCAAGCATTTTTTGCTGATAAGTCAATATTTTGGCTCTGCATTCAGCAGTACCCACATTCTCAAGAAAAGAATAAACTCTCCTTTCTTCGGTGGAAAAATTCAAAGGAGCAACATAGGGAACACAAATGTCAGCATCGTTGGGAAAGAAATATTTGAAAAAGTTTGTTGTTTGTCCTCCTTTACTTATACCGGTTGAAATTATTTTACCATTATATATGTCCTTTATAAACATCGCAACTCTATGGTGGTCGTTTGCAGCATTTTCCACAGTAAGATAATCATAAACTAAACTATCAGGTTGTGATTTGCTGAAATAACGATGTTCAATACAAACCTGATTGGTTTTGAGGTATTTTGTTATTTCACTTTCAAAATCGGGTTTTTCCGCTCTATTTGCATCATAACCCTCTGTAATGAAAACTACCGGGCTATTGAAATCTCTATGTGAAATAAATACTCTTTGTGTAAAAGTGTCATTTGATTTGCCCTGATAATCAAGTTTTTGCTTAAAATTCACAAGGTATTTTTCACTATAATCATTATTGGTTTTCATCTCCTTAAAGGAAAACTCATAACTGTTTTGTAATTCGGTTAGTTTTTCTTTGAGAGTTTGACCATAGGAGGTAAGGCTAATAAAAAATGCTAATAAAATTATTGGTAAAATACTCTTTTTCATACTTATAAATATTTATGGTAATGGTAATTCTTTTGATTTTACAATGGAAAAAAATGGTTCCCATGTGTTTACAATCAAAGAGTTTGTAAAAATATCAAAATATAAGTGTGATACAGGAAAATTTATCTGCAAAAGAAAAAAGGAAAATAAACTAGTCTTCCTGTTGAGCTTGAATGGCAGTAATTACAACTGTATTTACTATATCTGCAACAAGGCAGCCGCGACTTAAGTCGTTTACAGGCTTGTTAAGACCTTGTAAAACCGGACCTATTGCTATTGCATTTGCTGAACGTTGTACCGCTTTATAGGTATTATTTCCTGTATTTAAATCGGGGAAAATAAAAATTGTTGCTTTTCCGGCAACTTCACTGTCGGGGAGTTTTGTTTTAGCAACAGAAGCATCTATTGCAGCATCATATTGAATCGGTCCCTCAGTTTTCAAATCAGGACGACGTTTTTTTACAATTTCAGCCGCCGCTCTTACCTTATCGACATCAGTACCTTTTCCTGAACTTCCAGTTGAGTAAGATAACATAGCAATACGTGGTTCAATGCCAAACATAATTGCAGTATCAGCTGAACTTATTGCAATATCGGCAAGTTCTTCTGCATTGGGATTTGGGTTAACAGCACAGTCGCCATATACCAAAACCTTGTCTTCCAAACACATAAAAAATGAACTTGAAACTATTGAAACTCCTGGTTTGGTTTTTATAAACTC
The DNA here is from genome assembly GCA_002869365.1 of Marinilabiliales bacterium. Classification (GTDB taxonomy): domain Bacteria; phylum Bacteroidota; class Bacteroidia; order Bacteroidales; family F082; genus BM524. The sequence goes on along the minus strand of PKTA01000094.1, from coordinate 30,550 downwards.
AAAAGCAGGACGTATGGTGTGCAAAGTAGTATGAACGGCTCCTGAAACCATTCCGTCGGCATGACCTTTATGAACCATCATAGTTCCTAGGTAACTAACATCATGCATCAAATCTTTAGCACCTTCCTTTGTAACCCCTTTGTGACTTCTTAGTCGATAATATTCTGCAGCATATTCGTTTATCAGGTCATTATCATAAGGATCGATAATGTTTATTCCCTCTAATTTTATTCTAAGAGCAGATGCTTTTTTAATTATTTCCTGTTCATCACCTAAAAGTGTTAATTCTACTACATTTCTTCTGTTAAGAATATCAGCAGCTTTTAGAATTCTATCGTCAGTACCTTCAGGCAGAACAATATGTTTTTTGTTTGCTTTAGCTCGTTCAAATAATTCGTATTCGAACATCAATGGTGTGCGGATACTGGTTTTTGAAATAGATATTTTATTACCAAGTTCTGTTAGGTTCACATTGGCCTCAAAATGTCCGAGGGCAGTGGCTATCCTCCTTTGATTTTCAGGTTTCAAAAGTGGCGTGATATTGCTTACATTTTTAGCGGCTTCATAGGTACCTGTTTCTGTGGATAAAACTGCAAGGGGGAGTTTTTTTAAACTATCAAGAAGTCTGCTAACAATTTTGTTTGGTTTATAAGTACCTGTTAGAAGTATACCTGCAATTTTAGGAAAGTCACCTGCTAAAATAGTCATCCCGATTCCCATAATAATATCAATTCTGTCGGCAGGGGTAATTACCATTGTACCTTGCTTTGTGTGCTCAAGGAAATGTTCCAGATTCATGGCTCCAACCTTAAAATCAGTAACATCAAAGTCAAGACTTTCAGGACTTCCATAAAGATGTTTTGCATTCAGGGCAAATTTTATCTGCCTCATGGTAATATTCTGAAGCGAATTTACTTCGGGAATTACAAAATCGATTTCATCTTCACCTTTATGGTCATTAAGTATCTTCTTAATCTCAGTGAGATCGTTAATATTTGCTCTGTTAACAACCATTCCAACACGAGTACATTTTTCGTTATCCATTACATTCTGCATAATCTGCAGAGAATAGGCAACTTCACTTGTGCTTTTGTTTCTGCCACTTAGTACGCCAATTATCGGACAGCCTAAATTGTTGGCAACCTGTAGGTTGAAATTGAATTCATAGGCGCTGAGATGATCTCTGAAATCGCTTCCTTCAACAAGTACAAAATCGCATTTCTTTTCAAGAATTTTATATTTCTGAATTACCTTCTGATGAATAGCATCTACATTATTGTCATTGATAAACTCAATCATTTCTGAAACAGTAATACCATACATTTCTTCATAATTACAATTGAGATTATATCGCTTTTGTATCAAGTCGATATGATTATCAACCTTGGTACCTGAACCAACAATGGGACGGAAAAAACCAACATGTTTTATGTGTCTGGAAAGAAATTCCATCACCCCTAAGACTACCATTGATTTTCCGGCTTCCTTTTCCGCAGCCGCTATGTATAAATTTCTTGACATTATTATTTTTAAAAATTAAAAAGCACCTGTATATCAGATGCTTATTATGTTAACTCAACCTTAGTTGAAGGTGATGCAAAGATAGTTATTATTGGGATTTGAAGAATTAATTAATATTAAATTTATTGCTTTAATAATAATTAATAATTATTCCAAATTAAAACGTTTTCGATTATTTATTTGTAAGATCATTTTTGCTTTTTATTGCAGATGTTATTGCATATGTATCAAAAGGAATGTCGTTTACATACTGCTCTTCCGGCAATTCAAAGTATTCAGATAATGCTTGTGAAATGAGTGCAGAAGTTGCAATTTTATGAGTATTAAATGGTATATCATTAACACTTGCTTCCTCTTCAAGTGTAAATTCTTTTTCATTTGCAATTTCACTCATTTTTTCCTCTGCAACCTGAGCAGTATTAAAAGGAATATCATCGATATACTCTTCTTCTTCAAGATTGAAATTTTTGGTTATAGCATTATTATAAACTGTTTCAAATGCTATATCATTTGTATTATAAGGGATATCATTTATATATGACTCTGATTCCAGTATTGTGTTGAAAGCTAAGATGTTAATGCTTAGTAGTAGGGTGCTGATAATTGTAGAAATTTTAATAGTAGTTTTCATCGTATTATTTTTTTTTTAAGCAAATGTATGCTCAAAATTGAGGCTGGTAAATACAAAATAGGTGAGTTTTGGAGTTCTGTCGGTGAATGTCGAATATGATAGTTTTAAAAACTTAATTTAATTAACGATTTAAACTTTTATAGGTCATAAGCATATAGATAAGTATAAAATTACTATGAAATAAATCATAATAGTATTAATTTTGTATTCGATAAGTGCAAATAACCGTATGATATCGTTATTATTAAAATAAGTAGATGAAAAAAGTAACATTTGTTTTTTTGTGTGTATTGATGATAGTAATTATTAATTCTTGTGATTTCTCAAGTCGAAATAATGAAAATGGTTTTGGAAAGTTACAATTGAATATTAGTCATAGCATTAAAGCTGACACTTTTAATTATATAAATGAGGCCGGAAATAAATTTATGATTAGTGAGATTCAATATTTTATCTCCGATATTAAACTTTATGGAAAAAAAGGGGATACCATAATATTGGATAAATACAATGATATTCATTATATTGATACTGATATTCCTGAAACATTTGTGTATTTTCCAGTCGATAGTGTTAAACCAGGAGTTTACGATAAAATGAGTTTTACTTTTGGCATAAATGAGAAAAAAAATAAATCACGACTTTTTGTCAATCCACCTGAGTCATTTATGTTTTGGCCCGAATTTCTGGGTGGAGGCTACCATTATATGAAGTTAAATGGTAAATGGCTGGATTCGTTAAACCAACCAAAAGTTTTTAACTTTCATCTGGGTATTGGGCAGAATTATGATGAAGACAGGAATGTTGTTGGATTTGTGCAAAATTATTTTGAAGTGAGTTTAGAAAATAGTTCTGTTGAAATTAAACCTTCAGAAATTGCTCAAGTTGATATAGTTATGCAGGTGGAAAACTGGTTTAGAAGTCCTAATATTTGGGATTTTAATAAATATGGTGGAAAGATTATGCAAAATCAAAAAGCCATATCTTTAGCCTGCGAAAACGGGCACGATATTTTCTTGATTAAGTCAGTAAAATACAAAGATTTAAATTAATATTATGAAACTAAATTCTTACAAAATTCCTGTATTCTTTATAGGTTTACTACTTTTAGGATTGGTTTCCTGTCAGAAGCAAACCATTGAAAATCCTGTTATTTCTAATACAACTGCATACGATTTTGAAATTCCTTATGGGTTTCCCACAAAACTAAATATTCCTGACGATAATCCCCTCACCATTGAAGGAGTTGAATTGGGCAGATATTTATTTTACGATGGACGACTTTCGGGAAGAAAAAATGTTGAAGATCAGATAAGTTGCTCGTCGTGTCATAAGCAGAAAAATGCTTTTGAAGCAGGTTTAGATAATCCAAATTTTAAAAATGGTCATCCAAGAGGTTTTAATGGAGAAGAAACACATCATGTTACATTGCCATTGATGAATCTGGTTTGGAATAACTCAGCTTATGGCTGGAATGGTAATGTTTTTAAGAATAATGTAAATAATAATTTAAATAATATTGAAGATATTGTGAGGATATCCTTTATTGCTCAAAATGAAATAGGAACTGATACAGCCACTGTTGTTGAAGTGTTGCAATCTATTGATGGTTATCCCGTATTATTTGAAAAAGCATTTGGGAGTAGCAAAATTACTTTTAAAAATGTAGAACGGGCAATAGCACAATTTGTACGAACTTTAGTGTCTGCCAACTCTAAATTCGATAAATACTTAAGAGGAGAAGAACAACTTGATCAATCGGAAATGAATGGATATGTGTTGTTTACAACTGAAGAGGGAGCCGACTGTTTCCATTGCCATGGAGGAGGTGGTAACCCTTTATTTACTACTCACCTTTTTTATAATAACGGGAAGGAATCAACTTATACCGACGAATTCGACAGGCTGTTTATCAGTGGGGATCCAATGGACAAAGGGGCTTACAAAGCAAGTAGTTTGAGGAATATTATTTATCAGGCTCCGTATATGCATGATGGACGCTTCAAAACTCTTGATGAAGTTATTGAAATGTATTCTCACAGTGTTTTAATGACACCTTTGGTAAACCCGCTTATGCACCATGCCAATACAAATGGTGTGCAGTTAACGGCTCAGGAAAAGAAGGATCTCATTAACTTCTTAAAATCATTAACTGATGAAGATTTCATAACAAACCCGAAATTTTCTAAACCAGACAGAATGCCGGGGAGTTGAGTGAAGAATGAAAAGTTAAAAATGAAAAGTGATTAATGTAGAGTGACCTTAATCCCGTTCATTGAGGTTCCACTTTTTTCCACTTTAGCCTTTAGCCTTTCCCCCTTTAGCCTTTCCCCTTTAGCCTTTAGCCTTTAGCCTTTTAAAACCTACTCCTCGCATAAGGCGTTACATCCTGTGATGAGAAATCACCTTCTAAAAATTTGAAATATCCTGCAATTGCTATCATAGCAGCATTATCAGTGCTGTATTGGATTTTTGGAATAAAAGTTTTCCAGCCGTTTTTAATTGCTTCTTCGGTAATTGCGGATCGTAGACCTGAATTGGCAGATACTCCTCCTGCAATAGCAATTTCTTTAATATTTGTTTCGTTTATAGCTCTTTTTACCTTATTCAAAAGCATTTTTATAATTGTATACTGTATTGAAGCAGCCAAATCGGCTTTATTTTTTTCGATAAAATTATCGTCTTTCTTTAAGTTATCTCTCAGGAAGTATAAAAATGATGTTTTCAGTCCACTGAAACTATAATTTAACCCCTGCATACTGGATGCCGGAAATTCAAAAGCATGAGGATCGCCAACTTTCGCCAGTTTATCAATTTCTGGTCCGCCCGGATATGGTAAGCCCATAATCTTTGCAGCTTTATCGAAAGCCTCACCCGCAGCATCATCAATTGTTTTGCCTATAATTTCCATTTTAGACGGACCTTCAACTCTTACAATCTGAGTATGACCACCCGAAACAGTTAAACACAGGAAAGGAAAATTTGGATGATCAACGGTATCTTCATCATCGATAAAGTGTGAGAGTATATGTGCTTTTAGATGATCAACTTCCACCAATGGAATGTCCAATCCAAGGGCAAAAGATTTGGCAAAAGAAGTGCCTACAAGCAATGATCCAAGTAATCCCGGACCCCTTGTAAATGCAATAGCACTCAACTGATTTTTCTTTATCTTTGCCTTATTAAGTGCGTATTCAACAACGGGTATAATATTTTGTTGATGAGCCCTTGAAGCGAGTTCAGGAACTACACCACCGTATGTTTTGTGAACGTCCTGATTCGCAATTACATTAGATAATAATTGTGTGTTATTTAAAACAGCAGCAGACGTGTCGTCACAAGATGATTCTATGCCAAGTATATATTTATTCATTTGAAAGAAAATTCAACCGCCAAAATTATTAAAAAAAGGCTTGTAAACATTTTATTTTATTTTCTAATGGTAATAATTTCATTACCAATCGCAATAACTATACTATTTCGTAGCCCACTAGTACAAACGCTAAGTGCCAGACTTGCAACTGATTGGTTGTCAAATAAAATCGACAGAACGGTAAGTATTGAAGCCGTAAATTTTAGTTTTTATGATGGAATATATATTAGCGGGCTTGAATTAAAGGATCAAAGGGATAGCACTATAATTGCCGTTGATAAATTAAATGCACTTCCTAAATATCCGTGGATAACTAGTATAAACTTTGCCGAAGTTGAATTGGATGGTGCATATTTTGCGCTGACAAGATATAAGGGTGATGATGATTTTGGGTTTTTAACAATCATTAAAGATCTGCAGGGTGAGAAAAGCGGGAACCCCTCATCCTTTGAATTGAAAATTGATAATATTACCTTGAAGCAAAGTCGTTTTAGGCTTTATGATGAAAATCAGGAATATAATAATGGAAAGGGAATGGATTATGGTGATATGGACTTCTCAGGTATTAATGCATTACTGGAAGACTTTGACCTAATCAACGATTCGCTGATGATAGATATTAAAATGCTCCAGGCTCAGGAGAAAAGTGGTTTTAAAGTGAATAATATTTCTGCAAGATATTCCATCAGTTCAACAGCAATGGAAGTACTGGATTCAAAAGTAAGTACCGATGACTCAAATCTTGATTTTGACTTGGAATTTATTTACTCTTCCTATGCCGATATGAACGATTTCCTTGATTCAGTAATCATGAAGGCTAATGTTAGAAATTCTGAATTATTGATATCGGATCTTGGCTACTATTCGGAAGTATTGTTCGATATGCCTGATAAGGTTAAAGTTAGCGGAAATGCTATTGGAACAGTAAGAGAACTGAATGGCGATAATCTGGTTGTTGAATATGGAAATAGTACTACTTTAAATGGAGATTTTTATATTAAAGGATTACCTGATTTTTATACTTCATATATCCAAATGGGGATTCAGGATTTTTCAACAACTTTATGCGATATCGAATCTTTTATTTTACCAATAGATGAAAAACATCTAAATCTTCCCTTAAACATCCCATGTAATGAAAAAATTAATCTGAGTGGTAACTTTGAAGGTTATTATACTGATTTTGAAAGCAATATTAATTTGTCATTGAAAGATGCTACCATTGCTACTAATATCAACTTTAAAGAAAAACTTAATGATAGTATTTTCATTGTATCCACTTTGGATGTGAATAACTTAAACGTTGGACAAATTATCGACCAAACTAATATTCTTGGTAAAACCACTTTCAAAAGTCAACTATATCTAAAAGGTATTTACCCCGATAAGTTAAAACTAGATTATGACTTATTGGTTGATAGTATTAATGTTATTGGTAACCATTTGAATAGGATGAAGTTGGTTGGTAATTTTGAAAATGAAAAATTAACTTCAAATTTCCGTATAACAGATAAGAACTTAGTTACAGAAGGTAATTTAACATATCATTTTGATGAAGTTCCAAGGCTGATTTTAAGTACTAATATTAAAAAAATTAATATCTATCAATTAGGTTTTTGGACTAGTCCTTTAATACTATCAACAAAGTTAAACATGGATATAAAGAGCTTTGATTTGGATGAGACAAACACTGATATTGCCATGCATGATATAAGGTTGAGTTTTGGAAAAGATAATTATGAATACGATTCAATAATAATTACTAAAGAACACAGTGGTAATAATAATTTATTAAAACTCAGTTCCGACATTGTTGAAATGGATCTACAAGGTGATTATAATATTACAACACTTACAAATTCAACTTTGGCATTGCTGAATAGTTATTATGAGTTATTACCTCCCAGTACACACGATCCCGAAAATAATTATGCAGATTTATCTCTTAAATTGAAGAATACAAAAATGCTCAACAAGCATTTATTTAAAGGATTGTCACTTGACAAAAACACTTCTTTAAAGGCTAGTTTGGATTTTGAGGATGAAGATATTTACTTGGATGTAGTATCCGAAAAAGCTAATTTATTCGGAATGGATTTATTGGAAAATCATATCAACCTGACAAGTGGTAATGAAATATTAAATTTTAAATATAATATTGATGCCCTAATTATGAAAGATAGTTCAGAATTTGATAAAACAGTTCTGGGAATTGACAGTGTTGAATTTAAAAGCAGTTTTAGCAATAACCATTTAGACTATCGGTTAACATGGGAAAACCCTAATAAAAAGCGTGTTAATAGAGGTTTAATTTCAGGTAGGATGCTTCGGGATTCTATTTTCGATATTCTTGAAATAAATAAAACAGATGTAGTTATCAATAATATTGCATGGACGATAGACACAACTAACAGTATTGGAATTGTCCCAGGAGGTGTAAAAATTGAGAATTTGAATATCTATGCAGGAGGATCTAAACTTGAAATTAATGGTGAATTGCTGGGAGAGCCATCTGATACTCTGGTAGTTAATTTCCGTAAGTGGGACATCTCATTTTTCGATATTTTAACACGCTCATATGGAGTTAACCTCGATGGTATGGTAGACGGTTATTTAAACATAGGTACCATCGGCACCAAGCCAACATTTGTGTCGAACCTTAATTTTGAAAATTTGGTCCTTAACCAACAATATTTGGGGAGAGCACATATTTTAAACACCTGGGACAATCATAATGAATCTATTTATCTGAAAGCCCAAATCATAAATGATGAACAAGAGATACCCAGCCAAATGCTTTTGGCTGGCGGATATTATTATCCATTTAAAAGAGATAGTGTTTTTGATATCTCTATTGATTATAAAGATTTTAAACTTCCAGCAGTTGAACCATTCCTGGAATCATATATCACTGATTTAAAAGGCCTTAGTACCGGAAAACTAAAACTTAAAGGAAACTTTGAAAAGCCAGAATTAACAGGCTATGCCAAGATTAACAATACGAGTTTGATAATTAAGTATCTGAATACAAGATATTTATTCTCAAATTTAATAGTGTTCGATAAGGATATGATTCAGTTTGATAAACTCATTATTTTCGATACAATTGGAAACCAGGCGAAAATTAGTGGTTTTATGAAACATGACTATTTTAGGGATTCTGAACTGCATGTTAATATTATAACCGATAAACTTCTGTTCTTTAATACTACCAGAAGCATGAACGATTTGTATTATGGAAGTGGAATACTTAAGGGGAATATGTCGGTAACAGGTAAACCAAACGATATAAAACTGCAAATAGAAACAACTACCTTAAGTGGCACAAGAGTTTATCTGCCATTGGATTATTCAACTGAAGTTTATGATAAAGACTATATAATATTTGTAAAAAATGAAAAGGATAGTCTTCAGCTTAAGCAGGAGGAAGATAAACTGAACTATGAAAAAGAGAAGGAATTAAAATTCAATATAGATCTTGGAATGAATATCACCCCTACTGCCCGAATATTTATTAGTATGCCTTCTAATATGGGAGATATAGAATCGCAAGGCAGCGGGAAATTAGATATGAATTTTAATTCTGATGGTGATTTCAACCTTTATGGAGAATATATTGTTGATAGGGGAAGATTCAAATTTACAATTGAAAATTTGGTAAATAAAAGATTTGAAATTGTAAAGGGTGGTAGAATATCATGGACAGGAGATCCGTATACTGCCAATATAGATCTGAAAGGTTTATACAGGGTAAAAGCAAATTTAAATAGCCTGGGTATTAGTATAGATTCTTCAACAAACTTTAAAAATAAAGTTAATGTTGAGTGTTATATAAAACTTACGAATCAACTGCTGGATCCTACAATTTCATTCGAAATAAAGATTCCAGATTTGGATCCTGATTTGCAACGTCAGGTGTTTTCTCAATTAGATACTACCAATACTGCAATGATGAATCAACAAATGATTTCACTCCTGGTTTTAGGTTCTTTTAGTTACAGCAATGCTTCAAATTACAATCTTTCAACTTCAGGTTATACTATTCTTACTAATCAATTGAGTAGTATGCTCTCCCGAATATCCGATGATTTTGATATCGGCGTGAATTATAAACCCGGAGATAATATTTCTAATCGGGAATTCGAAGTGGCACTCTCCACACAATTATTTGATGACAGACTTCTTATAGATGGAAACTTTGGTGTTAGCTACGATAACTCAGGGCAGAGTGCCAGTAATATTGTAGGAGATGTTGATGTTGCCTATAAATTGACTGAAGATGGCCGATGGATACTGAAAGCTTATAACCATTCTAATGTTAACTCATGGTATTATTATAATAATTACGATAAAGTATCGCCTTATACTCAGGGAGTTGGCGTTGCATTTAAAAAGGAATTTACCACATTAAAGCAATTGTTCAAGAGTAGAAAAAAGTCTACTAAAAATAAAAATAAAAACGAATAATGGCATTTGTAGTTTACAAATCTTCTGCGGGTTCGGGCAAAACAGCAACTCTTGTTTTGGAGTATTTAAAGTTGTGCCTGAAAAATCCTAACGATTTTAAAAGAACACTTGCCATTACATTTACAAATAAGGCAGCAAATGAAATGAAATCACGCATTATTGATACTCTTGTGCTTATTTCTAATGCTGAAAATAGTTTTCTTACTACCTTGCTAAAAGAGCATCTTAAAACTAGTGATGATGAATTTCAAAAGAGAGGTAAATACCTCCTTAACTTAATTACTCATAATTATGATGAGTTTTCTGTTTCTACTATTGATTCTTTTGTGCACAAGATTATAAGAACGTTTACCAATGAATTGAATCTGCCATCAAATTTTGAAATTATACTTGATAAGGATGATTTAATACCTGAAATATTAGACGACCTTTATAGAAAAATAGGACATGATAAGCAACTCACAGACATATTACTGAGTTTTGTGTTTAAGCAAATTGAAGATGAAAAGTCGCACAATATCAGTACAATATTGTCGTCATTTGTGAATTATAACTTAAGTGAAGATGTATTTGCTCAAAAGAAATTTTTAAATGGCCTAACCATAAATGATTTTATAGAAATAATAAAAATTCTCAATAAAAGACAAAAGCACCTTAAAAATGATATTCAGAAATATGCTAAAGAAGCCATTAATTTGTTTTCGTCGGTTTCGCTTAGCGCCAATGACATAAGTTATAAGGAAAAAGGTATATATGGCTACTTTGTTAAACTTCAGGATATTTCTTCCGCCAAAGCAATATTACCTGGTAAACGTAATCTCGATACAGTAGAAAACGATAAATGGGTATCAAAAAACGCAAATTCAGAAATTGTTTCTGCAATAGATGAAATTAAACAGAGTCTCACCGATATATTTGATAAAATGGTAGAAGATGTGCGCGTTTACATCTTACTAAATATTATTAACACTAAGATATATTCAGTTGCTTTGATTACTGTAATTCAGAGTCTTTTCGATGAGTTTGTTGATCGTAGCTCCAAAGTGCATATTTCAGAATTCAACAAAAAAATAAGCGATAGTATTGCAGGACAACCAATACCTTTTATTTATGAACGCCTGGGGTTCAAATACAAAAATTTCCTTATCGATGAATTCCAGGATACCTCAGTTTTGCAATGGAATAATTTGTTGCCACTTGTCGAAGAATCACTATCAAACAACAATTTCAGTATGTTGGTAGGGGATGCAAAACAAGCAATTTATAGGTTCAGAAATGGTGAAGTGGAACTGTTTTCAAATTTGCCAAAACTATATCCTCAGGATGACTCCTTATTAGGTCAAAGCAGAGAAGCTCTACTAAATAGCCAATACCGGGAAGAAGTACTTGATTATAATTACAGATCAGGTAAAACTATAGTTGAATTTAATAATTTGTTTTTTTCCGACTTAATTGAAGGGGAGAATGAGGCTATAAAAAAACATTATACTAATCTGGAGCAAAAACCAATTCGTCAGCACAATTCTTATGTGAAACTTGAAACTGTTGAAGCAAATAATAAAGATGAATTTCAGCCGGAAAAGCATCTTAAAATTGAGTCGTTTATCAGTGAAGCTATAGAAGCAGGATTTCAGGCAGGTGATATTTGTGTGCTGGGAAGACGAAAGAAATCAATTTCTGAACTAGCTAATTATCTGATATCGAAAAATTATAAGGTTGTCTCCTCCGAATCGCTTTTGGTAAATAACTCGCCAAAAGTGTCGATGATAGTTTCATTGCTGCAAATGATTACCAAGCCTGATGAAAAAATATTTCTTGCCGATTTTATAATAAAATATGCAGAATTAAAAGGGCTTAGTAATACTGAAGAACTTCTGGAAGAGATTTCAAACCATTCAGGCGAAACATATTTGTTTGTATTTCAAATGTTTGACGGTAAGGTTGATGTTAGTAATCTGCTATCCTATTCACTTTATGAAGTATGTGAGTTTGCCATACGCTTATTAAATTTTGACAAAGAAGCAGATATATTTTTACAATTTTTTCTCGACTTTGTTTTTAAATCACAAAACTCAACAAAATACACGATAATTGAATTTTTGGAATACTGGAATGAGAAAAAAACAAAAATTTTTGTAAGTACTCCTGAAAAGCCTGATGCCTTTAAATTAATGACCGCCCATAAATCAAAGGGTTTGGCCTTTAAAGTGGTTATAGCCGACTTAAATGATTCAGTTTCAAATAATTCGAATACAATTTGGGCCGACGTATCAAAAATGCATATCCCGAAACTCTCAAAAACATTGATTCCGCTAACAAAACAAACTGCAGAAGTTGGTTTTGAAGATGAATATGATAAAGAGAAGGAAAAGGAAAATCTGGATTTTATAAACCTTGTTTATGTAAGTTTCACTCGTGCCTCGCATGCATTATTTGTTGTTACGTCAACAGAAAAACGTAATCAATATGGCAAAATTATTATGGATTTTATTTCAAAAAATTCTAAAAATGATAACTTATTTGAAGACGGATTACTAAAAGCTGAACCTGCGCAATCAAAAGATGATGAATATGTTAATTATATAAATCTTGATGTTTACCCTTCTGTCGACTTAAATAGGATAGTTAAAATAGCAAGATCAGAACAGATATCATGGAATAATATAGAATCGAAAAGTCCCGAAGCTTATGGCAACCTTATTCATAGAATATTATCTGAGATAGAAACTTTTGATGATGTTGAAAATGTGCTTGAAAAGTATGTGAATTTTGGTTTTATTACGCATCCTGAAAAAGATAAACTTCGAACTTTAATAATAGAAATTGTTGAACATCAAAAATTATCGAAATACTTTTCAAAATCGGCGGTGGTTAAAAACGAATCGGAAGTTTACGATGGGGTTGGAAATATTTTGAGACCCGACAGGCTGGCTATTTTAGATGATGAATTGGCAATTATAGACTACAAAACCGGCAAAATAAGTCAGAAATATCATACCCAAATAAATGAATACTATGCTGTTATGAAGAATATTGGGTATGAAAAAATTAATTGTTTTCTGGTTTATATATCTGAAAATATTGAGGTTGAACACTTAAACTTCAAGGATTAAAACTAGCGTACGAAATCGTACAATCATATGTTTGTTATCGAACATAATTTTGGCGTCCGTTATAGAATGATAAGTTAAGGAGTTAATAATCAGTTTATAGAGGTTTACGGCATAAAAATAGTATTAAGAAAGTTTAAATTAATAATAATCAAAAAGAATACGAATGAAAAAGATTTTACTAAGTCTTATTTCTCTTATTTTATTTTCCGGATTAATGGCTGAAAATGATGTAAGACTTTTAAGATTTCCTGCGATTTATGGCGATCAGGTAATATTTACCTATGCCGGCGACCTTTATACAGTTTCTTCAGAAGGTGGAACCGCCCGAAAATTAACAAGCGATGCAAACGGATATGAAATGTTTGCAAGATTCTCTCCTGATGGAAAAACTATTGCATTTACAGGGCAATACGATGGAAATACAGAAGTATTTACTATACCCTCAACAGGTGGTGTTCCTGAGAGAATAACCTATACTGCAACTTTGGGAAGAGATGATATTTCCGACCGTATGGGCCCAAATAATATTGTAATGACCTGGAAAGGAGATGATATTATTTATCGCTCACGAAAACAAACATTTAATTCATTTAAAGGACAACTTTTCAGTGTGAATAAAAACGGAGGCTTGTCAGAAGAGTTACCTCTTCCAACTGGTAGTTGGTGCTCATTTTCTCCTGATGGGAAAAAGATGGCCATGAACCGCGTGTTCAGAGAATTCCGTACCTGGAAATACTATAAAGGAGGAATGGCAGATGATATATGGATTTATGATTTCGAAACAAAGAAAACAACTCAAATAACCAATAACATTAATCAGGATATTTTCCCCATGTGGCATGGAAATAAAATATTCTTCCTTAGTGATCGCGACAGAACAATGAATATGTTCGCCTACGACCTGACATCAATGAAAACCGAAAAGATTACAAATTACACTGAATATGATATTAAATTCCCTTCCCTTGGAAAGGATTTTATCGTATATGAAAATGGCGGATATATATATAAATACAATATTTCTAAAGGTGAAATATCAAAAGTAGTTGTAAACATTGAAAATGATATGCTCACTGCCAGAAATGAAATAAAAGATGCTTCTAAGTTTATCAATTCATGGGCTGTTTCGCCTGATGGAAAAAGGGTTGTTTTTGGAGCAAGGGGTGATGTTTATACTGTTCCTGCTGAATCTGGAATTACCCGAAATTTAACTGAGAGTTCCGGTGTTCACGACAGAAATGTAGAATGGTCACCAAATGGGAAATATATTTCTTTTATTAGTGATAGAACAGGTGAAGATGAGATTTATATTCAGAATCAGAATGGTAAGGAAGAGGCTATAAAGATAACTTCCAATTCTGATACTTATAAATATAATCCTATTTGGTCACCCGATAGCAAAAAACTTCTATGGGGAGATAAAATGGGCAGATTAAATATCGTTGATATCGATTCGAAAAAAGTAAAAGTTATTGCCGAAGCCGATTCCTGGGAAATACGAAGTTATAACTGGTCGCCGGATAATCGTTGGGTAACATACACTAAACCAGAACAATCTGCTGTAAGTAAAGTTATGGTTTATGATACAAAAAGCGGAGATACTCACCAAATATCAGATAATTGGTACGATGCTAATGGATCTGTTTTTAGTCCTGATGGTAAATATTTGTTCTTCACATCCTCAAGAGATTTTTCTCCAATTTATAGTTGGACAGAATGGAATCATGCATATCGTGATATGAGTAAGATTTACTTCGTAACATTACAAAAATATACTCCTTCTCCATTTGAGCCTACTAATGATGAAGTAAACGTTTCAAGTGAAGATAACAAAACTAAATCTGAAAAATCTAAGAAAAATGGTAAAGATGCTGAGGAAAAGGAAGAGTTTGCTGTGAATATCGATTTCGATGGTATTCAGGATAGAGTTATTGCACTTCCCGGAAAGGCAGGTAGTTACTGGAACCTCAGCCCTATAGAAGGCAAAATATATTATAACTATTCGAGTAGTAAAATTAAGGGAGCCAAGTTTATGCTATATGATTTAAAAAATCAAAAATCAACTGAACTTGGGAATATTAGCAGTTTTGTTATTGCAGCAGATCATAAAAAGATGCTTATTGGATTACAAGGTAAATATGCTGTAATTAATTTGCCTAATTCAAAAGTTAAACCGGATGAATTTATAGACCTTTCGGAAATGAAAGTTATGGTTAACTTAAAAGAGGAGTGGGCGCAAATATATAACGAATCCTGGCGTCAAATGCGAGATTTCTTCTATGCTCCTAATATGCATGGTTTAGATTGGAAAGCTATTAATAAGAAGTATTCGGTATTAGTTCCTTATGTGAATAACAGAAATGACTTAAACTATGTTATAGGAGAAATGATAGCTGAATTATCTGTTGGTCATGCATATGTTAATGGAGGTGATAAAGCTAAACCTGAACGTATAAAAACCGGTTTGCTTGGTGCAAAATTGAGTAAGGATGACAGTGGATATTTTAAAATTGATGAAATTTTAAAAGGAGAAAACTGGACTGATGGAAGCCGCTCACCACTAACACAGATTGGTGTTGATATAAACGAAGGTGATTATATACTTGAAATAAATGGTAAATCAACCAAAAATGTTGATGACATTTATATGATGCTTGTTGGAAAGGCAGGTAAAAAAATTGAAATTACTACGAACAAAAAGGCAGATATGTCGGGTGCTAAGAAGAATATCATTGTTCCAATTGCTGATGAATCAGGACTTTACTATTATAACTGGGTAATGGAAAATACCAGAAAGGTAAATGAGGCTACTGATGGTCAGGTTGGGTATATTCATATTCCTGATATGGGACCAGGCGGATTAAATGAATTCGTAAAGCATTTCTATCCTCAGTTAAATAAGAAGGCCTTAATTATTGATGATAGAGGTAATGGTGGAGGAAATGTTTCTCCTATGATTATTGAGAGATTAAACCGAGAGTTAGCACTCTATGGTATGTCAAGAAATAATGGAGTAAACACAAAACCTGCACAAATGATACTTGGACCAAAAGTATTGCTGCTCGATAACTATTCAGCATCAGATGGAGATTTGTTCCCATACCAGTTTAAAAAAATGAATATTGGTACATTAATAGGTAAACGTTCATGGGGTGGTGTTGTTGGCATTAGAGGCTCTATGCCATTTATAGATGGTGGTGACATGCGTCGTCCTGAGTTTGCTCCTTTCGATGAAAATGGTAATTGGGTTATTGAAGGTCATGGTGTTGAACCTGATATAGTTGTAGATAACGATCCTGCTAAAGAATATGCCGGTGAAGATCAGCAATTAAACAAGGCAATTGAGGTTATTTTAGAGCAGTTAAAGGACTTTAAACCTGCTCCGGAAATTCCTCCATATCCTGATAAAACAAAATAATATTTTTCATATAAATAATAATATCGATAAAAAGCTCTGTTTGTAAGTATTACAAACAGAGCTTTTTTTATGTACATTTGTGTAAATCAAATTTTTACAATCATGGAATTCGATAAAACTCATAATTTTTCTATTACCAAACTGAATAGCCCTGATGATTATGAGGGTAGGGTAGAAGCCACATTGGTGTCGCGTAAAGCAAGCGGAAACACAAGCAAAGCTCTCCTTTATGTTCATGGTTTTGTTGATTATTTCTTTCACGATAAATTTGCGGATTGGGCTAATAGTTTGGGGTATAACTTTTATGCTCTTGATCTAAGAAAATATGGAAGGTCGATACTTCCACATCAAAAACCAAATAATTTTAAAAAATATACTGAGTATTTCGAAGATTTTGATTTAGCATTTAAGGAGATAATTGATATTGAGAAAAATACTGAAGTAGTTCTATATGGTCATTCCACAGGAGGTTTGCTAACATCACTTTACACTCATCATAGTAATAATAAGATTGTAATAAAGGGCTTAATACTCAATAGTCCATTTTTTGAGTTTAATAATCCACCGGCATTGATGGCGTTAATTCCTCTTATTTCCGCTATTGGCAGTATATTTCCTAATATTAACTCCCCGGAAGGACTAAAAAAGGGGTATGCTGAAAGTTTACACAAGGACTTTTATGGTGAATGGGATTTTAATCTTAACTGGAAACCTATTGAGGGCTTTGGCTTAAATTTAGGGTGGATAAATGCTATTCATACTGCACAAAAGGAATTGCAGAAAGGACTCAATATTAAATGTCCTATACTCGTTATGTACTCTGACAAGAGTGTTATTCCAGGAGAATTTAATGAAGATATGCTTCGGGCAGATGCTGTATTAAACGTAAAACATATTGCAAAATATGCAAAAGTTTTAGGCGATGATGTAACTGAAAAAGAAATCGACGATGGTATACACGACCTTGTTCTTTCAGACAGAAATGTGAGAAACAAGGTTTATGAAGTAATGAGTAATTTTATTAAAGATAAAATAGAAAAATAAAATTTCCTATGCCTGGGCAGTTGGTCCTCCCATAGTAAATGGTGGTAAACCCCCATCTTTAGGCTCTTTAATTGGACCATTAATAGCTTCAAACTTCCTGATATTATCGTGCAGAGCTTTATAAAGTCGTTTTGCGTGTTCCGGAGTTAGAATAATTCTGGATTTTACTTTTGCTTTAGGGGCTCCCGGCATTAACTTAACAAAGTCAACAATGAATTCAGACTGCGAGTGCGAAATTATTGCAAGGTTTGAATAGGTTCCTTCAGCAACTTCCTCACTAAGTTCAATGTTTAGTTTGTTTTTATTTTTGTTTTTATCTTCCATTATAATAAGTTTAAAAAAAGGCTGCCAAAATAAGTGTTACCACCATTTCGACAGCCTTTTATATTTTGAAATTAATCTTCTAAATCAATAATTTCGCTGGTTGATGAGGTATCCATAATTTGCTCATAATCTTCTTTTGAGCCAACAATTATGTCATCATACTCCCTTAAACCGGTTCCTGCAGGAATCTTATGGCCAACAATAACGTTTTCCTTAAGACCTAACAATGAATCTGATTTAGCAGCAATAGAAGCAAGAGTAAGTACTTTTGTAGTTTCCTGGAAGGAAGCTGCAGAAATGAAACTCTCGGTTTGTAGTGATGCTTTTGTAATACCCTGAAGTACCTGGCGGGCAGTAGCCGGTTGAGCATCTCTGGCTTCCACAAGAACTTTATCACGACGCTTAAGAGTTGAATTTTCATCTCTTAATTTTCTTGCGCTAATAATTTGTCCCTGACGGAATAGTTCAGAATCACCAATTTCCAACACTACTTTCATTCCAAAAATAGCATCATTAACTTCCATAAATTCAATTTTGTTTACAGTTTCACCTTCCAAGAAACGAGTATCACCCGGATCTTCAACCTGAACTTTACGCATCATTTGACGAACGATGGTTTCAAAGTGCTT
The DNA here is from genome assembly GCA_002869365.1 of Marinilabiliales bacterium. Classification (GTDB taxonomy): domain Bacteria; phylum Bacteroidota; class Bacteroidia; order Bacteroidales; family F082; genus BM524. The sequence continues at coordinate 12,030 of PKTA01000094.1, read as the reverse complement.
ATCATTAATTTTCACACCCTGTAAACGGTAAACTTCCTGAATTTCATTTACAATGTACTCCTGAACCTTCATAGGCCCTTTAATAGCAAGAATATCAGCAGGAGTCATAACTCCGTCGGATAAACTTGTTCCAGCTTTTACAAAGTCGTTTTCTTGTGCAAGTATCTGCTTGGAAGTAGGGATGAGGTATTTTTTCTCCTCACCGGTTTTCGATGTAATAATAACCTCTCTGTTACCTCTCTTAAGTTTTTTACCAAAACTTACAACACCATCAATTTCTGATACAACTGCCGGTTCTGAAGGATTCCTTGCCTCGAATAACTCTGTTACACGTGGAAGACCTCCTGTAATATCACCTGCTTTACCAAATGCTCTAGGTATTTTCACAAGTATGCTACCAGCCTGAATATTAGTGCCCTCTTCAATAAGAATGTGTGCTCCAACAGGCAGGTCATACTGGCGAATTACGGAACCATCGGTATCAAGAATTTTGATATTCGGATTCTTAGCTTTCTGACGGGATTCTATAATAACTTTTTCAAAATATCCGGTTTGCTCATCCGATTCTACTCTATAAGTTTGACCTTCTAGAATATTTTCAAATGAAACACTACCTTTTACTTCTGATAGTATTACTGCATTATATGGATCCCAGTCAGCAATAGTATCGCCTTTCTTAACTTTCGATCCGTTAGGAATATACAAGTTTGAAGAATAAGGAATGTTTGAGGAAGCAAGAACAACTCCTGTTTTCTCATCAATAATCTTCATCTCGGCTGAACGACCTACAACAATTTCGTATTTCTGTCCATCCTTATTCTTGTAATTTACTGTCCTAAGTTCTTCAATATCAAGTAAACCATCAAATTTTGCTTCAATTTTTGAAGTTGCAGCAATATTAGATGCGGTACCTCCCTGGTGGAATGTTCTAAGTGTTAACTGAGTACCTGGCTCACCAATCGACTGAGCAGCTATAACACCAACAGCCTCTCCTTTTTGAACCATTCTTCCAGATGCCAGGTTACGTCCGTAACACTTTGCACATACTCCTCGTTTCGATTCACAAGTAAGTACTGATCTGATTTCTACATGTTCTATAGGTGCTTCTTCGATAGTTTTTGCAATATCTTCATCGATTTCTTCACCTGCAGTTAATATTAACTCATTTGTTAATGGGTTGTAGATATCATGAAGTGCAACACGACCTAATATTCTGTCGTAAAGTGATTCTACAATTTCCTCATTTTTCTTAAGTGCTGAAATTGTTAAACCTCTTAGAGTGCCACAGTCTTCAATGTTAATTACAACATCTTGTGCAACATCTACCAAACGTCGTGTTAAATAACCGGCATCTGCAGTTTTAAGTGCAGTATCGGCAAGACCCTTACGGGCACCGTGTGTTGAAATAAAATACTCAAGAACTGTAAGACCTTCTTTAAAGTTCGAAAGAATAGGATTCTCAATAATTTCACCTCCTGTGGCTCCGGATTTCTGAGGTTTAGCCATAAGACCCCTCATACCGGATAACTGGCGAATCTGTTCTTTAGAACCACGAGCACCTGAATCAAGCATCATATAAACAGGGTTAAATCCCTGATCATTTTGCGATAACTCTTTCATTAAGGTGTTTGTAAGGTGGCTGTTTGTATGTGTCCATATATCAATAATCTGATTATATCTCTCATTATTGGTAATAAAACCCATATTATAGTTGTTTACAACTTCATCAACCTCTTCGTTGGCCTTTTTAACCAGAACTTCTTTTACCTCAGGGATAAGTACGTTACCAAGGTTAAATGAAAGACCACCTTTATATGCCATATGGAATCCAAGATCCTTAATATTATCAAGGAATTCAGTAGTTATGGCTGTACCGGTCTTCTTCAGAATAAAACCAATAATATCACGAAGTGATTTCTTAGTTAGTAACTGGTTGATATAACCATATTCTTTTGGAACTATTTGATTGAAAATAACCCTACCAACAGTAGTTTCAATCATTTTTTTAACAGGTTTATTATCTTCAAAAGTATCAATCATAACATTGACAATAGCATGAAGATCAGCCCTTTTCTCATTATAGGCAATGATAACTTCTTCAGGAGAGTAGAATTTCATTCCCTCACCTTTTACAATATGTTCCTCAGTACTTTTACGTGCTTTGGTAATATAATAAAGTCCTAATACCATGTCCTGAGAAGGAACGGTAATAGGTGCACCATTAGCGGGATTTAAAATATTATGTGAAGCAAGCATTAGAATTTGTGCTTCAAGTACAGCAGCATGCCCTAATGGAAGGTGAACCGCCATTTGGTCACCATCAAAGTCGGCGTTGAATGCCGTACATACTAATGGATGAAGCTGAATTGCTTTACCTTCGACTAATTTAGGCTGAAAAGCCTGAATACCTAAACGGTGAAGGGTAGGAGCACGGTTTAATAAAACCGGATGACCTTTCAAGATACTTTCAAGAATATCCCAAACTACGGCTTCCTTCTTTTCAACGATTTTCTTAGCTGACTTAACAGTTTTTACAATACCTCTTTCAAGAAGTTTCCTGATAATAAATGGCTTAAACAATTCAGCAGCCATTCCTTTAGGAATACCACATTCGTTAAGCTTAAGAGTAGGTCCTACAACAATTACCGAACGGCCTGAGTAGTCAACCCTTTTACCAAGAAGATTCTGACGAAAACGTCCTTGTTTACCTTTTAAACTATCGCTTAAAGATTTAAGAGGACGATTAGATTCAGTTTTAACTGCACTCGATTTTCTTGAGTTATCAAGCAATGAATCGACTGCTTCCTGAAGCATACGCTTTTCATTACGCATGATTACGTCAGGAGCCTTTATTTCAATTAGTCGTTTAAGACGGTTGTTTCTAATAATTACCCTACGATATAAGTCGTTAAGGTCGGAAGTAGCAAATCTTCCACCATCAAGTGGAACAAGAGGTCTTAATTCTGGCGGAATAACAGGGACAACTTTTACAATCATCCATTCCGGTTTGTTTTCGGCTCTTTTTCTCGCATCGCGGAAAGCTTCAAAAACCTGAAGACGTTTTAGTGCTTCAGCTTTTCTTTGCTGCGAAGTTTCTGTATTTGCTTTATGCCTCAAATCGTATGATAGTTTATCAAGGTCGAGTTGAGCAAGTAAGTCATGCACAGCCTCGGCACCCATTTTTGCAATAAACTTATCAGGGTCGCTATCATCAAGGTATTGATTTTCAGGAGGAAGAGTTTCGAGTATATCTAGGTATTCTTCTTCTGTAATCAAATCCAAATAATTAATTCCATCTTTGGCTTTTATACCAGGATTAATTACTGCATAGCGTTCGTAATATATTATTGTTTCAAGTTTTTTGGTTTGAAGCCCGAGCATTGCACCAATTTTATTAGGCAATGATCTAAAGAACCAAATATGAACAACAGGTACCACAAGTTGAATGTGTCCCATACGTTCACGTCGAACTTTTTTCTCAGTTACTTCAACTCCACATCTGTCACAAACAATACCTTTATATCTGATTCTCTTGTATTTACAACAATGACATTCGTAATCCTTTACAGGACCGAATATTCTTTCGCAAAACAAACCATCTCTTTCAGGTTTGTAAGTACGGTAGTTAATAGTTTCAGGTTTAAGTACTTCTCCAAACGACTTTTCAAGTATCGACTCAGGCGAAGCCAAACTAATAGTTATTTTATTGAAGTTACTTGGTATTTTGATGTCTTTTCTGAAAGCCATATATCAATTTTATTTTAATCAATTAATAGGAAAAATTAGTCAAAGCTCAATTCCAAACCAAGACCTCTTAATTCGTGTACAAGTACGTTGAATGATTCAGGTATATTTGGAGTAGGCATAGATTCACCTTTTACGATAGTTTCGTAGGCTTTTGCTCTACCTGTAACATCGTCAGACTTTACAGTAAGAATTTCCTGAAGAATGTTTGAGGCACCGAATGCTTCGAGAGCCCACACCTCCATTTCACCAAAACGCTGACCTCCAAACTGTGCTTTACCGCCAAGTGGCTGTTGAGTAATTAATGAGTATGGTCCAATAGATCTGGCATGCATTTTATCATCAACCATATGGTGCAACTTAAGCATATAAATATAGCCTACAGTTGCTGGCTGATCGAAACGCTCACCGGTTCCACCATCATAAAGGTAAGTACTACCATTTTCAGGTAAACCTGCTTGATCCATATATCCATTAATCTCGTCTACGTGAGCACCATCAAAAATTGGAGTAGCAAAACGCAATCCTAATTTTTTACCTGCCCAACCTAGAACTGTTTCGTAAATCTGTCCAAGGTTCATCCTTGAAGGAACACCAAGTGGATTAAGTACAATGTCAACCGGAGTACCGTCTTCAAGGAAAGGCATATCTTCTTCACGAACAATTCGGGCAACAATACCTTTATTACCGTGGCGTCCTGCCATTTTATCCCCTACTTTTAGTTTACGTTTTTTAGCAACATAAACTTTAGCCATTTGAACAATTCCTTTTGGAAGTTCATCACCAACAGTGGCTACAAAACTCTTACGGTTAAGTATACCTGTTAATTCCTTATATTTAATATTGTAATTATTTATAAGGTCCTTTATAAGTTGGTTTTTACCTTTATCGGTAGTCCATTTATCAGTACTAACTAGTGTATAATCAATACTTTGAAGTATCTTTTGAGTAAATTTGGTTCTTTGTGGAACAACAACATCACCATAAGTATTACTAACTCCCTGAGAAGTACGATTACTGACTATGGCAAATAATTTATCAATAAGTTTACTCTTAAGATCAGTGAAATAAGTTGAATATTCTTTTTCAAGAGCATCAATAATTTCTTTTTCTTTCGATTTGTTCTTTTTATCTTTTATTGCTCTTGAGAACAAACTCTTTTCAATAACAACGCCTTTCATTGATGGTGGTGCTTTTAGCGATGCGTTTTTAACATCACCAGCTTTATCACCAAAAATTGCTCGTAGAAGTTTTTCTTCGGGAGTAGGATCACTTTCACCTTTTGGTGTAATTTTTCCTATCATTATATCACCTTCAGATACTTCGGCACCGATTCTTATAAGTCCGTTTTCATCAAGATCTTTAGTCGCTTCTGAACTAACATTTGGAATATCATTTGTTAGTTCTTCAACACCGCGTTTGGTATCTCTAACATCAAGTGAAAATTCCTCAATATGAACTGAAGTAAATATATCTTCTTTTACAATTTTTTCAGAAATTACAATTGCATCCTCAAAGTTATATCCTTTCCATGGCATAAATGCTACCATTAGGTTTCTTCCAAGAGCAAGATCACCATCTTTAGTACCATAACCTTCACAAAGAATATCGCCTTTTACAACTTTATCCCCTTTTTTAACAATAGGCCTCAAGTTAATAGATGTATTTTGGTTAGTACGTTTGAACTTAGTTAGTTTGTATGTTTTCAAATCATCATCGAAACTAACTAATTTCTCAAGTTCACCTCTTTCATACCTAACGCTAATCCTGTCAGCATCAACATATTCGATAACACCAGTACCTTCGGCCTCTATTAATACTCTGGAGTCTTTTGCAACATATTTTTCAATTCCTGTACCAACGATAGGTGGTTCTGCATTTAATAACGGAACTGCCTGGCGCATCATGTTTGATCCCATTAGTGCACGGTTGGCGTCATCATGTTCAAGGAAAGGAATAAGCGATGCTGCTATTGATGCAATTTGGTTTGGAGCAATGTCGATCATGTGAACTTCTTCACGCGGAGTGATAGGGTAATCAGCCAGATATCTAACTTTTACCTTTTCATTTACAAAATTCCCTTTATCATCAACAATAGTATTAGCCTGAGCGATAATTTTATCCTCTTCTTCTTCAGCACTCAAATATATTGGATCGATATCGAAATTAATTTTACCGTCATCAACCTGGCGGTAAGGAGTTTCGATAAATCCAAGTTTATTAATCTGGGCATAAACACAAAGTGAAGAGATAAGACCAATGTTTGGTCCCTCAGGTGTTTCAATAGTACATAAACGACCGTAGTGAGTATAGTGAACGTCACGAACCTCAAAGCCTGCTCTTTCTCTCGATAAACCACCAGGTCCCAAAGCTGAAATTCTCCTTTTGTGAGTAATTTCCGACAATGGATTTGTTTGGTCCATAAACTGAGACAGTGCATTAGTTCCGAAAAAGGAATTAATTACCGATGAAAGTGTTTTTGCATTTATCAGGTCGGTAGGAGTAAATACCTCATTGTCACGAACATTCATTCGCTCACGTATTGTTCTGGCCATACGTGCCAAACCAACACCAAATTGAGAATATAATTGCTCTCCAACTGTACGAACTCTACGGTTACTTAGGTGGTCGATATCATCGACTACTGTTTTGTTGTTTATCAGTTTAATAAGGTACTTAATAATCAGGATTATATCTTCCTTAGTAAGAACCTTAGTATCAGATGAGGTATTCAGGTTTAACTTTTTATTAATTCTGTATCTACCAACTTCACCTAAATCGTAACGTTTATCGGAGAAGAATAATTTATCAAAAATTCCACGTGCTGTTTCCTCATCAGGAGGTAAAGCGTTCCTTAACTGATAATATATAAATTCAACCGCTTCTTTTTCAGAGTTGGTTGTATCTTTTTGCAAAGTATTGAAAATAATTGTGTAATCGGCTGCATCTGAGTCTTCTTTATGAAGCAATACAGTTTTAACACCGGCATCAATTATTTGATCGATATGATCTTTTTCGAGGATGGTCTCGCGCTCAATAATTACATCGTTACGTTCAATAGTAACAACCTCACCAGTATCCTCATCAACGAAATCTTCGAACCATGATCTTACCACACGAGCGGCAAGTTTACGTCCTAAAACTCTTTTCAAGCCTGCTTTACTAACTTTAACTTCTTCAGCTAGATTGAATATTTCAAGAATATCTCTATCAGATTCGTAGCCGATTGCTCTTAGCAGAGTAGTTACGGGCATTTTCTTTTTTCTATCAATATAAGCATACATAACGTTGTTTATATCGGTAGAAAACTCCATCCATGATCCTTTGAAAGGGATAATACGAGCGGAGTATAACTGAGTTCCATTGGCATGTCGATGTTGCCCGAAGAAAACTCCGGGAGACCTATGCAACTGAGAAACTATAACTCTTTCAGCACCATTTACAATAAATGTACCTTTAGGAGTCATATAGGGAATCATACCTAAATAAACATCCTGAACAATAGTTTCAAAATCTTCATGTTCGGGGTCGGTACAATATAACTTCAGTTTTGCTTTTAACGGAACGCTATAAGTTAATCCACGCAGGAGTGTTTCCTCCATTGAATATCGTGGTGGATCAACAAAATAATCCAAAAATTCGAGAACAAAATTATTTCTTGCATCGGTAATTGGGAAATTTTCCGCGAAAACCCTAAATAGGCCTTCATTTTTTCTATTTTCGGGATTAGTTTCCAACTGGAAGAAATCCTGAAATGATTTCAGTTGTATATCCAAAAAGTCTGGATAAGGCAATCTGTTTTTCGTCGATGCGAAATTGATTCTTTCGGTTTTTATGTCAGCCAAGGCTTCTATTTTTTTAGTTAAACAAAGCTGGTACTACTACCAGTTAAAGAAAGAATTATGTATAAGAGCAAATAGGCACAAACCTCTAACCCTAAATAGGGATAGAGGTTGTTGCCTGAAAGGACCCTAAAGGTCACTTATTATTTAACTTCTACTTCGGCTCCAGCTTCTTCAAGTTGAGAAACTAATGCGTCGGCTTCGTCTTTTGATACACCTTCTCTGATTGCTTTTGGTGCAGAATCAACTAATTCTTTAGCCTCTTTAAGTCCAAGACTTGTTAACTCTTTTACAAGTTTTACTACTGCTAATTTTGAGGAGCCTGCAGCTTTAAGAATTACATCGAAAGATGATTGTTCTTCAACTTCAGCTTCACCTCCAGCAGCAGGACCTGCTACTGCAACAGCTGCTGCTGCTGGTTCAATTCCGTATTCTTCTTTTAGGATATCAGCAAGTTCATTAACTTCTTTAACAGTTAAGTTTACTAATTGTTCCGCAAATGCTTTTAAATCTGCCATTTTATTAAATTATTTAATGATTTAAAAATTTTCTATATCTAAATTTGTTATTCACCTCTTTCTGATAAGGTTTTAAGAACTCCGGTAAGAGTATTTCCTCCGGATTGTAGTGCTGAAACAACATTTTTCGCAGGTGACTGCAATAATGCAATAAGATCAGCAATTAGTTCATTTTTCGACTTAATGGAAACAAGGAAGTCAAGATTTTCATCACCAATATAAACAGTTTCCTCAATGAAGGCACTCTTTAAAATGGGACGATCTTTCTTTTTTCTGAAATCCTTAATCATTTTTGCCGGAGCATTACCTGCTTCTGCAAACATAATTGATGTATTTCCTTTAAGTGTGTCATAAAGCTCATCATATCCTCTGTCAACTTTTTCCATCGCTTTACGAAGAAGAGTGTTTTTAACAACGCGCATATGAATGCCGTTCTTGAAACATAATCTTCTAAGATTACTAGTATCTTCTGCATTTAAACTCGAGATATCTGTAAGATAGAAATTGTTGTTGTCAGTTAGTAACTGAGCAATTGAATCGATAAGTTGTTGTTTATCTTCTTTTCTCATGTTATTTACTGTTATGCGTTAACAGATTTGATGTTTACTTTTACACCAGGACTCATTGTACTGGAAATTGTTGTGCTAAGCACATAAGTACCTTTTGATGCAGCAGGTTTAAGTTTGATAATTGTTTGAAGTAATTCATTTGCATTATCAAGAATCTTGTCTTTGCTGAAGTTAAGTTTGCCAATAGCAGAATGTACGATTCCATACTTATCAACTTTAAAGTCGATTTTACCTGCTTTGGCAGCCTCAACGGCACTTCCTATTTCCATAGTAACAGTACCGGTTTTAGGATTCGGCATTAATCCGCGTGGTCCTAAAATTCTACCAAGGGCACCTACTTTAGGCATAACACTTGGCATGGTAATTACTACATCTACATCAGTCCAGCCATCTTTAATCTTTTGAACGTATTCATCAAGACCAACGAAGTCTGCACCTGCGGCTTTAGCCTCCTCTTCTTTATCTGGTGTACAAAGAACGAGAACCCTTTTTTCTTTACCTGTACCGTGAGGTAAGGTAACAGAACCTCTAACCATTTGATTAGCTTTTCTGGGGTCAACGCCCAATCTTACATTCAAATCAACTGAAGCGTCGAATTTTGCATAAGAAATATTCTTTACAATTTCAACTGCTTCTTCTAAGGAGTACTCTTTATCTTTTTCGAATTTGGACAAAGCCTCTTTGTGCTTTTTAGTCATTTTTGCCATATTCTTCTCCTAATTTAACAGATTTGTTTACTAATTTTCTTCAACGGGGAATTTACCTTTAACCCTAACGCCCATACTTCTAGCAGTACCTGCTACCATTTTCATTGCTGAAGAGACGGTGAAAGCATTTAAATCTTTCATTTTGTCTTCTGCAATAGTTTTTACCTGATCCCAGGTAATGGTTGCAACCTTTTGTCTGTTAGGTTCTGGAGAGCCTTTTTTTAATTTAGCCGACTCCATAATCTGCACAGCAACAGGCGGTGTTTTAATTATAAAATCAAAAGATTTATCCTTATAAACACTAATGATCACAGGAATAACCTTACCGGCTTGATCCTGGGTACGAGCATTAAATTGTTTACAGAACTCCATGATATTTACACCTTTAGCACCTAATGCTGGTCCTACTGGTGGGGAAGGATTTGCGGCTCCTCCTTTAATCTGTAATTTGATTAATCCACTAACTTCTTTTGCCATTTTAAACTTGTGTTTAAAATTCTACGGTTTTGATTTTTTATTCTTTTTCAACTTGCATAAAACCAAGTTCGAGAGGTGTTTTTCTGCCGAATATCTTTACCATTACTTTCAGTTTCTTTTTCTCTTCATTAATCTCTTCGATAATTCCACTGAAACTGTTAAAAGGGCCATCAATTACTTTAACTGACTCTCCAACGATATAAGGTACGTTCATTTCCTCTCCTAATTCAGAAAGTTCATCAACTTTACCTAGTATCCTTTTTACTTCGGAAGGTCTGATCGGATCAGCAACCCCTTTGGTACCCAGAAAACCTAAAACATTAGGTATATTTCTGATGATATGCGGTATTTCACCACTCAACTCTGCTTCTATTAAAACGTAACCCGGGAAATAGTTTCTTTCTTTGGAAATTTTCTTTCCCTTTCGGATTTGATACACCTTTTCCGTAGGAATAAGTATTTGAGAGATAAAGTCTTCTATTTCGAGGCGTTTAATTTCGCTTTCTAAATATTCTTTAACTTTTTTCTCTTTACCACTTATCGCCCGTACAACGTACCACTTTTTCCCTGATTGTTCGCTCATCATGCAGATGGTTGAATTAGTTTAAAAAACCGATTAATATTTATATAAAAATTCAGAATAGTTGCGCAACTACATAAACATGCTATAAAACCTGTCTAATACAGTTGAGAATGAGATATCCATCAAATAAACGACAAAAGCGATTATTAGGGAAGCAACGGATACAACGATTGCACTATTCTGCAGCTCACTCCAAGTTGGCCAGGAGACTTTTTGAGTCCATTCCTGATAACTTTCTTTAAAATAATGTGTAATACTGAATTTTGCCATTACTATTTTATTTTGCACGGGTGGTAGGAGTCGAACCCACAACCAACGGTTTTGGAGACCGCTACTCTACCAATTGAGCTACACCCGTTTGTTTAAGTTGTTAAAGGCATTCCTTATAAAAGGGAACGCCTTTAACAACTCTTATATTATAATAACTATATTTTAGTCATTAAGGATTTCGGTAACCTGACCGGCTCCTACAGTACGTCCACCTTCACGGATTGCAAAGCGAAGTCCTTTACTCATAGCGATGTCAGCAATTAACTTAACTTCGATAGTAAGGTTATCACCTGGCATTACCATCTCAACTCCGTCAGGAAGCATAATCTCACCTGTTACGTCAGTTGTTCTAAAGTAAAACTGAGGACGGTATTTATTGTGGAATGGAGTGTGACGACCACCTTCTTCTTTCTTAAGGATATATACCTCAGCGTTGAAGTGTGCGTGAGGAGTTACACTACCTGGTTTGGCGATTACCATACCACGAGTAATCTCTTTCTTGTCGATACCACGTAATAATAAACCAGCGTTATCACCCGCTTGACCTCTGTCAAGAATCTTACGGAACATTTCAACTCCTGTAACAACTGATTTAAGTTTTTCAGCACCCATACCAATTATATCAACTGCATCACCACTATTGATAATACCAGTTTCAATTCTTCCTGTAGCAACTGTACCACGTCCTGTAATTGAGAAAACGTCCTCAACAGGCATCAAGAATGGTTTGTCTTGATCACGCTCTGGTTCAGGAATCCATGAATCACATGCATCCATTAACTCCATGATTTTCTCTACCCACTTAGCTTCTCCGTTAAGTCCACCAAGAGCAGATCCTTGAATAATAGGTGTATTATCACCGTCAAATTCATAGAAACTTAGTAAGTCGCGAATTTCCATATCAACAAGTTCAAGCAACTCTTCGTCGTCAACCATGTCAACTTTATTCATAAAAACAACAATACTAGGAACACCTACCTGACGTGCAAGAAGGATGTGCTCACGAGTTTGTGGCATCGGTCCATCAGTTGCAGCAACAACTAGAATAGCGCCGTCCATTTGGGCAGCTCCAGTAACCATGTTTTTTACGTAGTCAGCGTGACCTGGACAGTCAACGTGAGCATAGTGACGGTTTTTGGTTGCATACTCAACGTGTGCAGTGTTAATAGTAATACCTCTTTCTTTTTCTTCTGGTGCGTTGTCGATGGAATCGAATGATGAGAATGATGCCAAACCTTGATCTTGCAATGAAAGTGTAATGGCAGCAGTCAACGTTGTTTTTCCATGGTCAACGTGTCCAATGGTTCCAATATTTACGTG
>PKTA01000092.1 GCA_002869365.1 Marinilabiliales bacterium | reverse complement strand
GATAAAATTTTGTTTTCGAAATTAATCCCGGTTTTTGTAATAGGAAGTAAGGAACGAACTGAACTATTGCACTAGTAAGGGTAATCCCGTACCGACATAACTCGGTATAGAGTTTCACCATTTTGGTTTTTACAAAATGGATGAAAGTCTTAGTCGATATGCAATAGAACAATTTTTTGATTCTATTGCATATTCAGGGTTAATAATTAATTTTGCTGAAAATACTTAAACTTTGGAACATTTAATCGACATACCACAATTCTTCCAGTCGGATGGAGATGGAAAACCTTTTGAATATTGTTTGGTTTGCGGTAAGTTTTTACTTGACGGCGATACAAATTATGTGGTCGAAAAAGCAATGAAAAATTATGATGGTTTTGAGTTTTCATCCACAATTTATGAATATGCCATGTGCACAGACTGCCATGCTGAACTACAAAAAAGTATGTCGGAAGAATCGATAGCAAACATGCAGACATATTATCAGCAAAAAGTTTTACAAAAGGGCAAGCAGGTAATGACAATTGATTTAAGAACCTTTGATATCAACTCATGGATGTCTAAATGTTTCTTTACTGAAAAGCCTTTGAATGAGATGAAAGAATATCAAATGGTAGGGCAATTCAGAGGAAACAAACTACTTATTAATCAACCTCCTATGATTATTGGAGATGAGATTATTGAAGAGATGTCAGGACTAATTTCCGATAAAACTATTGATGAGATGAATGGTTTTAAAGAACAGTATTTAGGTCCCCCTCCTGAATTACAGGAATTAATTTATGGAAGAAAATTAATTTTCATTTAACATATGTTAAAATATCATAATCATCATTATATCAGCATGATATATTAATTGTTATTGTTTTATTTTGCCCCTGTTTTAAGGTTCTCTAATAATTACTACTAATAAAATAAAACGATGAAAAAAATATTCATTTCATTATTCATATTACTTTCAATAAATATATATTCACAAAACAACAATAATATGGAAACTGCAACATTTGGTTCCGGCTGCTTTTGGTGCAGCGAGGCAATATTCGACCAATTAAAAGGGGTGGAGGATGTAAAGTCTGGTTATAGCGGAGGAACAATCGAAAATCCTACATATCGCATGGTTTCTTCCGGAACAACTAATTATGCAGAAGTTATTCAAATAAAATATAATCCCGAAATAATAAGTTTTGATGAACTTTTAGAAATATTTTGGAATACTCACAATCCTACAACCTTAAACAGGCAGGGTGCCGATGTAGGGCCGCAATACCGCTCAGTAGTATTCTATCATTCTGATTTCCAAAAGGAGAGGGCTGAATACTTCAAACAAAAACTCAATAATTCGAATATATGGAAGGATCCAATCGTAACGGAAATTACTAAGTTTTCTAACTTTTACCCAGCAGAAGACTATCATGACGATTATTATAAAAACAATCCTAATGCAGGATATTGTAACTTTGTAATAACTCCTAAAATTGAAAAGTTCAGAAAAATATTTTCCGACAAACTAAAAGAATAATAATCTGTTATACTGCATTATATACACACATATCTAAAGTAATACATTAATTATATTTTATTGTATTAACATGCATATTATTTAAAGAAAAACAAATTTTCCACTAAGGGTTTTTAGTACATTTGCAGTATGAATTTTACCGAAAACATAAATAATGATATGTTTAAAACCATAGCTGATGTTGCCGAAAAGAGCAACACCAGTGTTTATGTTATCGGTGGATTTGTGAGAGACATACTTTTAAACCGCAGTTCAAAGGATGTTGATTTTGTAGTAGTAGGCAGTGGAATATCATTTGCTCAAAAAGTTGCATCAGCATTTGGTCATGGTGTTTCTGCGAGGTATTTCAAAAATTTCGGAACGGCCATGGTTAAATATGGCGACTGGGATTTGGAGTTTGTTGGAGCAAGAAAAGAATCTTACAGAAAGGACTCCAGAAAGCCAATAGTTGAAAATGGTAGTCTTTCCGACGACCAGAAGCGCAGAGACTTTACAATTAATGCAATGTCGATAAGTTTGCGCAAAAAGGATTTTGGTAATCTTTATGATCCTTTCAATGGATTAGAAGATCTGGAGAATCTGATTATAAGAACCCCTTTGGATCCTGACATAACCTTCTCCGACGATCCTTTGCGGATGATGCGTGCCATAAGATTTGCCACACAGTTAGGTTTTGATATAGAACCGAATACTTTTGATGCTATAGCCAGAAACAAAAACAGAATTACCATTGTTTCAACAGAAAGAGTTACCGATGAACTAAATAAAATTATTTTAGCCCCCGTACCTTCGGAAGGATTTAAGTTACTGGAAATTACCGGTTTACTTAAAATTATTTTTCCAAAATTGCTCGATTTAAAAGGTGTTGACAGGGTAGGAAAACTGGCCCATAAAGATAATTTCTATCACACTTTAGAAGTGTTGGATAATCTCTCAGAAAAAACTGATGATCTGATGCTGAGATGGGCCGCAATACTTCATGATATTGCAAAACCTATTACTAAAAAATTCGAACCGGGTCATGGCTGGACTTTTCACGGACATGAGTTTATAGGTGCTAAAATGATTCCTGCAATATTTAGGGAACTTAAATTACCAACAGGCGATAAAATGCGTTATGTACAGAAACTCGTTCAATTGCACTTACGACCAATTGTGCTATCGCAAGAGGTAGTAACCGACAGTGCCATAAGGCGTTTGTTATTTGAAGCCGGTGATGATATTGATGATTTAATGCAGTTATGTGAAGCCGATATTACATCGAAAAATGAGCATAAAGTCAAAAAATTTCTAAACAACTTTAAACTTGTCAGGAAAAAACTTAAAGATGTAGAAGCAAAAGATCAAATTCGAAACTGGCAACCTCCAATAAGTGGAGAACTTATTATGGCAACCTTTGGCCTCACACCATCTAAGAAGGTAGGAATAATTAAACTCGCAATTAGAGAGGCGATACTGGATGGGATTATTCAGAATAATTATAGTGAAGCCTATGAACTGATGCTCAAAGAAGGTGAAAAATTTAAACTTAAACCAAAGCAAATATTCAGTGAGGAAGAAGCTATAAAACTTTATAAGCGTGAAAAATAAAATAATTCCTACACTTATTGTTATTGTTGGCCCCACTGCGGTGGGAAAAACCTCCGTTTCCATACAACTGGCAAAAAAATATAATGCCGATGTTATTTCAGCCGACTCCCGTCAGTTTTATAGTGAAATCCCCATAGGAACGGCCGCTCCAACCATAGAAGAAATGGAGGGTGTAAAGCATCATTTTGTTGGTAATCTGTCTGTTAACAATTATTATAATGTCTCAAAATTTGAAACCGACGTAATAAATTTACTCGAAGACTATTTCCGGCACAAAGAAATCATGATAATGGTTGGAGGATCTGGCTTGTATATTAATGCCGTGTGTGATGGAATTGATGAACTTCCGGATATAGATGAAAGTTTACGTAAAGACTTAAATTATTTATATCAGGAAGAAGGCCTAAAATCCTTACAAAACAAACTATTCACTCTCGACCCTGAATACTATAATAAAGTAGACATAAATAACCCAAAGAGATTATTAAGAGCGCTGGAAGTATGTTTACAAACAGGTCAGACATATACATCTTTAAGGAAAGGAAATAAAGTTAATCGACCGTTCAACATAATTAAATTAGGCCTGGAACTACCACGCGAGCAACTAAATGAGCGAATTGAGCGTCGTGTATATAGTATGTTGGAGGAAAAGTGGCTGGATGAAGTAAAGTCAGTTTATCATTTAAAAAATGTAAATGCTTTAAATACAGTAGGATACAAAGAGTTGTTTAAATATTTAAATGCTGAATGGGATTATGAAACTGCCATTGAAAAAATTAAAGTTAATACCAGAAGGTTTGCCAAACGACAAATGACCTGGTTTAAGCGCTATGAGGATATTAGTTGGTTCTCACCAAATGAATTAAATAATATCATCAAATATATTGATAACAGACTTTAAAATGCTTAATTTTGTATACATTAAAAAAGGAAAAAATGAAAAATAAAGCGATAATTTTAGTGGTACTTTTCCTAATCAACTCTATTAGTTTTGCTGGCGGCTTACAAGCATATATGTCGTATGCCTCATTCAATACTCCTGACAATCAGCCATATATTGAAACATACCTTACAGTAAAAGGCAGCAGTATAAAACACACCTTAAATCAAGAGACAAAATATCAGGGTGGAGTAGAAGTTCAAATAATCTTCAGGCAAAACGACAGTATTGTAAATTTTTCAAAATATGTACTCAACGGCCCCGCCATTGATGACACATTAGAAGGTTATCCCAACTTTCTGGATGTACAAAGATATGGCCTTGGAAATGGAACTTTTGACATAGAATTGAAAATAAAGGATGTAAATTCAACTACTGAGCCAATAGTAAGTTACGATTCGTATAATATTGATTTTCCGTCAGATTTAAACACCTTTTCAGATATTGAATTGCTAAGTGCTTATGAAAAGTCGGAAGAGGATAATAATTTTACCAGAAATGGTTTCAAATTAGTTCCTTATGTTTTTAATTTCTTTCCCGAAAATACTAATGAAATTAGTTTTTATACGGAACTGTATAATAATAAAATAGATGAAAGCAACGATAAGTTTTTATTGTCGTATTATGTACGCCCTTTTGAAGTAAATAAAAAGCTTGAAAAATATTCATTTATCAACAAGAAAACAACAAAACCGGTGAACTCCATTATGGGCAAAATAAATATTGAAGATCTTCCCAGTGGAAATTATTACCTTATTGTTGAAGCAAGAGATAAAAAAAATGAAATAATAGCTTCAAAACAAACCTTTTTCCAAAGGTATAAGCCTCAAATAAAAATGGATTTTGAAAATATCAATGATATGAATCCGGCTAATACTTTTGTAGAAGACATTAATAGTGTGGATACCTTAAAGAAATATATTCAATGGTTAAAACCTATTTCAACTGATTTTGAAAACGCATATGCATACTCTCTCTTTAATGAGGATACTGAGTTATCGAAATTGCAAAAATATTTCTTGAATTTTTGGTCTACCAGAAACAATCTATATCCTATGGATGCGTGGATTTCATATAAAAAACTGGTATTAAAAGCCAATTATAATTTTTCTACACAAAATACTCCTGGTTTCGACACCGACAGAGGAAGAGTTTTTCTTCAGTATGGGCCTCCAAATGTAGTTTCAGAAAGTTATAATGAGCCCAATGCATATCCATATGAGATTTGGCATTATTATGAAATGCCTGATAATCAGAAAAATAAAAAATTCGTTTTTTATACTCAGGAAATTGCCACTAATGACTTTCAACTCATCCATTCCAACGCGATTGGGGAACTAAATAATTATAAATGGAGAATTTGGATAAACAATCGCGATACCAGATATACTAACTTAATGAATGTTGATGATTCGCATTATCGCGAAATATGGGGTAGTAATCAGGATAAATATTATAGTCAGCCACGTTAATTTGATTGTTTTAAAACTCAATAAATAACTTACATTTGCTGTTTATTTTTTGAAACAAATATTTATTGAACCTTGAAGAAAACAGCAATTGTAATTCTTAATTATAATGGTAGCAAATTCCTAAAGCAATTTTTACCGGGTGTTATTTACAAAACCATCGAAATTGCTGATGTTTGGGTTGCTGACAATTGCTCAACCGATGACTCTGTTTCTATCTTACAAAACGAATTCCCTCAAATAAATCTTATTGTTAATAAGGAAAACTCAGGCTATGCCGGCGGATATAACGAGGCACTTAAACAACTAGATTATAAGTACTTTCTACTATTAAATTCGGATATTGAGGTTGCCGATAATTGGGTTCAACCATTGGAAGAATTGATGGATTCGGATGAAAATATTGCTGCCTGCCAGCCAAAAATTTTATCATATCTGGAACCTGAAAAATTCGAATATGCAGGCTCTGCCGGTGGGTTTATTGATAAATATGGTTATCCCTTTTGCAGGGGAAGATTATTTCTTTCCTTAGAAGAAGATAATGGTCAATACGACGACGTACAAGAAGTATTTTGGGCAAGTGGTGCATGTATGATGGTAAGGGCAGATCTGTTTAAGCAATATAATGGATTTGATGCTGATTTTTTCGCACATATGGAGGAAATCGACTATTGCTGGAGAATGAAGAATTATGGCTTCAAAATAATGGTTTGTCCAAGCTCTAAAGTTTATCATATTGGTGGAGGTACACTTTCAAAAAAATCATCGAAAAAAACATATTTAAATTTTAGAAATAATTTCAGCCTATTATACAAAAACCTACCCGACAATCAACTTGTTAAGGTATTCATTGTAAGACTATTACTTGACGGAGTGGCAGGAATAAAGTTTCTGCTTCAAGGTGGTTTTGCTGATACAATTGCTGTGCTTAGAGCCCATTTATATTTTTATAAAAATTATGGAAAATTAAGAGAAAAGCGTCATCAGTTAAAGCAACAGGAGGTTAACAAAATTTATAAACGAAATATAGTTTTCGATTACTATATTCTACGAAAGACTAAATTTAGTGAATTGAATAAAGAAGACTTTAGTTAGCAACTAACTTCATTTAAGTTAAGAATATATTAATGAATTGCCTTTCTAATCCTAACAAGTTTTTCCAATAATTCTTCAAGCAAATCAAGTTTAAGCATATTTGCCCCGTCGGATAGTGCTTTTGAAGGATTGGGATGTGTTTCGATAAATATCCCATCTGCGCCAACCGCAATACCTGCTTTTGCTATTAATTCTATTAGTTCGGGTTTTCCACCTGTTATTCCTTGTGCCTGATTAGGTTGTTGTAAGGAATGAGTAATATCCAAAACAACAGGGTAATTTGTTGTTTGCATATCGGCTATATTTCTGTAATCCACCACAAGATCACCATAGCCAAACATTGAGCCTCTTTCAGTTAGCATTATCTTGTTATTTCCGGTTGATTTAACTTTGTCAACAGCAAACTTCATGCTCTCTCCTGAAAGGAACTGCCCCTTTTTTATATTAACTGTCTTTCCTGTATTTCCTGCTGCTAACAACAAATCGGTTTGTCTGCATAAAAAAGCCGGTATTTGAAGTATATCTACATAATCAGCAGCCATTTGGGCTTCTTCAGCAGTATGAATATCAGTTACAACAGGAATATCTAACTCTGCAGAAATATTCTTCAATATTTCCAGGGCTTTTATGTCACCAATACCTGTAAAAGAATCTAATTTCGATCGGTTAGCTTTTCTATACGAGGCTTTAAAAACAAATGGAATTTGAAATTTATCGCAAATAGTTTTAATTTTTTTTGCTATTGGAAGTGCCATTTCTTCATTCTCAATAACGCAAGGGCCCGCCAGCAGAAAGAAGTTATTACTGTCAGCAGATCCGATTCCTGGTATTATTTCACTAATATTCATATTGTTATAACGATTATATTACTTTTTTATTTGCACTTTTCTAATACTTGCAAAATATACTCCCAAAAATATTAAAATTGCTGCAATAACTTTCGTCCAGGTAATTCGATCTTCATTTACTGACAATGCAAATATTGTAGCCAGAAAAGGTTGCAAATAAATATAAGCACTATTTACTGTAGGACTAACTGTTTTGAGTGAGAAATTATTTAGAAAATATGCTAACACAGTAGTAAACAAAATTACATATGATACAGACATCCAAATTCTAAATGGAATTGCTGCATAATCGGCCTTTAAGGCTAAATTTATTGATAATGGAATCACGTAAATGGTTCCAAAAAGGAATACCCATTTCATTATGGTGAGGGCATTATACTTCTTCATAAGCGGTTTTACGATAACTAAAAAAGTTGCATAAGCCGCTGCATTAATCAATATTAGTATATTTCCTACGAAAGTGGAACTGCTAAAAGATATATTTCCCTGAGTTAGAATAAGGTAGCCTGCACCGGCAGCCCCAAGCATAATGCCAATAAGTTTGTTGACAGTAATTTTATCAGAAATCAGAAAATGTGATAATACCAGAACAAGTATTGGTGTTCCAACCATAATAATGCTGGCATTTATTGGAGTTGTAAGGTTTAATCCCTCAAAAAACATTATTTGGTTTAGCGCTATTCCAAAAAATGCGCTTAACATTAAACGGGGGAAATCCTTTTTATCAATTTTTTCAGTTTTAAAAAATGAACTTACCACCCAAAATATTATTGATGCTCCAACAACTCTAAAGAGAATAATAACTCGCGGCTGTAAAAAGTCGGGCATTATTCCTTTGGCTATCACATAATTAAGACCATAAATAAGGTTGGCTCCAAATAAAGCCAAATGAGCAATAAGTAATTTTTTCATTTAGAAAGGTAAATCGTCTTCGCCATTACTTTCGTCGGGTGGCAATTCGTCAACAGGGGGGAGGTTCATACCTTCATCAGCCTCTTTCTCTATTCTCCAGGCAGTAACATCAGTAAACCACCTGCCATTATATTCTCTTGACGCAATGTTTACACTTACTTTTACACTATCGCCTACAGCATAATTTCCAAGAATAGAAACTTTATCATTCCAAAGACTAATACATATTTTTTTGGGATATTGATCATTTGTTTCAATAATAAATTCCTGTTTTTCCCATTTACCATTTTTTGATTCTCCAGTTACAGCCTGAAGTTTTTCGATCAGTTTTCCGGTTAATTCACAACTCATTTTAGTATAATTTTAAATTTGTCACAAAAGTAATTGAAATTTTTGTGGTGGATTAATTTTTTTAATAATCTTAATAAAAGTATGAAAAATCTAAATATTTAATATTTCAATAATCAGGTTCATAGACTTTGAGGCTTTATCCTGAATAAAAATATCGGTTATGCTATTAGTGAACATCGATTTTTCTGTGTTTAATTCAATAATCTTAGCATTATTTTGTTTTGCCATTCTTGGAATATAAGCAGCAGGCACCACTTCGCCTGTGGAACCGATAACTATTACTACATCAGCATTTTTTGCCTCTTCTATCGATTTTTGATATGCATATTGTGGAATTCCTTCTCCAAAGAAAATAAACCCCGGCTTTATTAACCCATTGCATTTCGGGCACAATACGGGTAGATCCTCAAAGTTTAATTCGGGAATGGAATAAGAGCAACTACATGAAGTACATGCCAAAGTATGTGAATTGCCATGAAATTCATAAATAGTTTGGCTACCGGCAAGTTGGTGAAGGTTATCAATATTTTGAGTAATAACAGATTTTACGTATCCTGCATTCTCCAATTTTGCAAGTCCTTTATGAGCATCATTAGGTAATGCCTCGCCAAAAAAGTCATAAAATATTTCTTTTATAACACTCCAACTTGTAAAGGGATTTTGTTTAAAATAGTTGATATCCAATATAATAGGATTGTATTTACTCCATAAACCACTTTCTCCCCTAAAGGGAGGAATTCCGCTTTCCACTGATATACCTGCTCCTGTATATGCAATGCAATAGTTTGAGTTCTTTATTAGTTCAGCAGCCTGTTTTATACTATCCATCTGTTAAAAATAATTAATATGGTATTTTATTTTCGCTGTCAATCCAATCCTGAAAAACCTTAATGGCTTTATCACGCATCAGTTGAACTGATGGAATAGAACGCTGCTCTTTCGACAATTCAAATTCTTTATAAATGAAGGAATCATCGAAATCTGCTTTGGAAGCATCGTCTTTGGTTGCCCCATAATATAATTTTCCTATTCTGCTCCAGTAAATTGCTCCTAGGCACATAGGACAAGGTTCACAACTAGCGTAAATTTCGCATCCTTCCAAATTAAAGGTGTTCAAGGTTTTGCATGCATCTCTTATTGCCTCAATTTCGGCATGTGCGGTTGGATCGTTATTAAGAGTAACATGATTACTGCCTTTTCCTACAATCACATCGTCTTTAACTACCACTGCTCCAAAGGGACCACCATCTTGTTTTATTATATTTACTTCTGCCAAATCGATGGCCAGTTCCATAAAATCTTTGCTCTCGTTCATTTATTATTCCAGTTTTTTATTTCGTTAGGTTTTTCAACCGCTAATTTAAGTAAAGTTAAAAATTTTTCCCTGCCAATGGCTCTTCCACCCAGGCTTTTAAAATGATCTGTTTGCTGCTGTGCGTCTATGATATCGAAATCCCATTCCAGAAGTTTTTCTACAAGATGCCAAAATGCTACTTTAGATGCATTGCTTTTGTTGTAAAACATCGATTCTCCAAAGAACACTTTTCCAATAGCAAGACCGTAAAGTCCGCCCACCATTTGTCCGTTGAAGTAAGTCTCCACCGAATGAGCAATCCCCAGTTCATGTAGTTTTATATAAGCATCAATCATTTCTTGTGTTATCCACGTTCCATCCTGATTTCCTCTGTCAACACTTGCACATTCTTTTAATACCTTTTTAAAATTGCTGTCAAATTTTACTTCAAAAATCCCTTTATTTACTAATCTCCTAAGGTTCTTTGTTCTTTTAAATTCTTTTGGGAACATAACCATTCTTGGATCCGGCGACCACCACATAATGGGATAATCTTCAGAATACCAAGGGAATATTCCATTTTTATATGCCTCTAACAACCTTTCAGGACTTAAATCACCACCAATAGCTAATAACCCATCTTCCTGAGCAAGCGATGCAGGTGGGAAATAAATATCATTTTCTAAAAGAAAAACCGACATTATATTTTAAATTTTAAATCTCATCGAGGCATACAATTACCTTTTCTAATACCTCTTCTATTTCCTCTTCAGTTATGGTTAGGGGAGGAGCAATACGAAAACTGCTATCATTGAACAAAAACTGATCTACAATAAGTCCATGCTTTTGAAGTATTTTAACCATTTTTGCAGCAGAATATTCTTCATTTAACTCAATCCCCAGCATTAATCCTATTTGCCTTATTTCTTTAATTTTTGAATGTTTTATTAAGTTCTCCGCAATGGCTTTGCCCTTTCCATTTGCTTTTAAACTTAAACCATCATCAATAATCAGTTTCAAACTTGCTAATGCAGCAGCGCTGCTAACAGGGTGACCGCCAAAGGTAGTAATATGACCTAAAGCAGGAGAATGTGTTAATAAATTCATATTCTCCTTTGATGAAACAAAAGCTCCAATGGGCATTCCACCACCCATACCTTTTGCCAGACAAACAATATCAGGTTTGATATTAAAATTCTCAAACCCGAACATTTTTCCTGTTCTTCCAAATCCCATTTGTACTTCATCAAGTATTACAACGACTTCCTTTTCATGACAAATTTTATCAAGTTTTTCAATAAAACCCTTGTCGGGAATTATTATTCCGGCTTCAGCCTGAATAGCTTCAACAACTACACAGGCTGTTTTATTGCTTATGGCACCAAGATCATCAATATTATTATATTCTAAAAATTTTATATCCGGAAGTAAAGGTCGATATGCAGATTTCATCTCCTCATTTCCTAATATACTCAAAGCACCCTGTGTGCTACCATGATATGAATTTTTAAATGCAATAATCTCTTTTCTTCCATTTATTCTCTTTGCCAGTTTCATTGCACCTTCGATGGCTTCACTACCTGAATTCACCAAATAAACCGAATCCAAATTCTTTGGTAATACACTACTCAACAGTCCTGCCAATTTAACCTGAGGGCTTTGAATATACTTTCCGTAAACCATCAGATGTAAATACTTATCAGTTTGATTTTTAATGGCTTCCACTACTTTAGGGTGTCGGTGTCCTATATTACTTACCGACACGCCAGAAACCAAGTCAATATATTTCTTACCATCATCCGCATAGAGATAAATACCTTCTGCTTTTTCAATTTCAATTGCATCAGGTAACTCGGCAGGAATTGCAAGATTTTGTAAAAATAGTTGTCTATTTGTTAATTGCATTTCAATAATTTTAGGCAAAATAACAAAAAAGATTTGTCTTCATCCTAATGTTGATGAAATAGAGGTCTTCAATCGTTATAAACCTTATAATAATCAATTATTTCCAAAAAAATCATAATTTGTACTTACATATTAAAAGTTAAGTGCTTATATATTTACTAATCCCATTAAGATTGCTATTTTTGCTGTAAATTAATAAGCAAAAGAGATGAGACAGAAAATTGTTGCAGGAAACTGGAAAATGAACAAAGTATTTCATGAAGCAGAAGATTTAGTTGGTGCTATTGCCAATGCAATTGATGACCGTGAGCCTGATTGTGAGGTAGTAATTTGTACTCCTTCAGTATTTCTTGAGATGACCGGTGATTATTCAGAAGAATCACAAATAAGAACCGGAGCACAAAACGTAAGTGAGCACGAAAGTGGAGCCTATACCGGTGAAATTTCAGCAGCAATGCTGGATTCAATGGCAATAGATTATTGCATTGTAGGACATAGTGAGAGAAGAAAATACTTTGGTGAAAAGGATGAGGTTTTGTATGAGAAAGCGGAAAGACTTATTGAAAATGAAATAATTCCCATTTTTTGTATTGGCGAGCAACTTGAAGACAGGGAAGCAGAAAACCATTTCAAAGTAGTTGAAGCACAACTAGTTAATTCTGTTTTTAAATTCAATAAAGATGAATTCTCCAATATAGTAATTGCTTATGAACCTGTTTGGGCTATTGGTACCGGGAAAACAGCAACACCGGCTCAGGCACAGGAAATGCATGCTTTTATCAGAGATCTTATTGCAAAGAAATATGATAATGAAACAGCAGAGGAAACAAGCATACTTTACGGTGGTAGTTGTAATGCTGAAAATGCAAAAGAACTTTTCTCACAAAAAGATGTTGATGGTGGTTTGATTGGTGGAGCATCATTGAAAGCAAACGATTTTACTAAAATAATTTATAGTTTTTAAAGAGTGAACTATTACAAACTTACTTTTTCGGGGCTGGATGAAAAAATTTCTTCTGAAATTTTAGTTGCCTTTTTGGCAGAATACGGATATGAAAGTTTTGAGGAAGATGAAAATTCCTTAACAGCCTATATTCAGGAGGATATTTTCAAAGAAGAGGATTTGAAATCAATTGAATTCCTTAAACCTCTGCTTAAAGCCAATAAAATAAAAAGAGAACTTATTGAAGACCAGAATTGGAATGCTGTGTGGGAAAGTAATTATGATCCTGTTCGCATAAAAAACTGTTTTATTAGAGCTCCTTTTCACAAAGAAGATCCAGATGCTCGTTACAATATTCTTTTAAGTGTAAAAATGGCTTTTGGTACCGCTCATCATGAAACCACAAGCATGATGATAGAATACATACTCGAAAATGATTTTAATGATAAATCGGTTTTGGATATGGGTAGCGGAACAGCGGTTTTAGCAATTCTTGCATCCATGAAGGGAGCCGCAGATCTATATGCAATCGACAATGATGAATGGGCCTATAGCAATGCTGAAGAAAACTGTAAACTAAACAATATAAGCAATATACATTGTTTGCTTGGCGATGCAGATAATTTGAAAGATCTGCAACTTTTCGACATAGTGTTTGCTAATATTAATAAAAATATACTTCTTAGAGATATAAACCGTTATTCAATGGTTATGAAAAAAGGGAGTGATATTTATTTTTCAGGTTTTTATGAAGAGGATTTAGATGATATTATTAATGAATGCAACAAGAACTCTTTAGAGTTTGTCAGTAAGAAAGTTAAAAATAATTGGACCTCAGCCAGGTTCAAAAAACTCTAATTTTAGTTTTGCCTATTATGTCAAGAATTACTTTGTTTGTTTGTTTATTGCTAATAATAATTTCACCTCTATCCGGCAGCGCCCAAACCACTGATACACTGTCGCAAAATTCAGAAGTTTTCTTTAATCAGATATCAGAAATTTTACTTAACACTCCATCTAAAACTGTAAAGGAAAAGTCGGAAACACTAATTGAAAGATTTCAACCCACATGGACGATTGGAAGGTTTAACAAGGAAGAAAAAGATGCTGTAAGAGAAGTTGTGGAAAGGATGCGAACGAAAAAAATGAGATCGTATCCTCAGCTTTACGATTATATTTACTCATTAATGCTATTGGGAGAATCCAAACAACTACCAAAAAGCATTATTTCATGGCATGCCTATACCATGAAACTTCTGGAAGATAAAAATACAAAGCCTTTTGATGATTTTATGGAGTTCACAAAAGAACTATTTGAAGATGAAATTATCAGTAACAGAAGATCGTTGGCCTGGTATTATAGAAATGCAAAATTTAGTTTTTTTGCCGACACATCTCTGCTTATCAATTTCAGTAAATTGAATTTGGTTGCTGCTACCCGAAATGATAGCTCTACATTACTAAGCACCTCTGGAACATATGTTTATGAAACAAAGCAATGGGTAGGGGATGAGGCAAGAATAAACTGGACCCGATTTGGTGAAGCATATGATGACTCGATTTACGTTCAGGTTAAAAACTATGCTATAGATATGACCCAGGCAGACTATACCATAGATTCTGCCGTGCTTCATGATAAGCGTTTTTTTAAACAGCCAATGCTCGGTATTTTCTCCGACAGAATTAGTTCCAGCAGAAGTTCTTCTAAGTCTACTTACCCTACATTTAACACCTATCTCACTGATTATTTTGTGAAAGACCTATATAAAGAAATGGATTTCACAGGTGGTTTTGAACATAAAGGTCTTAAATTATATGGAATTGGAAATAAGTATGAAGATGCACAACTCGATCTGCTGCATAATGATACTGTTTTTGCAAGACTATATTCTGATGCATTTCTAATCAATAATGATGGTATGGATGCTGCTAAAACTGAGATTGTTTTCTATTTTGATCAGGATTCACTTTACCATCCCGATTTGAGGTTAAAATACTATGCCGATGTTCGACAACTAGTTCTATATAATGAGAATGAAGGTTCAAGTATGATTCCGTTTTTCGATTCATACCACCAACTGGATATCTATGTTCAGGCACTGTTCTGGAAAATGGATGATAGCGAAATGCTGTTTAAAAAAATAAGAACCATTAATAACAAAAATAAGGCTTCATTTGTTTCATCAAATTATTATTCTGAAATGGATTATTACAGGCTTCAGGGTATTGATGAAGTTAATCCTATGTATGTGATTCAGAATTATATGAAATCGTATAATGTTGAAGAAATACAACTTAACTTATTAGCCGATTTTATGGAAAAGCCTGTAGAACAGGTATCTGCTATGCTTATCCGGTTGTCGAAAAAAGGATATCTTGTTTATGATGTAAGTACTGAAACGGCAATAGTAAAAGACAGGCTTCTTAACTTCCTTAAAGCCAAATCAAAGCAAACCGACTATGACGTAATACGCCTCGAATCGAACGTTACAGCAAAACCAAATGCATCCATAAATTTAAAAAATTATGACCTGGATGTATATGGAGTTCCTTTTGTACAAATTAGTGATTCTCAGGAAGTTTACATATACCCTAACGATAAATCCATTTCATTTAAAAAGAATAGAAATTTTAATTTTGACGGTTATGTACATATGGGTTTATTGGATTTCTATACCCGACAAAGCACTTTCGTTTACGATAGTTTTATGCTCAATATGAACTATGTCGACTCGTTGGCATTTTGGGTTGTAGCTACTGATTCATTAAGACAGAGAGACTCCCTTGTAAGAGTAAAAAACGTTATTACTAAACTAAATGGAAAACTATATATCGACGAGCCCATGAATAAGTCGGGGCTCAAAAATTACCCTGAATATCCAACCTTTAAAACCGAAGAAGAAAGTTATGTATACTATAATAAAAAGGAAATTCAAGACAGCACTCTGGTTCCTGAGACATTTTTCTATACGGTGGATCCATTTATTTTCGATAGTATCTCAACATTTACAACAAACGGACTTGCCTTCGACGGAACATTAAACTCTGCAGGAATTTTTAAACCTCTAAAAGAACCTTTGATTGTTATGCCCGACTATTCTCTGGGTATATCGCATAACACAGGTAGTAAGGGTTATCAGATATATGACAAAAAAGGAACTTTTTATAATGATATAAATCTTGATAACAGCGGATTTACAGGTATAGGAAAACTTAAATATCTGAACTCTCAATTAAACTCCGAAAACTTTATTTTCTATCCTGATTCGATGGTTGCCAGAGCCTATGATTTTAATTCAAAAGCCGATGTTGAACAATACGACTTCCCTGATGCACAGGCAGATACTGTTAATGCATTTTGGGATATAGCCTCCAACAACCTGATTTTAAAAACTGACAATAAGCCTTTTATTATTTATAACAACTCCAATTTTAAAGGAACTCTAAATTTAAATCCCGATAAAATGATGGGAGAAGGAGCATTCTATTTCGATCAGTCGGAAGTTATTTCCAACGATATCGACTTTAAATTTAGTAAGTTAACAGCCGACTCCGCCATTTTTAATTTAAGAGACCTGGATGGTGAAAATCTTATCTTTAAATCTAGTGGATATTTTGCAACCATAGATTTTGAAAAACAAAAAGGTATTTTCAACAATCTGTATTATAACTCTTTCATAGAATTTCCCTTCAATAATTATATCTCTACCCTCGATGAAATGGAGTGGGATATGTATAATGATAAGTTAAGGCTTACCGGCAACCTTAGCCAGAATCACAAAGCACTCGACACACTTGATGATTACAGATTAATAGATTACAAATTGTCGGGTCCCGAATTTATTTCAATAAATCCTGAGCATGACTCACTGCGTTTTTATGCCGGTAATGCAGATTATAACTTACAGGATTATACTCTCGACATTGAAAATGTACGACTCCTTAAAGTTGCTGACGCAGCAATTTTCCCTAAGGATAAAAAAATTCAAATCATTCGTGACGGACAAATACCAACACTTATCGATGCTCGCATAATTGCCGATACCGCAAATAAATTTCATAGTTTCTATAATGCAGAAGTAAACATTTTCTCCAAGCATAATTATTCTGCTAATGGATATATCGATTATGTTGACAGAAATAAAATTCATCAGGCTATATTCATGAATGACATTGGCGTAAATAATGGAATGACAAGTGCTTATGGCAGTTTGCCTCCCGGGGATATTTTCTTTTTAAGCCCTGAATATTATTTCACAGGAGACATATCTGTTAAGGCTGATGAAAAATTATTCAGATTTAATGGAGGTTTTCAAATTAGCCAGCAATGCATAGATTTGGATGGCAATTGGATTTCATTCAATAATACTATTGATCCTGAAAATATCATTTTCAAATTGGATACTGAAAATACTGTTCAAGACAGTACAAGAGCTGTTTTTGGGCTTGCCTTTTCTAACACTCACGGCAGTTTTTATCCAAGAATATTTCAAGGTTTAAAGAGTAATTCCGACAAATTAATTGGTGAAGCAAAAGGACAATTAATTTACGATAGTATAAATAAATCGTTTAAAGTAGGAACGCCAGAGCGTTTGTTTAATAATTTGATAGACGATAATCTGGGTGAACTCGATACAAAAAGATGTATTTTAAATGTTGATGGTGAGATTGATTTTGGTCTAAATTCAAACATTTTCAAGTCTCTTGCAGCAGGAAAAATAACTCATAAAATAATTCCTGATTCAACTTATGTAAATACATCATTACTTCTTGACTTTTTTATCGATAAGAAAGTAATTAAGATGATGACCGATAGTTTACAATTATCAAACAACACACCTGCAACACATGCTGAGGGTACATTTCCGGTATTCCTGAAAAAGGTAGTTGGAACCGAAAGGAGTGCTTTAATGATAACTGAATTGGCTCTTTACGGAAAAATTAAAAAACTTCCCGACGAACTTAAACATACTTTAATATTTAGCGACCTTAATTTACGTTGGCATAATGAATCAAAATCCTTTGTTTCTGTTGGCAAAATTGGATTGGGTTTTGCCGATGAAGAACCTGTAAATAAGTATTTTGATGGCTATGTTCAAATTGAAATGGGTAGAACAGGCAGTGGAATAACTATTCTCTTAAAATCAAGTGAAAATCAGTATTATTTCTTCTCCTACAAATATGGTATTATGCAAATTATGTCGTCAGATTATAATTTTAATGCATTTGTAGAAGAACTGAAGCCTGAGAAACGTATGCTAAATCCGGAAAGTGATACTGATTACTATGAATATGTAATTTCTACCAGAAGAAAAGTTATCGACTTTGAAAGAAAAATGAATGAAATAAATAAGTTTTAATTTCAAAAATTACACTTTCTGAATTATTTTAGCAAAAACAAATTATTATGAAAGATAGGGTTGTGGTAATAACCGGAGCTAGTTCGGGTATAGGTGAAGCTTTAGCAAAGAAGTTTGCCAGGGAAGGCTCTAAAGTAGTTATGGGGGCAAGAAATTTGCAGGCTCTTGAAAGAGTTGCAGGAGAAATAAAAAACGGAGGGGGTAAGGTAAGTTATTTACAATGCGATGTAAGTAATGAGTCTAATTGCAAAAACTTAATATTAAAGGCTGTTGACACTTTTGGGAGTGTTGATGTTTTAATTAATAATGCAGGAGTTTCCATGAGGGCTATTTTTGAAGATCTGGATTTAAAAGTTATAAAGCGATTAATGGACATAAACTTCTGGGGAACTGTATATTGCAGCAAGCATGCACTACCGTATTTATTACAAAACAAAGGAAGTATAGTAGGAATATCGTCAATAGCAGGCCTGAAAGGGCTACCCGGAAGAACCGGTTATTCTGCCTCTAAATTTGCTATAAATGGTTTTATGGAAACATTACGAATAGAAAATCTTAAAAAAGGTTTACATGTTTTAATGGCGTTTCCCGGGTTTACAGCCTCAAATATTAGAAATACTGCCCTTGCAGCAGATGGCTCTCAACAGGGGGAATCACCAAGAGATGAAGATAAAATGATGTCGGCAGATGAAGTTGCAAATCATATTTATAAAGCTACTCTTAAAAGAAAAAACAGGATAATTCTTACTTCTCAAGGAAAACTTACTTTCCTTATTAATAAATTCTTTCCTGATTTCCTCGATAAAATGGTGTTTAAAACGATGGCAAAAGAGCCAAACTCACCTTTTAAGTAAATCAATGAAAATAATATGTAATTTAGAATGTTTATAGGAATATTTATTTTTGATTAATCATTTATTTTTATTTCTTTGTTAACAAATTAAATTACATTTGAAACTTATAATAATCGAAATCAAATAAATAAAATGTTATCGGATAATACAATCAAACCAAACATTGGATACGGCAAAATAGAATTTGGAATGGATATGGAACGCCTTGCTGAATTAGTTGGTGAACCTGAAGAAATAGTTAGTTTCGACGATG
Source organism: Marinilabiliales bacterium (assembly GCA_002869365.1). Taxonomy (GTDB): domain Bacteria; phylum Bacteroidota; class Bacteroidia; order Bacteroidales; family F082; genus BM524. The sequence goes on along the minus strand of PKTA01000092.1, from coordinate 30,447 downwards.
ATGAAGAACTAAATATTGTTGTTCTTCATTATTGGGAACAAGGCTTTTCAGTTTTTATGGATGGAATTACACGACAGGTAGTTGCTGGTATTGAAACTGAACATCCGGATGCTGAACTTTATAACACCAAAATAATTGGCATGTCGGAAGAAGATGCTTTAAAATTCATGAAAGAAAACGGACATGAAAATTTTGATATTGAAATGGAGGATTCCGACAAAAGATATTCGTTTGATAAGGGCATGATGGACTTTTTCTTTGTGGATGGAAAACTGGAATATATGAACTTTGGAGTCCTTGTTGATGAAGAAGGAAATGTAGAAACTGTTTAAACGACTATTTTAGCACATCGTATCCAAACCCGTATTTTCTTCTTTTAATGTATGATGCATCAGTAGTATCGGGCATTAAACCATGAAATATTTCATGATAATACCTTTTTACACCAGGGAATTTCTCAGGCATGCCCAAATAATAAGTATGCGATTTTCCGGGAGGTAACCTAGTTCCTATTGTCTCCGTAAAATTAAAATACAGAAGGCTGTCTGACAGCGGCTTAAATAGCCTTTCACCCAGTAAATATTTCAAGGGAGATATAATTCTTAATCCGTTTAAATTAAGATCAAAAACATTACTATTATTAAATAGTCGTTTCTGAATATTGATTTTTTCTATCCAAACATTATTTCCTTGCTGATTTACTGCGGCTGCATTTAATATCTGATTATCAAAAATATAATCATGGCTAAATTTACTATTTATACTATCGGCAGAAAGTTTAAGAATTTTGTTTCCTAAACTGTGATACATGGCCGACAAATGAGCATTCTTAAAATACTTAGTATTTTCATATCTCAGATCTTTTAAACTATCTATTAATACCAACAAATCGCCTGTCGATTTTTCCGCATTACGCAGTGAAGCCTTAAAGTGCTTTGTCATACTATTTCCCGGCAATCTTGAAGGCCAGGCAAAAACAATTACATTAACCTTATAATAATTCTGAATATCCAAACCTCTTGCTGTTGCTCTTATGAAAGTTTTGCCATCGCCATGTACAAATAACAGCCAATCTTTCAGTTGAGCAGGTGAGTTGCGAAAATAATCTGTTAGAGTAGTTTCCTTTGCTATAAAATTGCCCTCTTCAAATCTAACATCATAAAATTTTAATGGTGAAGTAGTATCAACTATGTTCCTGAAAACAGGATTAATCATTCTAGTATTTGAATCGGCCAATCGGTTTGTAACAACTAAAATATGTGAGTTAACATAATTATCAGTTCCAATTATAGATTCAAATTGCTGTGCCTGTGCACTTAAATTTAGTAGGATAAGAAGAAAAATAATAAATTTATGCATTAATATCTATTTTGATGCAATTATAAACTATTTGTCAATTCATCAATTCTTAAAAAATATTAGAAAAATTCTACAATAACCTTTTTAATATTTTCAGTTTTAATATTTAAATCACTCATTTTCCTGAGCCGCTCCTTAGCTTTCAGGTAATCACTAATATATTCCTCAAATTTATATTTTTCAAAAATTTGGGCATATAAATTTGCAGCATCTTCGTAACTGCCTCTCATTAAGGTATATTCACCAAGTTGGAGTAAATATTTCAGGTTACCAGGGTCTGCTTTAACAGCCTTTACTCCATACGCATAACTAACATTATAACGAGATAATTTAAAAGCTGATTTGGCAATTACATCAAATGCCTCCGCATATTGGTCATTCAGTTTTTCAGCCTCCAAAGCCCATTCCATTGCAGCCCTATAATCACCTGAACTGTAATATACCAAGGCTTTACCATAATAACTAAAAGCATGTTCAGGTAGTTGTTCAATAGCTATATCATAGTATTTTATGGCTTCTTTATTCGCACCAAGGAGTCTTTTACAATTGGCAACTCCTAATACTCCATATGTATAATTCTTATCAATCTTTTTAGTTTTTTCGTAATAGATCAGTGCTTCTTCATAATCTTTAATTTCTAGTAAAAGGTCCGCAATATCTACTAATAATATAAATTTACTCGACTGATCATAACCTTGCTTTAATACTCCTATAGCCTTTAAAGTATCGCCCATACTCATGTATACCCTGGCTTCGGATTTATAAAAATCCCGTTTTCTACTTTTCATTTTAATCGCCTCGTCATAACAAAGCAATGCTGTATCATATACATTTAATTTCTCATATGCCAAACCAGTATTATAATAATCCCAACTATTCGGATCTCTATCAAGAATTTCCATATTACATTTGATAGAATTGCGATATTCACCTGATTTATAATACGATAAGGCAAGCCCTCTGTATACGCAATTTTCAGGACTCCTGGAGTTATCAGCGATATACTTAAAATCTGCAATACTCTTTTCATAATCAGATTTATACAGTTCTGCAAAACCTCTTAATTTATATGAGATAAAAAAAGTTGAATCAATTTCTATCGCACGAGTTGCAAAATACAATGTTGTATCATAATTAGATTTAATTAATTCGTTTTCACATTTTCTCCAATAGAAACTTATCTGACTTGAATCTTCTTCCAATAATTCATCTACAAGATTTACATAAGAAGTATTTGTACTGAAATATTTTACAGAAGGCAAATCATCTTCGAAATTAAAAGACACATTATTTTCAAGGATAACAAGCATCTGGTATGGCTTAAAATCTTCATTAACAAGTTCTAAGCGTTTTGCAAACTGAGAGTCAGGATTTTCTTTTAAAAAGTTGTCAAGAATATTCGTTATCTCCTTTTGATTTCCGTGCACGTCATTGTACATAACCTCATTTAATAATTTTTGTTCCTTTTCATAACCATCTTTATTAACTTCATTTATAAAGTAGCCATACTCAAAATCTTCTATTTCCAACTCGGGACTTATTACACTGTCGCTTTTATTTAACCCATTCCATGATTCTCTATAAAGTTTATTGGCAAAATCATAATTTTCATAATAAAAAGAAAGTAATGACAGACCATAACCAATAGTATAATTTGTTGTATCAATGATATAAGCTTTGTTCAAGTCATTGTATGCCTTTGATAGTTTGTTTTGAATCAAATAAATATATGCTCTAAAAAAAAGACTAGCCTGAGGATTTTTAGCATTTTTTATGGATCTTCTAAGTTCTCTCATGGCTCCTTCCAAATTATAAGTAAGTATATGAATATTAACTAATAAGAGTCTTGCTTCTTCAAAATCAGGATCAATTTTAATAGATTTACGTATGTATTTTTTAGCCTTTGAAACCTTCCCTAAAGACAGATATATATTACCCTTTTCATAGTATAATTTTTTCGACTCCGGGAAAATATTTTCCGCTTCATCCAGAAAAATTAATGCCTGCTTCGATTTATTTTGGTTTAAGAGTATATATGCTTTTTGCATATATGCGTCCTCGTAATATTTGTCTTCTTCTATTGCACGTTCGCAATAATAAATGGCACTATCGTAATTGTCTAATTGTGTAAAGCATTGGCTGAGGTTCATAAAAACATCAGTATTAGAATAATCCTTTTCAAGAGTACTGATAACTTCAACTATTTTTTCGCTATCCTTAATAGCCTTCTTATAATCATCTATTGCCTCCTTATATAGCCCCAATCGTAATTTATCGTTTCCGCTATAAAAAAAACTTTCCGGCTTATTCGTCACAACAGACTGGTTATCCAGGTAGTAGTTTAGTCTTTCCTTTTTCCATACTTCGCTATTATCTTTACCTTCCTGAGATAAAATTGACTTCAAATCTTGTGAAAAGACAATATTTGCATAGAACATTGAATTAAAGGTTAATACTAATATCAGTATTAATTTTTTGGGTAAGAAAATCATTATGTGTTGGTTTTTTAATGCTGCTGTAAAATTAAAAATTTATATGGGAAATAAAATCTTTTTACTCAATTAAAATATAAAACCAATGTCAAGTTTAATTTTGATAATAATTTCTATATTCGTAAACCAGATATAAACTTATGATTGGAACAATTATAAACGTAATTACAGTAGTTGCCGGAAGTGCATTGGGTTTGGCTCTGAATAAAAAATTACCCGACAGATTTATAAAAATGTTTTTTCAGGTAGTTGGATTGTTTACTTTTTTCCTGGGAATAAGTATGGCATTAAAAACCACTCATGAACTTCACCTTATCATGGCTTTGGTTATAGGTGCGCTAATTGGCGAAGTCTTAAATTTACAAAGACAGACAGAAAAACTTAGTGAGTTTCTTAAAAGTAAATTGAAGATAAAGAACGATAAATTTACCGATGGGATGCTTACTGCTTTCCTGCTTTATTGTATGGGTTCTCTAACCATTCTGGGGGCCATAGAAGAGGGGATGGGCGGCAGTTCCCGTTTACTCCTAATTAAATCGCTTATGGATGGAGTTTCATCAATAGCTCTGGCTTCAGGACTTGGAATAGGCGTAATGTTCTCGGCAATACCACTTTTAATTTATCAGGGAGGCATTACATTAATGGCATCTGCTTTTGGTGAATTTTTTCCTGCAATTTATATTTCTGAATTATCTGCCGTTGGTGGAATATTATTAATAGGCCTGGCTCTTAATATATTGGAAATAAAAAAGATAAAAGTAATGAATATGCTTCCAGCTTTGCTAATAATTATATTGTTGGTTTGGTTGATTCCTGATATTAATATCTAATAAGTTTATCATGAAGTTAAAGGTAAAAGAAACTCTCTGCCCAAATTGTGAAAATAATTTCGATAATAGTTTCGATTTTTGTCCGCATTGTGGTCAGAAAAATAAAGAAGTTAAACTTGGTTTCAGATACCTGGTAAATGACTTTTTAGCTAGCAGTTTAAATATTGATTCCAAATTTGTAGTAAGTTTCAAATTATTAATTACAAAACCGGCATTTCTCTCAAAGGAATTTCTAAAAGGGAAAAGAACAAAATACCTTAGCCCATTAAGGATGTACTTATTGGTTAGTTTAGTTTATTTTACAGTACTTACACTTGGAGATTCAATAATACAAATTGGTAATGACGATAAGTCAGCAGTTAATGACACAACAAATTATGTTGTATTCGATAATGAAGATGTTGTTTCGAATGATAGCTCATTTAAATCTAAACAATTTACCGCAGAACTAAATGATAGTACAGAATCGTTCGCAGGCATTGAACTTTCAAAACTTAAAAGCCTAAATACCAAACAGGGGAGAGAAAAGTTTAATGATTCATTTTCAGATTATGTATCAGGCAGCATGTTTTTTGTAATGCCCCTTGCAGCGTTTATTTTATTTATTTTTTATGGTAAACGCCGTAAAGGTTATTATTTTGAGAGTCTGATATTTCTCATACACCTACAAACTTTAATATTTTTAATATTAGCTATATCTAACTTCTTTGATTGGATGTTTTCCTTAGATTGGGTTTTGATTATATCATATCTATTAGTGTTAACAGCTTCCATAATCTGGTTAAAAAACTTCTATTCATTTAAATGGGTAAAGTCGATATTTGCAACATTATTGTTTATTTTATCATATTTGACAATTATATTGATATCATTAGGGATTATAGCATACTTTTCACTCTTATTACTGTAACTAATGCTTTATAAATAATTGTTAATAAGAGTTTTTGTAATATAAACCAGGGCTGTAATAATTTCCAGATATAGAATTCTTTTAAATATTTTCTTTTCAAAATTCCAAAAGAAATCCCACTTCCTGAAAACGAAACCCCAAAAAAGTAATAGTAGTAAGTAGGAGGGGTTCACTACCAGAATATATATAAGGATAAAATCAAATAAAGGTAGCAAGTCTTTTTGTATATCCAATAACAGAAATACTGGTTGCTTTATATAAAGTGATGTGCTTCCCGCAAGGGCAAAAACAATAAAAATAATAACCACATCCCAATCAGACTTTACTTTCCAGCGTTTTTTTAACTTTTCAAGCATATTTAATTTATTAATCAGCGAAAATATGATAATAATGATTTACGCTAAGGATAAGTAATTAAATATCTCTAAAATAATGTTAAATTAGCATCACAAATAAATACAAATACTATGAAAATTAAACGCTTATCTATTTGGCTATTAGTAATTATAGCCTTTTTGGGAGGTATTATTTATGGCATTAGCATGTTTGCAATTATATTTAATGGTTATGCTGCAAAAGATGTATGTTCGTGTATATATCTATCAGAAAGAGATCAGGAAAGTATTGAAAAGAATGATTTAAATTCCTTTTTTGTTGGTTTACCAACCAATGTATGGGATAAGGAAAACAGAACTATAACATCAAGTTTTCTGGGATTGGCTACTCAAACTGCTGTATACAGAGATGGTTTGGGTTGTGCTCTTATAAATGATGCCGATTTTGAAACGGTTAAAAATCAGAAATACAAGCCAGTTTTTCCAAACATTAATCCTGATACTATATTCTGGCCTTATGGCGATAAGTTAAGGGATAGTATACCTGCAAACATAAACATAGGTAAACTTAAAAAAGCCATTAATGCAGCCTTGAACGAAGGTCATACAAGAGCCATTGTTGTTGCTTACGATACTTTATTTATGGAAGAGGCCTACAATTATGGATTCACAAAAGATACCAGAATACTGGGATGGTCGATGACCAAAAGCATAATGAGTACGCTGGTCGGAATTCGTGTAAAACAAAATAAGTTGAAACTGGAAGGTAAAACCCAAATTAATGAATGGTATAACGATGAACGTAGCAAAATAAGTTTAAAAAATCTCTTGCAAATGAGTTCAGGCCTGGAATGGGAGGAAAATTACAGCAAGATATGTGATGCCACAATAATGCTATTTGAAGAATCGAATACTGCAAAGTATGCTATTGCAAGTGAGGTTTCATACCCACCAGATTCGGTATGGTATTATTCTTCAGGTACTTCCAATATAATTTCCGAAATTCTAAAAAGAAGTTCCGACTCATATGAGGATTATATTTCTTTTCCAAGAGAAGAACTTTTTAATAAAATTGGTATGAGAAGCATGTTATTGGAAACCGATGCTTCAGGAACCTTTGTAGGATCGTCATATTCATTTGGAACTCCCCGCGATTGGGCTCGCTATGGATTACTTTATGCCAACAAAGGATATTGGGGCAATGAACAAATTCTACCTGATGACTGGGTAAAATTTACTAGTACTCCGGCCAAAAAATCGGGTGGGGGATACGGTGCTCAGTTTTGGCTTAATGGTGGTAAGAATCCGGAACTTCCTTCATGTCCCGACAATATCTTTTTTGCAGATGGTTTTAACGGACAAAGAGTTTATATTATCCCTGATTATAAACTTGTTATAGTACGTATGGGGCTTTCTAAGAAAGGTGAGTTTAACTACGATAAATTTGTCAGATCAATACTGGATGCATTTGAATAATTACAAACAAAAAAAAAGTGTCTCGCATAAACGTGACACTTTTTTTTTGGACTTTTTACTATTAAAACTTATAAAAACCGTCATCAATAAGTTTATCTGCTATTTTACGTCTGAGGTCTTTTATATTAACAGGCTCCATAAAAGTAAGTTTCTGTACTGCAATCAATAAACGGGATTTGTTTTCGTCAGTAGCAAAAGAACCAATAGCATCATAGGCCGCTTTATATATATTTGCTGTCATGTCGTGTTTAAGTACACATAACATGCTTTTATAATAATCTATTGTATCAGGCTTCAAATTATTCTTATCAAGTTTTTCAACTCTTAAAAGTGTTGATTCCAAAGAATAAACATTCATCATAATATCAGACAAATTCATCAAAACTTCTTCTTCAAACATCAACTTACGTTTGAATACTTCTTGAATTTCAGGCAATAGCAACAGAACAACATCTTTTAAATTCCTAACAATTTTATGAAGATTATCGTAATAATCACCCTTATTGAAATCTACACTGCTTATATTATCAATATTATCCAAAACTTTTCTTGCTTCTTCAAATAGTTCGATCTTATGTTTCATTCCTTTTTTCAAAATGGAATCAACAGTAATAAGACGATTGATTTCGTTGGTACCTTCAAAAATTCTGTTAATACGTGAATCCCTATAAGATCTATCAGCAGGAGCTTCTGCAGAAAATCCCATTCCACCAAAAATCTGCACCATCTCATCAACTATATAATCCAGTGATTCAGAGCCATATACTTTTAGCAATGCACATTCAGGTTCAAATTCTGCAACACCATCAATATTTGCCTGACCATAGGTTTTACCCTCATCCAGCATTTGATGAATAGTATCATCCATATCTTTACTTGCGCGATAAACTGCTGATTCGGTGGCAAACATTCTGATAATTTGTTCACCCATTTTATGTTTAATGGCTCCAAAGTCGGAAAGTGGAGATCCGAATTGTTTACGTTCGTTGGCATAAGTTACTGAGTGGTTTATTGCACGACGCATACCACCAATAACCGTTGCTCCGAGTTTAATTCTGCCAATATGAAGAATATTTAATGCAATTCTGAATCCTTCTCCTCTTTTTCCTAGAAGGTTTTCAACAGGCACCTTAACATCATTAAAGAATATTTGGCGTGTAGAAGAACCCTTAATACCCATTTTATTTTCTTCAGGATTCATACTTATTCCTTCCCAACTGGATTCAACCAGAAATGCACTCAGAACTCTATCGTTATCAATTTTGGCAAAGACAGTCAATAAATCGGCAAAACCACCATTAGTAATCCACATCTTTTGGCCGTTAAGAATATAATTCTTACCATCTTCGGTAAGTACAGCCTTTGAGGTACCAGCATTTGCATCTGAACCGGCACCCGGTTCAGTGAGGCAGTAAGCAGCCAGTTTTTCTCCTGTGGCTAAATCAGTAAGATATCTATCTTTTTGTTCATCATTTCCATAATATGCCAGTGGTAATGAACCAATTCCGGTGTGTGCCATAAATGCAACCGAAAATGAATAGGCTGAGCCAACAGCTTCATTAGCCCTCATATTTGTTATAAATGATTGTCCGAAACCTTCATACTCCTCAGGGATGGAAATACCCAATAAGCCTAATTCACCAGCTTTCTTAAGAAGTGAAGGCATAAGTCCTTGTTCGTGTTTGTCGAGTGCTTCAAAATGTGGAACTACCTCAGTTTCAACAAAATCCTTGCAGGTTTCTGCTATCATATTTTGTTCTTCATCAAATTCCTCAGGAATGAAAACATCATTATAGTTTACATCTTTCACCAGGAATTCACCTCCTCTAAGTAGTGGTTTTTTCTCCATAATACCGAATTATTAAATAAAAATTTTGCTCAAATATATAATTTTTCGGTGGCGAAAATAAACATTTGAGGATTATAAAAAAGGCCGCAACCTAAATTGCAGCCTTTTTTATTTTCATTTAAAATAAGAAAATTACTTTTTCTTGGTAATTTTTATACTTATATCATCCTTCTTGGAGTCGTATCCAATACTTATAGTATCACCTTCTTTTAAGGTGGTTTGAATGATTTCTTCTGCCAAAGGATCTTCTATATATTTTTGGATAGCACGTTTTAATGGTCGTGCTCCAAACTGTTCATCCCAGCCATTATCAATGAGATAATCTTTAGCCCTGGTACTAACCTTAACTTTATAGCCCATTTCTTCAATTCTCTTGTACAAATAACCCAATTCTATATCGATTATCTTAATAATTGCATCTCTGTCCAGTGAATCGAAAATAACAACATCATCAATTCTGTTCAGGAATTCGGGAGCAAATGCTCTTTTTAGGGCATTTTCTATAACTCCTTTTGAATGAGTTGACTTACTGTCTTTTTTAGCTTGTGTGGTAAAACCAACTCCCTGTCCAAAATCTTTCAGTTGACGAGAGCCAATGTTAGATTTCATAATAATTATGGTGTTCTTAAAATCTACTTTTCTACCATAACTATCTGTCAATACACCATCATCCAAAACTTGTAATAACAAATGGAAAACATCAGGATGTGCTTTCTCAATTTCATCGAGAAGAACTATGGAATAAGGTTTTCTTCTTACTTTTTCGGTTAACTGGCCTCCTTCTTCATATCCAACATATCCCGGAGGTGCACCAACGAGCCTGGAAACGGCAAATTTTTCCATATATTCACTCATATCAACTCTAATGAGTGCATCTTCTGTATCAAATAAAAATCGGGCAAGTAATTTTGCCAAATATGTTTTACCAACACCTGTTGCCCCTAAAAAGATAAAGGAGCCAATAGGTTTATTTGGATCTTTTAGTCCTGCACGGTTTCTTCTAATTGCTTTAACAACTTTTCCTACAGCATCGTTCTGGCCAATAATTTCTGTTTGCAGAACTTTTTCCATATTCATAAGCTTGCTGCTTTCCGACTGAGCAATATTTGTTAAAGGAATACCTGTCATCATTGCAACAACTTCTGCAACGTTTTCCTCATCAACTGTTTGTCGGTTGATTTTAGCATCCTCTTCCCATTTTTTCTTAGCCTTAACTAATTCATCACCATATCTCCTTTCGAGGTCTCTGAATTGAGCAGCCTCTTCAAACTTTTGACTTTTTATTGCAGAAGTTTTTTTGAGTTTTAACTCTTCAATGGCTCCTTCAAGGTTTATAATTTCTGCAGGAACATGTATGTTGCTGATATGAACTCTTGCACCTGCTTCATCGAGCGCATCAATAGCCTTATCAGGAAGATAGCGATCACTTAAATATCTGTTTGTAAGGTTCACACATGACAAAATTGCCTCCGGACTATATTTTACCAAATGGTGGTCCTCATACTTTTCTTTAATATTGTTTAGTATGGTAACCGTTTCAGTTGCTGAAGTAGGTTCTACCAACACCTTTTGAAATCTTCTTTCCAGAGCACCATCTTTTTCGATGTACTGTCGGTATTCATCAAGAGTGGTGGCTCCGATACATTGTAATTCGCCTCTGGCCAAAGCCGGTTTAAACATATTACTTGCATCCAAAGAACCAGAAGCATTTCCTGCACCAACAATTGTATGAATTTCATCAATAAAAAGAATAATATCCTCATTCTTAGTAAGTTCGTTTAGAACGGCTTTCATCCTTTCTTCAAATTGGCCTCGATATTTTGTTCCGGCCACCAGTGATGCTAAATCCAGAGTAATAATTCTTTTGTTGAAGAGAGCTCTAGACACTTTTCTTTCTATTATTCTAAGTGCCAAACCTTCAGCAATAGCTGATTTACCAACCCCGGGTTCTCCTATCAAAATCGGATTATTTTTCTTCCTACGACTCAATACCTGAGCAATACGTTGTAATTCTTTTTCTCTTCCTACAATAGGATCGAGCCTGCCTTCTTCGGCAAACTTTGTAAGATCTCTTCCAAAGTTATCCAATACAGGAGTTTTAGATTTAGGAGATCCGCTTTGTTTTTGAGTTCTGCCAAATCCACCTCCTGGTGTTTGGGCTGTGTCCTCTTCCTCAGGATCCTGAGTAGATGAACTTGGTTGTATTAAATCAGGATATTCATCATTTTCCTTTTTAATGGATGAGAGTTCCTGTTTAAAGTTTGTATAATCAACGCCCATACTATTTAGTTTTGATGTGGCAATATTATTATCATCTTTCAGAATAGCAAGTAGAAGGTGCTCAGTTCCAATAAGTTCACTATTAAACACCCTTGCTTCCAAATAAGTTAATTTCAATGCTTTTTCGGCTTGTTTTACAAGGGGAATATTCTCACTGCTTATGCTGTTTCCCTTGGGATTCTTTACACTTTCTTCTATTTCTTTTTTACACTTGTCGATTTCAACACCAAAAAATTTAAGAAGTTGAACTGCCATTCCGTTTCCCTCTCTAATAATACCGAGTAAGAGATGTTCCAGTCCGATATAATTATTTCCCAGCCTAACTGCTTCCTCTCTGCTATAGGAGAGGACATCTTTAACGCGCTTAGAAAATTTAGCTTCCATATTATTATTTATAATTATTTGTTGCAAAACTACACAATAGTCGATTACAACTAGGTAATTTTTATGATATTCCTAACAATTTTTGTATTACAAAAGTAGTAATCACAAAAACTGTGCAGTTTTTTATAAGTGACACTTGTTAACATTTAACTGTTAAAATAATTAACTTTATTGACAATATTAAATCGACTTTTATTGGTCTAAATTTCTTACTTTTGCCACCTATATAATATAAAGACAAATCATACAATTTTTTTATGGAGAATGTTTTTGAAGGTGAAAGAATAATAAAGGTTAATATTGAGAATCAGATGAAGTCGGCCTATATCGATTATTCGATGTCGGTAATTGTTTCCAGAGCGCTTCCTGATGTTAGAGATGGATTAAAACCTGTTCATCGCCGTGTACTTTTTGGAATGCATGAACTCGGTGTTTTTTCTAACCGATCATATAAGAAATCAGCCAGAATAGTAGGAGAGGTGCTGGGTAAGTATCATCCTCACGGAGATACTTCCGTTTACGATTCTATGGTTCGTATGGCACAAGAGTGGTCATTACGATACCCTTTGGTAGAAGGACAAGGTAACTTCGGCTCAATTGATGGCGATAATGCAGCCGCAATGCGTTATACAGAGGCACGACTTCGGAAAATTGCAGAAGAAATGCTGGTTGATATAGATAAAGATACTGTTGATCACCAGTTTAATTTCGATGATACATTAAAGGAGCCCGTTGTATTGCCAACACAAATTCCAAACTTACTTATAAATGGAGCCTCTGGTATTGCTGTGGGTATGGCAACTAATATGCCTCCTCATAATCTGTCACAGGTTATTGATGCAACTATTGCATATATCGAAGATACAGAGATAAGTGTTACTGATTTAGGTAGAATAGTTGAGGCACCCGATTTTCCAACAGGTGGTATTATCTATGGCTATGAGGGAGTTATAAACGCCTTTGAAACCGGTAGAGGCCGTGTGATGATGAGGGGAGAACTTACTATCGAAGAAGGAAATAACGGAAGAGAAAGAATAATTGCAAATTCTATCCCTTATCAGGTTAACAAGGCTGAAATGATTAGAAAAACAGCCGATCTTGTTAACGATAAGAAACTTGACGGAATTGCCGATATTAACGATGAGTCGGATAGAAACGGAATGAGAATAGTATATGACTTGAAAAAAGATGCAATACCAAGCATTGTAATGAACAAGTTATATCAAATGACAGCATTACAAAGTTCTTTTAGCGTTAATAATGTTGCTCTTGTTCATGGTAGGCCAAAAACGCTTAACCTTAAAGAAATGATTCACTATTTTGTTGAACACCGACATGAAGTTGTTGTTCGCAGAACTGAATATGATTTAAGAGAAGCTAAAAAGAAGGCACATGTACTTGAAGGATTATTAATTGCACTCGATAACCTGGATGAAGTAATTAAACTAATCAGGGCTTCAAAAACTCCAGAAGAAGCGAGAAATGGCTTGATGGAAAGATTTAAGCTTAGTGAAATTCAGTCCAGAGCTATTCTTGATATGCGACTTCAGAAACTTACCGGCCTGGAACGCGATAAAATCAAGTTAGACTATGATGAACTTCTTAAACAAATTACCTGGTATAATGAAATTCTTGCCAGCAAAGAGGTTAGAATGAATCTGATTAAAGATGAACTTGCCGCGATAAAAGAAAAATATGGCGATGAGCGTAGAAGTAAAATCGTTTATACTGCCGAAGATATAAGTCTTGAAGATGTAATTCCTGATGAGAAAGTGGTAATTACCATTTCGAATATGGGTTATATAAAGAGAACAGCCTTAACCGAATACAGAATACAAAATAGGGGAGGGCGTGGCTCCAGAGGAAGTACTACACGTAATGAAGATTTCCTTGAACATTTATTCGTTGCAACTAATCATAATTACTTATTATTGTTTACTGAAAAAGGTAAAGTATTCTGGTTGAGAGTGTTTGAAATTCCTGAAGGTTCAAAAACCTCAAAAGGAAGAGCAATTCAGAACTTGTTGAATATCGACCAGGATGATGTTGTGAAAGCATTTATTAATGTCAAAAATCTGAAAGACGAAGAATACATTAATAACAATTATATAATTCTTGCAACTAAGAAAGGTATTATTAAAAAGACCTCATTAGAAGCATATTCACGTCCACGCCAGAATGGTATTAATGCGATTACCATAAAGGATGGTGATGAGTTGCTACAAGCTAAACTTACAAGTGGCAGTAGCGAGATTATTCTGGCAAAAAAATCAGGCAGGGCAATTCGTTTCAACGAATCAACTGTTCGTCCTATGGGTAGAAACGCTGCCGGAGTGAAAGGAGTGAGGCTTGAAAATGAAAAAGATGAGGTTATCGGAATGATCTGCCTTGAAGACCTCGATCATGATGTATTAGTTGTTTCCCAAAAAGGATACGGAAAACGATCTAATATAGATGATTACCGTATCACTAACAGAGGTGGTAAAGGTGTCAAGACTCTGAATATTACCGAAAAAACAGGATATTTAATTGCAATTAAAGATGTAACTGAATTAGATAACCTTATGATTATCAACACATCCGGTATCATTATCAGAATGGCAGTTGAAAATATGAGAGTTATGGGCAGGGCAACTCAGGGAGTCAGACTTATTAAACTTGGAGATGAAGATGAAATAGCTGCAGTTGCAAAAGTTGAAATAACTGCAGAAGATAATGAAGCTCTTGCTGAAATTGATGAATTAGAAGCAGCTAATGCTGAGACTACCTCGGAAGACATTGTAAATGAAGATAATACGTCTTCGGAAGATGAAACTTCAGAAGAAGAAAATGATGAAAATATCGTTGAATAATTTAGGTAATTTTATTATTTCTAAATTAAGGTATGATATTTGAAGTAATGGTATAATAAATATATTTGCAATAATTTAAATCATTATTAAGAACCAATTAGTTAGATGGAAAAGTTATAAAAGGGAAGGCTTTTTCCATTAATAATAAAAATTAAGATACATGAAAAAAATAGCATTATTATTAGGCCTTAGCATGATGTTAAGTATTGGTTTTGCTCAAAACTTTGAAAGAACATCAGCCTTTAATTACAATAGAGATGGAAAACTAGATAAAGCAAAGGAATCAATTGACAAAGCTGTTAAGCATGATAAAACAATGAATGATGCAAAAACATGGCTTTACAGAGGGATGATTTATTATAATATCGCCCAAAGTCCATTGCCAGCATATCATCAACTTGATACCAATGCCGCTGTTGAAGCATACAAATCATTCCAAAAAGCAAAACAATTTGATGAGAAGGGTAAACTTACCAAAGACATCGAAGCGAATATGAATAACTTAGTAAATGTTTTTTATACTGAAGGCGGTACAAAATTTCAAAACGGTAATTTTGGTGATGCCATACAGGATTTTAAATATGCTTTTGATATTGCTAAGTCGAACGGAAAATTCGATACTATTGCTGCTTTTAACATAGGTATGGCAGGAGTAATGTCGGATAAACCTGAGATTGCTGCAGAATATCTGCAAAAATGTATTGATGCTAATTTTGAGGATCCAAGAGTATATATGTTCTATAATCGTTCAGCAAAACAGTTGGGTGATACAGTTCGTGCTATGGAAATATTGACCGCTGGTCGTGAAAAATTTCCAAATGAATTAAGTTTACTTTTGGAAGAAGCACAAACATATCTTGAAAAAGGGGAGACTGAGAAATTACAAAATAGTTTGCTGGCTGCCATTGAAAAAGATCCTGAAAACTCAAATCTTTACTTCCTTTTAGGAAAAACCTATGATGACCAAAAGGATTATGAAAATGCTGAAAAGTACTATTTGAAAGCATCAGAAGTTAGACCTAATTTTTTCGAAGCATTTTACAATATAGGCGCAATTTATGTTAATAAAGCAGCTGAATTTCAGGCTCAAGCCAATGATTTACCATTGGATAAAGTTAAAGAATATGATTCGCTTAATGCAAAAGCAGATGCTAATCTCAAGAAGGCTATTCCATTTCTGGAAAAGTCTTTGGAATTAAACTCTGAAGATGTATATACACGTAATGCGCTTAAAGAAGCTTACATCAGATTAAAGATGAATGATAAACTTGAAGAATTAAATAATAAATAGTTTTTCATAAAATATAAAAAGGGGGAGTATAGATTATATTCCCCCTTATATTTGACAATTTCTATTTAACATAATATTAATTATAGGACATTTATGTATTACTTATTTTTCTGATTAATAGATCAATAACTTATTTAGTATAATTATTAGTCAAACTAATCTTCTTCAAGAATTTCTTTGACTCTCCCAACCTGTCCGTCTTCAAGCATAACTTTTATACCATGTGGATGAGATGGTGCTTTGGTCAATATTCGTTTAACGTAACCATCAGTTAATTCGCCGCTGCGCTGATCTTTTTTTAAAACTATGGAAACATACTGACCAATCTCTATACTATTTCGTTTAGTACCATTCATAATTAATTATTTAGATATATTTTAGGAAACAGAGACTATATCTATATTATTTCCTTTTAAGTATTTGACTGTTTTACTGCAAATTGGACCACTAATTATCAATTTAACTTTAAGTTTGTTGTCTTTTGATTTTATGGTGTTTACCAGTTTGGAAATCTGCTCACCATCCTTCATAATTATGCGTGATTTTCGCATTTTCACCAAACCGATCTCTTCATCAGAAATTTTTACAATTCTCTGCCTTTTGGATAATCCGTAATCTTCAGGATCTAATTCATCTAATTTATTAATATCCATATACTTATGTTTTATTCCTTTTTTTAAAAAATCATCATGGAAATACTTTCGAAGAAACTCAATGGCATTAGTATGAAAAATTTTATCGAGTATTTCATTAGTTGTATAACCAAACTTTAAATATTTAAACTCTTCATTATCAATCGATATATGTAGCAAATTATTGCAATTATCAATAAATGTATTTAAATCATTCTTTAAATTAATGAAATTTGTTGCACTATAATAATTGTCTAATGTATCTATCATACCATCGAAATCAGAACCTATACTTATTATGTCCCATGCTCTTTTCTCATTGATAGTTCTAACGATATGAAACATATTTGTTACCAGACATTGCAAATATATTTGTTTGTTTTCAGATTTCAACTCCTCTATTCTACTGTCATCTGGATCTTTTTTCAGTAACTTCCTGATTTTACGTTTATTCTTCTTCAGTTTAATACTGGATTGAAATCCCGGCAACCTTACTTCATTTAGTATTAAACCAATAATACCATCCGATTTAAAAACTATCCTGATATCCTTATCAAACATATTTATATCAGCATCATTGAAATAGTTATTTTCCATTTCAATTCGTTTTCTCAAGCCATAGGATTGTCTTCCGTTTACGGCAGCATGACTGGAAATAATGGGAAATGAATCGCCTTTTGAATAATAATCATTTTTCCATATTTTGAAGAATTCCTCCCTTGCCCTTATACTCAAATGTTTAATATCAATCAAAATACGACGCTTATTATCATCTCTCTCAAGGAGTTTATGCAATACTTCTCTGCCCAGTCTGCTAAATTTTCTTCCTTTTGCTCTGTTCTGATTTAGGAGAATATCACCACCTAAATTTAAACTATCAGCATGTCCGCACAATAAGTTCCAAAAATGATGAGCAAAAGTTATGAATAATGGAGTGTGATTAAAATGCATATTGACAGCATTACCATCAATATAAATTTCTTTCTCTCCCTCCCCTTTTAAAATATCTATATTTCTGAATATTTGCTCTTTATATCTTTTATATTCTGAATATTTACGTTTATTTACTTTACGAAATGGAGTATTTCGGGCAACTTTATAAGTAGTGAAATCAATTAGTGAATGTCCTCCTTCTATATTAAAAATCAGAGCGATATTTGTATTATCATTATTTAATTCAACGGCTTCTATTTCATCAAAACTATTGGCCATAAAAAAAGTCTTATTGTTATCTTCTGATTTTGCCTGATTTGAATTCAAATAATAATATTCTGTAGACAAATCCTGAAAATAGTTTACTTTTTTATTATTTGTAATATCGTTAACCAAACTATTTACCAACATTTCATTAAAGCCACTGCTACAAATTGCCGATTTAGTAAAAAGTTCGGTTCCTAATAAAATATTGGTAATATTATTTTCGTCGAACCATCCCCGTTCTACGGGATATATACTTGAAAATAAGACTCCTACCCTGCCCTCTTTACAATTGTCAAGGTTTGTTTGAGAAAACTTAACCATTTCATCCAACTGCCTTTTAAGAATCTTGGGCAACTCATCACAAACAGGACTTACGGGTATATATTCCCACATATTTTTTCTCTGTGAATGATGCAAGGATGAGTAGAAAGCCTTCATTGAAGGATGACAATGAATATCTACGAAATACAACATTTGCTTATTTTAATTTCTTTTATTAAGTAAAAGTACAAAAGGTATGGCACCTAAAGCAAGGAAAGATGAAATTAAATAAGTTTTTTCCAGTCCTATCCAATCGCCAAGCATTCCTGCAAATAAGACAGACATTGCCGAAGTAACAAAACTTATGGTCATATAAATGCTATTCATAAATACCGGCAATTTTTTAGATACATCCTGTACCAAAGCCATTAAAACCGGACCAGGTGCAAAAACAAAGAGGCCGAGTAAAAGTAAAAAAACAAAACTTGCATAACCTGTTGAATTAATAAAAAGAAACATTAATACAGGCGATAAAATACTGATAATCAAAAGTGTTGTCTTGCGCCCAAGTCTATCTGATATGCTACCGGCAAGTATAGTACCGATAGCACCTGCCAGCTGAAAAACTGCCAATGCCGAATTAGCAAACCATAGGGTCTCCCCTTTTTCATTATAAAAATAAGTTGGTAAAAATGCCGTTAAGCCTGATTTCATTATTGACCTGAATAAGGTTATTCCAACAAGAATTAAAAAGAATGGCAAATAACTTCTAAGGGTAGATAAATAGGCCGGACTCTCTCCTGTCCTATTTTGAAACTCCGATGATATTTTTATTTTTCTGAGTTTTAAAAATAAAATAAAAGAGGCCACCAATCCAAATGGAATTAATTTCCACGTACCTTCTAATCCCCAAACTGAAACTGCCGCGGTAATTATTAGAGGCCCCAAAGTTCTGGCCATTTCTCCTCCAAACATAAAGAAACTCATTCCTCTTCCTGTATATTTCCCCGACAGTCTTTTTATCATTACCGGAGAAGGAACATGAAAAAATGCTCCGCTTATACCCATTACAAAAAGGAGTATGGAAACTATTGTAAATGAAGGTGCTACTCCCAGCAAACTCATTGATATAGCAGTTATTGCAGGGGTTACAATTACAAAATAACGGGCTGCTGTTCTCTCAGCAATAATTCCAATTAAAGGATTTAGAAACCATGGAATTCGCATTATAATATCCCAAACTGATGCTAAAGCAAGCCCAATACCAAATTTCTCGATAAGTAGAGGACGTAATGGAGCAAGAAAAGAGGAGTAAATATCATGAAGCATATGGGTTACCGAGACCAACATAATATTGGAAGTCTCAAATTTACCGTTTTGCTTACTTTTCTCCATTATTCAATAAATAACTTAGTGGAAAAAGTTTTATTGCCTGTTTTTAATAAAAGAATATAACTAGTCTTATCCAAAAAGGAAACATCTATAATATTGGTTTTTAAGTTACTGATTAACTGAACATTTTCTTTCCAGATCAATTTGCCATTCAAATCATATAGTTCTATAACTGCATTTTCAACTGATGAATCAACTTCCAGGTAAAACCTGCCATTATTTGGATTTGGATAAATATTGATATCTGTTGTACTAATTACCAACTCATGTTCTCCAACGGGAGGGATAATATAAGAAGGAAAATTTGGTAATCCATATTGTGATGTTTTGCCTCCAAGACTTATACTGTTAAATTCAAAATCGCAATCTGGTCCATATTTATTTGGCTGATTAATCCTGGATAGTGAACCACTTCCGTTCATGGCAATGTATATCTTGTTGTCGGGGGCTGTTTGCAGTGCACCATTGGTACCTATACCAACTATATATTCTGAAGCTATAATATCGTTTATATCACCTGCTTCAAGATCATATTGTAAAAGTCTTTGTCCTGACTGATTCTTCCAGGTATTTACGTATAATAATTTATTGTCAGGGGAAAACTCTATTCCATAAGGTTCACCGGCCATATCCGGTATTACTCTTGCATTGGTAACACCACCTGTACTATTATTAAAATCAAATATTTCAACGGTATGCATACCGGCATTCGCTTTAGCAATAATGCTGCTGTTGGGAGATACTTTCATATAACCTTTAGCATTATCAATAATACCAGATATAATCGTACCACAACTATTAATTACGGCTTCCGTATCAATTCCTTCTGCAGTAAGTAAATATGCGTATATGTCATTTGTTTCCCATTTCTGGCATAAAATCCATACATCGATACCATTTGCATGTTTAGTTGCTGTAACTTTTTCACACATGGGGCTGGTTAAGTGATTATTTTTTTCTTCTTCAATTACATCACCCAGGCCTGATTCCAGGTTCATATTTACGATTGAATAATTCAAACCTTCTGAGCCACCATTACCATGGGCAACATCGTCTATAGTAAATAAGTAGTATAAACTGTCATTTTCTGGTTTTTGAACTATTAACGCTGATTGTGTACTGGATAAATTACCAAGCAATCCGGATCCATTTGGCATTAACACATGATTTCTGTTCCAAATTTTATTACCATCAGTGTAAAACAATAATTCACCTGAATAACTTGATATTGAGGCACATCCTTCCCAAGTAGTTAAAGCCCCATTAACATTTGCTTCCGGTAAGCCATTACTGAAACTTAATCCGGCAAAATCACCAAAATACCAGTTTGAACTTTCCATTTGGGCATTAACTAATGAACCAAACAAAATAATTACTAAGGTTAATATAGAGTTTTTCATACGTAATTGATTTGGTAATAAAAAACAATTTAATATGACACGAACAGTAACTACCTAACCATCAACTTACTACTAAATTGTTTAGTATTTGATTTAAATGTAATAAAGTATATTCCTTTTTCAGGAAAATCTACATTTAAGTAAATTCTCTCTCCCTGTTGTATTGCTCTGTTAAACTTTTTATTATAAATCATCTGACCTCTGATGTCGGTAATAGTTAGTTCGGCATTTTCAACCACTTCATTAAATTCAAGATTAAATGAACCGGAATTTGGATTTGGATGTATTCCAACAATTTCAAAATTATCTGTTTCTTCTTCTATACCAATAGCACATTCATTAAAATCGAAGAAAATGGTAATTACACCAGAATTATAACATCCTGATTCTCCATTTGTAACTTCCACATTGTGGGTTTGGAAATCAATCCAACTACCTGCTGTTTGCGCAATTATTGATCTGCTATAAATAGTTGAAGGCATCCATTTATATATTGTTCCTGCCGGATCAGTATCCCATCCTGCATCAAGATATACTGTATCTCTTACACAAACTCTAATAGTGTCGGTACCATATAATTCGGAGCCAGCTGGAATTAAATCGATGACAGGCAATTGATGAACTACCACTTTCACTGAATTACTGAATGACGTTTCCTCATCGTTTACCGTTAGATTATAAGTTGTAGTTACATTTGGAGTGACTGTAAAAACAGAATCAGAGCTTGTAAACCCTGCAGGTACTGATGTCCATGAAAAATTACGATTCCCAGTACCACCTGTAGCGTTGGAGGATATTGTAACCTGCTCACCTCTACAAACTGTATCAGGATCAGCAAAAGGAAAAGCACTCAGTGTTTCACCAGGTTCATATACATTTATTAATACACTTGAAGTTCCTGAATTACAATTATTTGCATCGCTAACATATAAATCATATTGCTGTGGTGCCATAAGGGCTACAGTTTCAGGATTTGGAATACCATTTGATTGTAGTTGAGAAGCAGGAGTCCAATTATAATAATAAGGTGCAGTTCCACTTTGAGCGCTACCATCCAAATTAGTAGTGGTTCCCATTACTATCAACTGATTAGTTCCTGCATCTGAGCTTGGATTTTCATTAAAAATTACCGTTACAGTATCAGTATTAGTACAACCGCCTTCGGTTGCTATATTTACCCAATAAGTACCAGATGTATCAACCGTTATTGTTCTTACAGTATCTCCTGTTACCCAATCGTAAGATGCATAATCGGGACCTGCATCGAGCAAATAAAATTCTCCTTCACAAAAACTTGTGTCGTTTCCTAAATCTAAAGCTGGTTTATCACTAACAAATATAATATGGCTAACAGTTATTTCTATACCTTCTATCCAAACAGTTAAACTAACGGATTTTAAACCAGTTGTTGCAAATAAATGTAATGGATCGAATACTGTTGATGTATTGCCGTCACCAAAATTCCATAATACGGAATCAGGTTCCTGAGAGGAATTTTCATAAAATTGTGTTGGGACACCAAAACAAGGCTGATCATTATAAAATCCTGCATTAAATGAAAAGAAGGAGGTTATAAAAGGAGGTAAACCATATTGGGATGATTTGCCACCAAGACTGATGGTATTAAATTCAAAACCGCATTCTGCTCCTAATTTATTAGGCTGATTAATCCTTGATAATGAACCACTTCCGTTCATAGCAACATATATTCTATTGTCGGGTGCGGTTTGCAATGCACCATTAGTACCTGTACCAACTATATATTTGGAAGCAATAATATCATTAATGTCACCAGCTTCCAAATCATACTGTAATAGTCTTTGTCCCGACTGATTCTTCCATGTATTAACGTATAACAATTTATTGTCTGGGGAAAACTCTATTCCATAAGGTTCTCCAGCCATGCCAGGTATAACTCTTGGGTTGGTTACCCTACCGGTAACATTATTAAAATCAAATATTTCCACAGAATGCATACCTGCATTTGCTTTAGCAAGTATTGAGCCATTAGGAGAAACCTTCATATAACCTTTAGCATTGTCGATACCTCCGGCAATAACTAATCCATTTGTACTTATAACGGGAGTATGGTCTACCCCTTGATTAGTAATAAGATAAGCGTAAATATCATTGGTTCCCCATTTTTGAGTTATTACCCAGGTATCGAAACCGTTGGCATGACCAACGGCAGTTACTTTCTCACACATGGGTGTTGTTAGGTTTATATTCTTAACGGTATCAACTATGTCACCTTTCCAGTTTTGCAGATTCATATCCACAAGGCTGTAGTTTATTCCAAAGGAACCTCCATTACCGTGAGCAACATCATCAATGGTAAATATGTAATAAAGATTATCGCTGGCAGGTTTGGGTACGATTATAGCAGATTGTGAACTGGATGTATTACCAAGCAAACCCGAACCGTTTGGCATTACTACATGATCTTTGTTCCACACATTACTACCATCAGTATAAAAACGCAATGCTCCATTTTCAGTAGAAATTGAGGAACAGCCTTCCCAGGTAGTAAGTTTGCCATCTAATTGGGCAACAGGTGTTCCGCTGCCAAAACTTAAACCCGCAAAATCACCAAAATACCAATTTGTTGCCTGCTGTTGAGCATTAAGCTGCCAGAAAGCAAGTAGAATTGTTAAAAGTGTAAATAATCTTTTCATCTGATTTTATTATGTTGTTTCGGTAATACTTTATAATAATTAATTTTTAAACTGCTCATGTAATAAATCTAAACTTAGTCTTTCAACAAAACTAATGAAAATTAATGAAAACTACATATTTATAAATGCACAAATTAAACAATTTGCATGTTAATAATTATTTTAACAATAAGTCGCACTTAGCATTGATAACTGCAATAATTCAATTTTTCCTTTTATTATTATTAAAAAAACGTCTATTAATATGACACTTATTATATAGAATAAGTTGGATACCAAAGAGTAAAAAAAATAAAAAGCCGCCTTGTATGAAGCAAGACGGCTTTTCTTTCTTTAAATATAATTAGATTATTTTAGAATTCCTTTTCCAATAACAACTCTTTGCACCTGGTTTGTACCTTCATATATCTGACAAAGTTTGGCATCACGCATCATTTTTTCCACAAGGAAATCTTCTGAATAACCATCACCTGCCATAACCTGTACGGCATCGGTAGTAACTTTCATTCCTATATCAGAGGCATATAATTTAGCCATTGCTGAAAGTAAATTTGCAGTTTTCATACCATTATCATATGCCCATGCAGCATTCCATGTTAATAATCGTGCTGCTTCAATTTCCACAGCCATATCTGCAAGCATAAAACTAACACCCTGATTTACAGTAACAGGTTTTCCAAACTGGATTCTGTTTTTAGCCCAGTGCTTAGACGTTTCGTATGCTTCACGTGCATTTCCTAAACTTAAGGCAGCAACGCCAGTACGTGTGCGCTCAAAGGTTTTCATTGCCAGCAAAAATCCTTGTCCTTCGCCACCAATTCTATTTTCAACAGGTATTTCAACATCATGGAATTTAAACTCGGTTTGTACCGACGCTTTTTGTCCCATTTTATTCATATTACTAACAATTTCAACTCCTGGTGAGTTTGTAGGCACAACAAATGCAGTTAAACTACGCGCACCTTTTTCAGGGTTTGTTAGAGCAAAAACAGTTATAAAACTTGATACTGCTCCGTTTGTTATGAAGCGTTTGTGTCCATTTAAAAGGTATTTATCACCATGTAATATTGCCTGAGTTTTTATACCTGCAACGTCAGATCCAGCGTTTGGTTCCGTTAAAGCATAGGCTGCAACACTCTGTTCTTCTACTATTTGCCCAAAGAAGCGTTTTTTCTGCTCTTCACTTGCTCCCAAATACAAAGGTGTTAATGCCAGTGTATTTGCATCAAGGCATATTCCTATACCAACACAACCTGCTCCAAATTCTTCGGAAACAAGCGCGCTTTCAAGTATGCTATGGTTATGACCACCAAATTCCTTCGACATTGGTCCATTCATCATACCATCTTTATAAGCTTGTTTTACTATGTCCCAAGGGAATTCTGCCAAACCATCATATTTTCTAGCATTTGGCTTCATATAGTTATTTGCAAAGTCCCTGGTTTTTTCCCGAATCTCAATTTGATGCGGCTCTAATGTGAAATCTACCATTTTTTAAAATTTTATAAATATCAATTTGATTTATCTTTTTTGGAATGAAACAAAAATACATTTTTCTGCTGAATTGAGAAAGCTAATTGTATATATTTGTCATCATCCTCAAAAAAATAAAAATTGCAATACAAATCATACAGAAGCGGTTTCAAAACTTATCTTCAGCTGGAAAGAAATCTTGCTGCAAACACCATTGAAGCTTACCTGCATGACCTTGACCTTCTACATACATTTTTAGAGGAAACCAAAGCAAAACAAAGCCTTAAAACATTAAATTTAAATGATTTACAAAGTTTCGTAAGTTATATCAATAAATTGGAATTCGGAGCCTATTCGCAAGCCAGAATAATTTCAGGCTTAAAAGCCTTTTATAATTACCTAGTACTGGAGAAAGAAATATCTGATAGCCCTACCCAATTTCTGGAAGCACCCAAACTGGGAAGAAAACTGCCCGATATTCTTAGCATAGAAGAAATAGAAAAGATAATTAACTCTCTGGATTTATCGAAAGCAGAAGGACAGAGGAACAGAGCGATATTAGAGATGCTTTACGGAAGTGGCTTAAGGGTTAGCGAACTTATTAACCTTAAATTATCTGAAGTAGACTTTAAAAATAATATTTTGCTTATTACCGGAAAAGGAAATAAACAAAGGTTAGTACCCCTTGGGGAAATATCAAAAAAACAAATATTGCTATATGTTGATAATTACCGAATTCATGAAAATATAAAAAAAGGTAGTGAAGATATATTGTTTTTAAACAGAAGAGGCAATAAATTAAGCAGACAAATGATATTTCTGATAATTAAAAAACAATGTGTAATATCTGGAATACAGAAAGATATAAGTCCACACACTTTCCGCCATTCCTTTGCTACTCACCTTGTTCAGGGTGGGGCCGATTTGAGAGTTGTACAACAATTACTTGGTCATTCTTCAATTATTACAACCGAAATTTATACTCATTTGAATACTGATGATTTGAGGAAATCAATTATGAAATATCATCCCAGGAATAATTGACATTTTGTCACCCCTCTCCCATTGGCATATGCTTTGTAAAACCCAATGCAAAACATAAAATTTTTAACAATGACTAAGCAAAAAGGAAATATTGACATTAAAACGGAAAACATTTTTCCAATTATCAAGAAGTTTCTGTATTCAGATCATGAGATATTTTTAAGAGAGATAATATCTAATGCCGTTGACGCCACCCAAAAACTTAAAACCCTGGCCTCCATGGGTAAAGTGAAAGATGATTTGGGCGATTTAACAATTCATGTTGATGTAAACAAAAAGAAAAAAACCATTACTGTTACCGATCGTGGAATTGGAATGACAAAAGATGAGGTTGAAAAATACATCAATCAGATTGCTTTTTCAAGTGCTGAAGAGTTTGTTAAGAAATTTAAAAACAAATCGGAGGCAGAACATAATGCCATAATTGGTCATTTTGGCTTGGGATTTTATTCTTCATTTATGGTTTCCGAAAATGTTGAAATAATAACTAAAACATATAAAAAAGGCGGATCTACTAAAGCTGTTCACTGGGAATGCGACGGAAGTCCTGAATATACACTGGAAGATATTGATAAAGAAGATAGAGGAACTCAGATTATCCTTCATATTGATGATGAGAACTTAGAGTTTCTTGAAGATCACAAAGTTAATGAACTCCTTACAAAATACTGTAAATTCCTTCCTGTACCAATTCAGTTTGGAATGGAGAAAATCCAGGAACCAATTGAAGGAGAGAAAGATAAAGACGGAAATCAAAAGACAAAAGAAGTTGAGCGTCCTAAAATTATAAACAATCCAAATCCATTATGGAAAAGTAAGCCAGCAGATGCTAAAGATGAGGATTATAAAAATTTCTATCGCGAACTCTATCCATATAATTTTGATGAACCTCTTTTCCATATTCACCTGAATGTTGATTATCCTTTCAACTTAACAGGAATTCTTTATTTCCCGAAGGTGAAAAAAGATTATGAACTTCAAAGAAATAAAATACAATTATATAGTAATCAGGTATTTGTTACCGATTCGGTTGAAGGTATTGTTCCTGATTTCCTAACCTTATTACATGGTGTTATCGACTCACCGGATATTCCATTAAACGTTAGTCGCTCATATTTACAAAGCGATAGCAATGTAAAAAAGATATCCTCTTATATAAATAAAAAGGTTGCCGATAAACTTGCTGAAATTTTCAAAAATGATCGTGAAGGTTTTGAGCAGAAATGGGACGACATCAAGATTTTTATTGAATATGGAATGATATCAGAGCCTAAGTTTTATGATAAAGCTGAGAAATTTGCTTTACTAAAAAATACCGACGGTAAGTACTTTACATTTGAAGAATATAAAAAGCATATAGAAGCCACACAGCAGGATAAAGACAAAAAACTTGTTTATTTATATGCTACTAATATTGATGAGCAATATTCATATATAGAAATAGCCAAAGAAAGAGGTTATGACGTACTTGTTATGGACGGCGCTCTTGATAGCCATTTCATCAACAATCTGGAGCAAAAATTCGAGAATTCGAGTTTTGCAAGAGTTGACTCAAATACCATCGATAAACTAATCAAAAAGGAAGATGAGGCTCCATCGAAACTGGATGACAAAGAGAAGGAAGCCGTTAAAAAAGCCTTTGAGAGAAATATTGATGCACAAGCCTTCAATGTTGTTTTCGAAAATATGAGTGAAACTGATATGCCTGTTATTATTATGCAAAATGAGTTTATGCGCCGTATGAAAGATATGGAAGCCATAGGCGGTGGAAGTGGCATGATGGGACTTGGCGGTTTACCTGATACTTACGAAATGGTTGTTAACGTCAATAATCCTCTGATTAGTAAAGTTTTAAAAGAAGAGAAAGAAGAAACACAAGATAAACTTATTAAGCAGGTTTACGATTTGGCAAGACTTTCTAAAAATCTCCTTAAGGGAAAAGAGTTAACTGATTTCGTTAAAAGAAGTATAGATATTATCGACTAATATTAGGAAACTAAATTTAATAATATCGAAGGGATGCATAATTTTATGTATCCCTTTTTTTATGAATTCTTATCATCTGTTTACTACTTTAACCCTATTGCTATCAATATAGGATTACGATTTCTAATGTAATAATTGTCCACCCTATTTGCTTCATAATAAACTGGGATTAAAAAATACCCAAAAAGAAAAAGGCCAACTCTTTCGAGTCAGCCTGATTCATTCAATACATAATTAATATTTATCCGGTGATAATCAATTTTACCATTTCTGAAGTAGATTTACCACTAATTAATCTGATATAATAAATACCTTTTGGTAAATCGCCACCCTGGATATTCAGTTTATTTGTTCTTCCCGATTCCATATATCCGTTGAAAATTACTGCTACCTTTTTACCGTAAGAATTATACATCTCAATATTAGTATTTGCAGACATATCAAGATCAACTTCAAGACTAGCATTTCCTAAAGTAGGATTTGGATAAACCTTCATAGAGTTCTTAACCACATCATTGATAAATGCTTCTGAGGACTTCTCTCCTCCGCAAGCACTTTCTACAGTATACTCTGCTCCATCATCAATAGCGTTTCCATTTTTATTTTTAGGAACATGAACATTAAAACTGGCTGTGGCAGTATTTCCTGCAGCATCTGTAAGTTCAACATTAATAGTATAAACTCTTCCATTTCCATTACCACTGCGTTCTTTACGCAGATTAACAGATTTACAATTATCGGCTATTACAATATCGTTAAGAGTATTTCCATCACCATTACCATTGGCATTTTCAGCCTCATCGCTGCTAACGCTGGTAACAACAACATCATTTGCATCAACGCCAGAACAATTATCGGAAACTGATTCAACAAAATCGCTTACGCTAACTGTAGCATACTGATGATTTGGTGGCCAAAGTGTGATAGGGCTTCCTGAGGTTGTAATAACAGGAGCAGTATCGTCAACAACAGTTATAGTAGCAGTTGCCGTTGAACTTAATTGACCATCAGTAACTGTAAGAGTAACCTCCGTACTTCCAATTGCATAAGGACCAGCAGGAGAAATTGTCATGGTAATTTCTTCTCCATCAGGATCAAATGAACCATTGTCAACATCGGCTGCAACAGCATTAGCCTCGCAGTTTCCATCAACGCTTATTGTAATATCCTGAGCAAGAGCTTCAGGAGCTGCATTACAAACGCTATTCGGATCGGTAACAGTTACAGTAGATGAAGTAACTGTTTCTTCGCCTGAGATAAATTCACCCATTATAACTTTAGATCTAATAGCAAAATCACATATACCATCATTGTTGAAATCATCCATAAGAACTGTACAAATATTATTGTAAGATCCCTGGAAATTTAACTCTGTTGAAGTGAAATTACCAGAACCATCATTAATATATAGTTTTGCGTTTTGTCCATGCACCAAGCTAACTATATCAAGGTCACCATCGCCTTCGAAGTCGTTCACATCCATATCCCATGAAAAATAATAAGCATCAATAAGTTGAGCAGACTGGAAAGTACCATCACCATTACCAAACATGATTGTAAGGCCTCCATTGGCAACTCCTACGAATGCTATATCAAGTTTACCATCACCGTTGAAGTCACGGGCTTTAACATCTCTAATATAACTGCCACCATTAGTAAAAATACTTGTATAAGTCATATTAGCATTTCCATCATTAAATCCCACATACACATTATAATAACCTGCAATAACAATATCCACATCACCATCTCCATCAAAATCACCAGGTGAAGATGATATTTGATAACTGCTTATTGCAAAACTTTTTCCTAAAGTAAATATGCCATTTCCATCATTAAAATATATTCTATCAGGCTCTCCGTAATAAGTCTGGCAATAAAAATCAAGATCACCATCTCCATCAAAATCTGCTAAAGATGTGCTACCAAAAGCTGGATTGTTCTCAGCAAAAGTTTGTTTATAAACAAAATTGGAACCATTCCAATGATAAACATATTTCTCAGAAATCATATCAAGATCTCCGTCACCGTCAAGGTCTCCAACTTGCATACCTGTTACAGGACTACCCAGATTCACATATTGCGTAAACGAGTTTAGGTTGTTTTTATGCCATCCTCTGTTGACATAAATATCTTTGTTACCATCCTGATTGAAATCACCTGATACCATGTCCTGCCCTTCAAGAGTAGTAACGCTTGTAGGTATAAATGTATTGCTGCTTCCTACTTGTCCTGCTGCAACCCCTGTTATGGTCACCGCTTGCGGTCCTAAATCCTCACAGGTAAATTCATTTGGAGCAACCGTGATTGTAGAAAAGTCACAATT
>PKTA01000207.1 GCA_002869365.1 Marinilabiliales bacterium | reverse complement strand
ACGGGATGTATTGGCATTATCCATAAAATATCAACTCCCATCTCCTTTAATCTTGGTAGGTGGGCTCTAAAAGCATCGAAAGTTCCTTCGGGTGTATATTGCCTTATGTTTACCTCGTAAATATTAGCATTTCTGCTCCAGTCGTAATGTGATGTTACTGTCATTTCTTCTTCAGTGTTTTTATCATTTTTTTTATTTGCCTGTTCACAGGAAACAAATAAAATCGCCATGCTTAAAACGAGCAGCGAAAATAATTTTTTATTCATTTTAATCATCTTTAATTTTATTTAATTATCAATAGTATGTTATTTATGTTTTTATATGCTTCCTTTTCTTTCTACCAAAACCCTTTGTGATACTTCGTGATTTGGTGTCTTTGTGGCTACATTCACTTTATTCGATTTCGATTTTTAAGCTTTTATTATCCTGTTTGAGATACGTTACAAATAAATTATTTTCCTTCTTAAATTTTATTTTCTTTGAACTTCCATCATTCATAAGTAGTTTTGCTCCCAGACTTTTTTTATCAGTATCATATCCAACTAAAACCAATTTTATTTCCCTTTCAGAAGGCATTCCTTTATATTTATGATCATCCGCACTAAATTCCAATTCAATGCCATCCTTCGAGGAATTAGATTTAAATAATAATTCAGAATAATTTCCTTTTTCATAATTTCCAAAGGTTTTTCCATCGTCTAAATACAATTTTTGTTCAGAATTAGATCCTGCTTTAACAAGATAATATTTGATTATTAATATATCGGTTTTATAATTGTCTGTAGAATTTACAGGTTCCACCATACTTATAAATGATCCCGATTTCACAAAAATTGGAATATTTTCAAGTTCCACTTTTTGTTTTATCCATTGGCCTCCATCAAATTTTTTATTAGTATGAAAATCATACCAATCATATCCCTGAGGAAGATAAACTTTTATGGTATCCTGCCCCTTTTCAACAATAGGAGCCACCAGCAAACTCTCTCCAAACATATATTCCCAATTAGCATTATATGTTTCGCTATCATCAGGAAATTCAAAAAACAACGGACGTACAATTGGATAGCCTTTTATGTGTGCCGCAGCAGCAACATTATAAATATATGGTAGCAAGGAATAGCGGAGTTTCATGTAATTTCTAACAATTGTTTGGGTTGTATCGTTAAAATATACTGCTTCACTTGGAATACCGGATCCATGAGGACGTAGTATGGGTGAGAAACATGACATTTGAAGCCAGCGAGTATACAGTTCATCATCTTTAGTTCCCTGAGCAAATCCACCGGCATCGGAATGAATAAAAGGCAAACCGCTCATACTCATGTTTAACATTAGTGGTATTTGTGCTTTAAGGCCTCCCCAACTTCTTGCTACATCGCCTGTCCATGGATAAATAGAATATCTCTGAGAACCGGCATAACCTGCTCTGTTTAAATTAAATAAGCGTGTATTTGGATAGTACTTACGATAGTTTTCGAATAACATTTTATGCCAATAATGACCATAAATATTATGAACTTCATCTGCCATTCCATTTATATGAATTTGGTCGGAAGGGTGATTTTCTGGTTCTCCCAAATCGCCCCACCAACCGGCAACACCTTTTTCAATTTGTTTTTGATATTGTTGCCAAAACCAATCTTGAGCAGATTGCTTAAAGATATCTATCAATGCTCCAGCGCCAAAATAAAACTCTTTGTTTACATATGAATTTCCCAAACTATCCTTTGCCAAAATCCCCAAACTATCAGCGATTTTAAAATTCTCCAACGAATCGAGGATATATGGTTCTGTAATTAAAATAGTTTTAACACCTTTATTTTTAAAATCAGAAATCATTTTTCCGGGTTCGGGCCAGTTAGGTTTATACCATTTTAGTCTTCCCATCGTTCCTAAAATACTATCCCCAAACCAATAAAAATCGAGGATAACGGCATCTAGAGGAAAATCGTTTTTTTGCATTAAACTTATAATGGAATCCGTTTCGTATTGAGTACGATAGGCCATTCGGCTTTGCAAATTTCCCAATGCCCACAAAGGCGGTAATGGCTGCTTTCCTGTAAGTTCTCCGTAATTATGCATTACATCCTTAAAATCATCGCCTACAACAACATAATACTTCATCAAACCACCAATTGCTCCCCACTCAAGTATACCGTCTTCAGTTTCTCCAATATCGGCATAACCCTTTTGTGGATTGTCGAAAAGAAGTAAATATTTTTTTGAAGAAACCAACAGTGGAATGCTGTAGTTAATATTGCGCGCTCCATACTCATAGCCATATTTTGGACGATTATAAAGTTTATATCTGGCTCCCACAAGATTGAAAGAATTGGCTCTTTCCCCTAATCCAAACAATTTCTCTTCCTTATCATAATTAAATCGCAAACCGTTATTATCTTCTCTCTTAAAATAACCTATTTCTTCCTTCAAAATCTCTTTACCTTTATATTTAAAACTTAAAGAAAAAGGATCCTTATGTGCAACAACTTCTAAATCATTAACATTTAATACCAAATGTTCTTCTGAATCGGATAGTTCAGAGAATGTTTCCTGCTGTTTCATTATTACTGCATCGGAATTAACTTCATTCTCAATGCTTTTCTCAAAATGCCGTACTTCAATAATTTTATCAGAATAAACAATAATCTTAACCAAACCCTTGGTAGTTAGTATTTTAAGAGCATTGCCATATTTAAAATGAGATACATATGACCTTTTATCAAAAAGATAATCAGCCTCTTGTTTTTGGCGAATTACATAATCATTTACCGGTATAAAAATATCTTCATTGGTTTTAGTTTTAGCAACCAACCCTCCATTTTCGCTCCTGAAAACAAATGCCAGCATTTTTGGAGTTTCATCGTCACGCAGATTATAAAAATCATTCATTACAAAAGAAATACTATGTATTCCATCTCCTTCATTGGTCATTTTTACTCTTTCATCATCCTCTCCCCAATTTCCAACAACATGCTTCCAATCGCCACCATCCAAACTCTTGTCGGTAATAACACCAGTATGCATATATACGGTGCCCTCATATTCTTTTAGAGCAGTATTTCCCTTAGTGGCATCAAAATACAGCGTGACATTATCAGAAGGTTTTGGGTTTGTAGGCTCAAGCCATGCTATCTGAGCATCAATTTTAAATGCCAGGAGCAAGATTAAGGCAATATATATATACCTCATAATTAATTTTTTATATCCTTTTTCTTAAAAAAAGAGGGAAATTATTTTCTACTTCGAAAGTTCAAAAACCATCGGTGTTTTGGCTTTTATATTAACGGTTTCAAGATTATCCAAAAAAGTACGATCAAGAACACTTTTGCCTTTTGAATAGTTCTTTGTTATTTCTGCAAATCGGTTTAAATCCAATGACTTATCTTCCTTGGAGTTATTTAAAATAACCATAACGCATTCATCCTCATACTCACGGAAGTAAACATATACTCCATCTTCCGGAATATAGTGAGTTAATTTTCCTTGTTGAACCGCCATATTTGTCTTGCGCCAGTTCATAAGATGTTTTACAAAATTAAAAGCAATATTTTGTTCATCTGTCCTGCCCCCACTTGTAAACGCATCTATTGTATCATCTTCCCAGCCACCCGGAAAATCTTCTCTTATAAAACCATGTCCCTGATGTTCATAACCTGTCATTAATATTTCTGTTCCATAATAAAGTTGTGGAATTCCTCTCAGCGTAAATAACATTGTCATTGCCATTTTAAACTTTGCCAAATCTTCACCTAATTTTGAATAAAGTCTGTCTCCATCATGATTATCGGCAAATAATACCAGTTTATTGGGATCGCTATACACATAATCCTGACTAAGCAATTCATAAAGTTGAGCAATGCCACTCGACCAGCCATTATCCTGATTAAGAGAATTTGTTATGGCGTACATAAGTGGAAAATCGAAAACATTTGTAAGGTGTGAGTGAAACCCATCTTTATTATTATCATTTTCCAACCAATAGGCTACCGCCTGAGGATATGAAAGCCATACTTCGCCTACTACATTATAATTTGGATATTCATTGAGGAGAGTCTCCATCCATGTTGCCATGAAATCCTTATAAGGATATGGATAAGTATCCTGACGTATTCCATCCAAATCCAAATATTCTATCCACCATATTGAATTCTGTATCAAATAATTAGCCATCAAAGGGTTATGCTGATTCAAATCCGCCATGGTTTTATCGAACCATCCTTTAACCATTTTGTTATAGTCGTATTCCGAAGCATTTGGATCGTTTACTGCACCTCCTCTATAATTTGATCTGGTAAATTCGGGCCATTGATGATACCAATCCTGTGATGGTAAATCATCTTTCCAGAAATAATTTGTACCCAAATGATTAAATACCATGTCCTGAATAATTTTTAAACCCTTTTCATGAGCTTTAGCAACCAGATTTTTATAATCCTCATTGGTTCCAAATCGGGGATCAACTTTATAGAGATCGGTCATAGCATAACCATGATAAGAATAAGCAGGCATATTATTTTCCAATAATGGATTTATCCAAATGGCTGTAATTCCTAAATCTTTCAAATAATCCAGTTTGTCTTCAATTCCCTGAATATCTCCACCATGTCTGCCATTGGGATTATTTCTATCTGCCTTTTCAAGCATCCCAGGCATATCGTCATTATCGGGATTTCCATTTGCAAAACGATCGGGCATCAGCAAATAAATATTGTCGGAATTATCAAAACCTGTATATGATTCAGGCGCTTTTGTTCGTTTTTTCAATTCATAATTAAAAGTGGCAACCGTTTTCTTTCCTTTTACAAACTTAATATCAAAATTCCCGGCAAGGGCATCATTATCAATAACTAAATCAAGAAACACATAATTGGGACTTTCAACTAATATTGTCCTTTCTAATTTAACCCCCTCATAATCAATTATGGCTTTGGCTAGTGAGATATTTTCACCATGAACCATTAACTGCAATTGAGAGTTGTTCATTCCTGCCCACCAAAAAGGAGGATCAACTCTGTCAATACTAATTTTCTGAGAAAATGCTGTTATACTTAAAACCAACAACATGCTGCTGAATATAAATCTGATTACCTTCATAATTAAACAATTGTATTTCTTCAAAAATAATGTTTTTATCATTAAAATTCTTTGATTAAACAATATAAAACAATGTATATGTGCACACTAATATATTTATAATGAAAAACAGCAAATGCAAACGATTGATAAGGATGTTTTAGGATAAGATACTTTTTTTAAATCCATAGGATTCTTATTGCAAAGATAATTGTTAATAATAGGGGAACTTTTGGGGTATATTTGCACAGAGAAAATTTTCATGATGAGAGACAGACTATATAATCTTTGGCAGGAACTTTATCCTGCTGAAACAATTGGATTATTAGATAATTTTTTAGAGGGCATAGAGCCTGTTAATAAAGAAGTTACAAATCCACTATGGTATCGCGATGCCATTGTTTACGCTTTGTACGTTGATCTTTTTAATAATGATTTCAATGGTTTAATCGATAAACTTGACTACCTCAAAGAATTAGGTGTAAACGTATTATGGTTATTGCCAATTCTCGACTCTCCCATGCGTGATGCAGGTTTCGACATCAAAAAATACGACCGTGTACGACCGGAATTACTAGGCTTACAGGAAGATTCCAGTCGGGAAGAACAGGAGAGTGTTTTCGGTAACTTTCTCAATGAGGCCCATCAAAGAGGAATCAGAGTGATTTTCGACATTGCTATTAATCATTGTTCCGATGAACATCCTTGGTTTGTGGAGGCAAAAAAGTCTGCCGACAATCCTTATCGCGACTATTTCATTTGGTCGAAAGACACCTCACTTTATGGTGACAGCCGCTTACTTTTTAAAGGAATTGAAGATAGCAACTGGGAAAAGGCCGATGATGAATGGCATTATTTTCATCGATTTTTTAGTTTTCAACCCGATTTGAATTATAGAAATCCGAAGGTGTTGATTGCTATGGCCAAAAATTTTCTTTATTGGCAAAAAATGGGAGTTGATGGTTTTCGTGCCGATGCTATTCCCTATCTTTGGAAAGAAGAAGGAACAGATTGCGAGAACCTGCCTCTAACACATACCATTGTCAAGTTTTTCAGAGCTATACTTGACTATGCTAAACCTGGAAGTTTCTTACTTGCAGAAGCCTGTCAGAAGCCTAAAGAAGTTGTAAAATACATGGGTGATGGCGACGAATGTCATGCTGCTTATCATTTTCCTCTTATGCCTATGATGTTTAAGGCTATAGCCATGGAAAACAAGCAACCAATCGTTCACACTTTAAGTAAAGAGGTAACTCCTGAAATTCCTGAATTAGCTCAGTGGATGTCGTTTTTAAGAGTTCATGATGAACTTAGTTTGGAGTTGGTTTATGTTTCTGAAGAAGATAGAAAATTCATACATGAAAATTATTGCCACGATCCAAAATGGGATTTCCGTGTTGGAGAAGGAATATCAGCCCGTTTGTCGGAACTGATGCAAAGGGATGAAAATAAAATTGCTCTTGCTTACTCCTTAATGCTTACCCTTACGGGAACACCTGTAGTTTACTATGGTGATGAATTTGGCAAATTAAATGATGAGAAATTTTATAGGGAACAAATAAAACTTACGGGAAAAGATGATACCCGATTTCTCGTTCGCGGTAGGATCGATTGGGAAAAACTTGCGGTGGAAATGCAGGATGAAAATAGCTTCCATTTCAAAGTTAAAACTCTAATCAGCCAAATGCTTAACGAGCGTAAGGATCTTAAAGCCATGGGGCGTGGGACAACTGATTTCATTGACATGGGTAATGATAAAGTAATTGCTTATCAAAGAAATTATAAGGATGATAATATTTTGATTATCAACAATTTATCATCGGAGAAACTAGCCGTAAAAAATCCTTTTCCCGACAAAAATATGGCGATAATTATGCCCAATGGATTTTTATTCGACGAGTCGACAGAAGAATTGGTTTTTGATGCTCATGGTTTTGTGTGGTTGAGAATTATTTAGGATAACAATATCTATTTATTACGGTAATACTTAATATTATTTCTTAATAAACTTCAAACATTAAATGTTTTAACTTAGCAGATAAATCTCTAATAAAATCTTTTGATGTTTAAATTTAAAATCTCAATACAGGTGCTAATTTTACTTTTAGTTATAACATCTTGTACAAAAACTAAAAATCCCAAAATAATAATGCAGACCGAATATGGTGACATTATTATAGAATTATATGCTGAAAAAGCCCCCATCACGGTTGCAAACTTTCTAAAATATATAGATGAAAATCGTTTTACAGACGCCAGTTTTTACCGTGCTGTAAGAATGGATAACCAGCCCGATAATGACATAAAAATTGAAGTGATTCAGGGTGGTCTTTTTGAAGATGAACATCCTGAAATGCGTGCTGCCATTCAGCATGAGAGTACTAAGCAAACAGGAATACTTCATACAGATGGTGTAATTTCAATGGCACGCAATGAGCCGGGAAGTGCGACTTCTGAATTTTTCATCTGCATAGGCGACCAGCCTTCGCTGGATTATGGTGGTATGCGCAATGCCGATGGTCAGGGATTTGCTGCTTTTGGCAAAGTGATAAAAGGCTTGGAGGTGGTTAAAAAGATCCAAAGTCGGCCCGCCAAAAATCAATATCTGGAACCTCACATAAAAATAAACCAAATTAAAAGGATGAAATAGTAGGCAAATAATAAGTTATGTCTAGCGTTTCCTAAATATTTCAACCTCTTTTTTCACTTTACTTTTAATTATTTAAGAAATATCTTATTTTTGATGCTGTAATCAATCAAATTAATGCTATGAGAAATCTATTAATTATATGTTTGATCCTGGTATCAGCAAATATTTTTGCTCAGGATTTTATTATTTTGAAGAATGGTGAAGAAATAGAAGCAAAGGTGTTGGAGATTAACGACACAAAAATAGATTATAAAAAATATACAAATATTAACGGGCCAACTTATCATATTAATAAGTCAGAGATATTTATGATAAAGTATGAGTCTGGCGATAAGGATATTTTTAACACATCTGCTCCCACGCGTAAAACTGTAAGTCCGGTATATGAAAAACCTAATGATTTTGTTTATAATCCTGATATAGGAACTCCAAACTGCCAGACACAAAAAGCAAGAGGAGCCAAAATTTTCGGCAATAGAGGAAATGAGGTTTTTTTCCGTCAGGATTTGGTTTATTATGGCTACGATATGACATATGCACGACTCAGCAACCCAAAAAGGATGGGAGAAAGCATGACGCTGGTTCAAAAATATTTCAACGACTGGAATCTTGAAATGGAAAAAAATGTTGGATATCCCGAATTCAAAAAGTGGATGAGAAAACCTTCCATGCTTTTAGGAACACCTGTATTCAATAATTATTATAAACGTGATTTTAATAAATTCGTAGAATATGGAAATTTCTGTATCTCCTTCGATGATTTACAAAAAATTGTAAAATCTTATGTGTTGCGCGAAACACAAGGAATTGGAATGGTAATTAATATTGTAAACTTCAATAAAGACAGAGAATTCTCTATGCAATATGTAACTTTCTTCGACATAAAAACACGTGAAATTTTATATGCTGTTTTAACAACCGGTGAAGCCGGCGGCGGTGGAATTGTAGGCCACTGGGCAAAGGGCGTTGAAGAAGGTGTGAGAGCAATTTTTATTGATGAAATCTTCAAACCAAAGTTGAGTAATAATGGTATGATTCCTTCAAAAATCAGACTATATTAATTGGCTTTCAATCAGTATTTTACTTAGGTAATAAATATTCATTTACATAATTTTTAGTAAATAATTATTTCAATATTTTCCTCAAACCGGCCTCACCGGACGACAAGGCTGGAAAGCTTTTCATTTTTATTCAGCCCTTCTTAAATTTTCTAACTTTGCCATAAATTTTTATATGGCCAATATTTTAAATATAGAGCAGTTTTTATTAAATGCCGAAAGCATTCCTGTTGTTGATGTGCGCTCTCCTGCTGAATTCGAGAACGGGCATATACCCGGTGCTTTTAGCATTCCTATATTTACAAATGAGGAGCGTGCAATTGTAGGTACTAACTACAAAAAAAATGGCAAAGAAAACGCTGTCATTAACGGACTGGAAATAGTAGGCCCTAAACTTGTAGATTTTGTAAAAGAAGCAAAAAAAATAGCCCCTCAAAAGAAAATTCTCGTCCATTGCTGGAGAGGCGGTATGCGCTCCGCAAGTATGGCATGGCTCTTTAATACTGCAGGATTTGAGGTTGAAATACTGGAAGGCGGATATAAAAATTATCGTACTCATTCACGTGATTTATTCAATAAAATAGATAAACTATTTGTGCTTGGTGGTTATACCGGAAGCGGAAAAACAGACATTCTTAAGGAGATGGAAAAACTAGGTGCACAATTCCTCGATTTGGAAGGTATTGCCAACCATAAAGGATCTGCTTTCGGTGCAATTGGCCAACATCCGCAACCAACAACTGAGCAATTTGAAAACATGCTGGCAAAAAAACTTGGGGAATTCGATTTGAAAAAGCCTGTTTGGGTAGAAGACGAAAGCCGACAGGTGGGTAGATGCGCAATCCCCGACAATCTTTTTGCTCATATGCGTGATACACATCTAATAAAAATTATCATTCCAAAAAAAATTCGTGAAAAACGGCTGGTTAAAGAGTATGGGTGTTTTCCAAAAGAGCCTCTTGAAACGAGCATAAAAAATATTGAAAGACGACTTGGCGGTTTAAGAGCCAAACAATCTATCGACGCCCTTGAATCGGGCGATATGCTTAAAGTAGCAGAAATTACTCTTGAATATTACGATAAAGCATACCTTCACGGGAATTCGAAGCGTAATACAAAATTGATATATGAACTCGAGATCAACGAGGATAATCCTGCCAAAAGTGCCAAAAAAGTTTTGGAATATTGTAAGTCTTTATCATTGTGTGAATAATAAAACTCCGCTAATATGATTTACCTTGATTATAATGCTACTACCCCTATTGCCAAAGAAGTAGTTGCTGAAATGAAACCTTATCTGGAAGAATATTTTGGAAATCCTTCCAGCCTTCATCAGTATGGAGTTAAAACAAAACTAGCAGTTGAAAAGGCAAGAAGTCGAATTGCAAATCTTATCAATTGCGACACCTCTGAAATTATTTTTACCAGCGGAGGAACTGAATCAAATAATTTTGCCATCAAAGGATATGCACTGGCAAACAAGGACAAAGGAAATCATATTATAACCTCATCAATAGAACATCCTGCTGTATTTGAGGTTTGCGAGTATCTTTCAAAAAATGGATTTAGCATAACCTACATGCCAGTTGATAAATACGGATTGGTAGATCCTAAAGATTTGGAAAATACAATAAAGTCTACCACAATTCTAATCAGTATTATGCATGCTAATAATGAGGTTGGGAGCATACAGCCTATTGCGGAATTATCAAAAATTGCCAAAAAACACAATATTATTTTTCATACCGATGCTGCCCAGTCGCTGGGAAAAACAGAAGTTGATATAAAAAAACTCGGGGTCGATTTACTGAGTATTGCAGGACATAAATTATATGCCCCAAAAGGAATAGGAGCCCTTTATATAAAAAATGGTATTAAGTTGGAGAAACTTATTCATGGAGCCGATCATGAGCAAAATTTACGTGCTGGTACCGAAAATGTTTT
>PKTA01000132.1 GCA_002869365.1 Marinilabiliales bacterium | reverse complement strand
GATGAGTAATCAGGATCTTTCAACTCTACATTTTTTCTCATATATGCAGGTTGGTTTTCCAACTCACTAATCTTTCCGGGATTTCTAAAACTCATACTCATACTCTTCAATCGGCTAACCCTCTCATCGGCATTCTTTTTAATACTATCGCTCTCAACTTCAACAGTTTCCGATTCAGTGGTGTCCACTACTTCATTTTTATCAATCTTGCTTTCGGTACTTTTAGTTCTTCTAATGAGAGTAAAAGTATCACTTTCCTGTTGTGGTTCTTCTTCCTGAGTTTGAGTTTCGTCCTCAATCAAATTATGAACTATTCTGGTAGTATTTTTCGATTGTGGTGGCTTACTATCAGGTAAAGGATTAACACTTCTGTTAATCAGGTGTATTTCCGACTTTTCTTCATTGGATTCCTCCACAAATGTTTCATCATTCATTTTGGGAGTTTCTTCCACTTCCACAGGATTTTCATCCATTACATCATCATCAGCCTTTTCTTCATTAATATTAGGAGCAAACTCGATTTTATTTCTTTTCTCCTCATACAAATCATGCATTTTTTTCGGAGCACTTTCTACAGGTTTATTGCGAGGGTTATCGAATCCAGTTGCTATAACTGTAATTCCAATATTATTTCCCAGTGCTTCATCTTCGCCAAGACCCCAAATTACATCGGCTTCATTACCACTTGCTTCCTGCACATGCTCAGTAATTTCTGAAATTTCGTCCATGGTAATATCATCGGTACCTGAAACTATATGCAGAAGAATATTAGTTGCACCATTAATATCGTTATCGTTAAGTAAAGGAGAATTAAGTGCTTCTTCGATAGCTGTTATGGCTCTGTTATCGCCTTCGGCAATTGCCTGTCCCATAATTGCTTTTCCGGAATCTTTAATTACGGTTTTAACATCTTCGAAGTCGGTATTTACCTTACCGGTTGCTGTAATAATCTCGGCTATACCTTTTGCCGCTATAGTAAGCACATTATCGGCTTTAGCGAAGGCTTCTTTCACAGAAAGGTTACCATACTGAACTCTCAGTTTATCGTTATTGATAACCAAAAGAGTATCAACATTTTTTTTCATTTCTTCGATACCCTGCTGAGCTTGCAATATTCGTCTCCTACCTTCCCATGCAAATGGAAGAGTAACAATTCCAACAGTTAAAATACCAAGTTCGTGTGCTACCTTTGCGATAACAGGAGCAGCACCGGTACCGGTTCCACCACCCATTCCAGCCGTAACG
The DNA here is from genome assembly GCA_002869365.1 of Marinilabiliales bacterium. Taxonomy (GTDB): domain Bacteria; phylum Bacteroidota; class Bacteroidia; order Bacteroidales; family F082; genus BM524. The sequence goes on along the minus strand of PKTA01000132.1, from coordinate 9,726 downwards.
AACAGCATTTGTGTATTCTCATTGAATATTTCCTTAATCTTATCAATGGATTCGTTGGCGGCATTTCTACCCACTTCGGGTTTCGATCCTGCGCCAAGACCTCCATTATTTCCTATCTCTATCTTAACAGGAACCGGACTATCCTGAAGAGCCTGAACATCAGTGTTACAAACAGCGAAATCAACACCTTTGATTCCTTGTTTAAACATATGATTTACAGCATTGGATCCTCCACCTCCAACACCCAATACTTTAATTATTGATGGTGCTTGCTTAGATTGAAAAGTTATCATTTCCGGCATATAATTAGTTTTTTTAAATGTATTACTTACTAAAATTCAATTTTTTAATTTTTTAATTTTTTTTTAACAATCAAAAGTTAATTGTTATTGAACGGAATCATCATCAAACCACTGCTTTATAATGTCGAGAAACCTTCCCGTTCCGGTTTTTCCACTCTCTGTTTTTTTTCTAACTTTTTTCTTTTCTACAGGCTTTTTATCTTCTGCTTTTTCCTTTAAGTCTTCTTCAAACTTATTAGACAGTTCATATCTGGCTTCGGAATCGAAGCGTTTTATACCTTCAATTACAAGACCAATACTTGTTGCATACATTGGGCTTGCCATTTCATCGGAAACATCATTTGCAAGATGCTCATTCGGATATCCAATTCTGGTATCCATACCGGTAATAAATTCAGTTAGTTGGTCGATGTGCTTTAACTGAGCTCCTCCACCGGTTAGCACTATTCCTGCAATAAGTTTCTTTTCGAAGCCCGAATTATTTATCTCGAAAGAGATATATTGCACTATCTCCTCCATTCGTGCCTGTATAATATTTGCAAGATTTTTTAAGGTTATTTCTTTTGGAGGTCGTCCTCGTAATCCGGGAATTGCCACCACTTCATCATCGCGATTTTCATTAGCCAATGCCGAACCGAATTTAACTTTTAGTTCTTCAGCATGCTTTTTAATAATAGTGCATCCCTCTTTTACATCTTCGGTAACAACATCTCCGCCAAACGGAATAACGGCAGTATGACGAATAACATTATCATGGAAAATTGCTATGTCGGTAGTTCCACCACCTATATCAACTAAAACTACTCCGGCTTCCTTTTCTTCATCGCTCAATACAGCTTCTGCAGATGCTATTGGTTCGAGAATCAGGTCGACCATTTCCAGGTTTGCTTTACGAATACATTTATAAATATTCTTTGCAGCGGCTGTTTGCCCAATGATTATATGGAAATTAGCCTCCAAAGTATTACCAAGCATACCCACTGGCTCTCTTATATCCGACTCATTATCAATAACATAATCCTGAGCAATAACATCAATTATTTCCTCACCGGGAGCCATTCCGAGTTTGTACATCTTTTGTGTTAGTTGTTCAACCTCGGCAAAACTTATTTCTTTGTCAGGATCTTCCCGGATAATTGTACCGCGATGCTGATGACTTTTTATATGCTGCCCGGCGATTCCTACGTTTACATATTTTATGTCAACACCGGATTTAGTCTCTGCCATATCAACAGCAGTTCGAATTGATTTTACGGTATTTTCTATATTGGCAACTACGCCTCTTTTAACACCTATCGACTCGGTTTTTCCATTGCCCAGAATTTCGATTTTTCCAAATTCATTTCTCCTTCCAACAATACAAGCAATTTTTGTTGTTCCAATGTCGAGACCTACAATAATTTCCGATTCCATGATTTATAGTTTTAATAAAAATTATTTTGCACACACTATTTGTCCGTCAAACTTCAAATTAATAGATTTGTATTTATCAAGCCCTTCCACAAGCAAAGCCTGTTTATAAAAGGCTTGTAAATTCCTCAGTTTGACATCTATATTATTTAAATTGCCCAGAATGACAGTACATTTTCCTACTTCCGCAATTAATTCAAATTCATTTTTACTATTTAAATAAATCTGATTTATCTGAGCATTTAGAAATTCATTTTCACTTAATAATTTGGCCAGTTTCAATATTCCCTGCAACTGAGTTCTGGCATAAATGGTATCATTTATATTACTGAAACCATTTACGGAAGGGATATTTATGTAGCCATTTACTACAAAAACTCTTGCGGTATATTCATTACTCAAAGGCAAAATATCACCTTCTTTTGTAATATAATATCCTTTAGAATCCTTATTAAATATCCTCAGCAGTGGTTTTTCCTCACGTACATTAACTATCATTTCACCATTAATTCCGGTAAAAACATCTGCATTTTTAACATATGGATTTTTCAGTAATTCTCTTTCCATATTTCTTATTTTCAGAGCATTAACCTCAATTGAATCAGTCTTCTGCACTGAATTTAATTTCGCAAGTATCGAATCTTTATTTAAGAAACCATTATCGGTATCGCGATATATTTCAAGTTTAGTAGTGGAAACCAGAGTTTCACCTCCCTTGATAATGACATAGCCAAACAGGCCTGCCAAAGCAAGAACATAAACTATGAGCGATGTTATTTTAATGGTTTTAATCATTTATTCTAAAATTTCCTTTAAATCGTTTACCATGGCACCAATGTCGCCGGCGCCAAGGCTTACTAATAATTCGATATTTTCTTCTTTCACATATTTTTTTAACTCCTCTTTAGAGAGAAGTCGTTTATTTTTATTTTTAATTTTTCCGAGTATTAAATTGGAATCTACTCCTGGTCGGGGCAATTCCCTTGCGGGATAAATATCCAATAAAATAATCTCGTCAGCCCTTTCTAAAGACTGAGCAAATCCATCAGCAAAATCGGCCGTTCTGGAGAATAGATGAGGCTGAAAAACCACAAGCATTTTCTTAAGCGGATAAAGTTCTTTTACAGCATCCAGCGTCGATTCAATTTCCTGTGGGTGATGGGCATAATCATCAATAAAAACAATTTTATCAGTATTGATTTTATACTCGAAACGCCTTTCTACACCGCTAAAAGTTTCCAGTCCTGCTTTGATCTCTTTAACAGAAAGATCTAACTTTAATGCAACCGAGGCAGCAGCAAGAGCATTCTCGATATAATGCCTTCCCGGAATTTGCATGTGTATGTCGTTTATAAGAACATCCTTATAATGGAGGTCAAAGACAAACTTACCCGCATCTATATGTACATTTTCAGCCTTTACATCGGCATTCTTGCCAAAACCATAACTCAAACAATTGCCTGAATTTTTTGCAAAACTATCAAGTTTATCGCACTTAATCAACAAGCCATTTTCATTGGTTTTTGAGGCAAATATTTCAAAGGCATTTAACAAGGATGCATTATCAGAATAGATGTCTAAATGGTCGTTATCTACAGAAGATATTACAGACATATCCGGATGCAGATAATGAAATGATCTATCGAATTCATCTGCTTCTACAACTAAGTATTCTGTTTTTCCATTAATAATGGCATTAGTACCATAATTATTCATTATCCCACCAATAATTGCTGAAACATTAACATTTGCCTGATATAAAATATGTGCAATAATTGAACTTATGGATGTTTTGCCATGAGTTCCTGCCACAGCAATTGTAAAGAATTCCTCCGAAAGGAGCCCCAACAGTTGAGAACGCTTTAACATTTCAATATTAGAATTTTGAAAATACTGAAATTCCTTATTTGTTTTTGGAATAGCCGGTGTATAAATTACCAAATCCAAATCGTCAGGAATTAAACTTACATTATCCTCATAATGAATTTGCATTCCTTCATCTGCTAATCGATTTGTAAGTTTAGTTGGAGTGAGGTCATAGCCATGTATTTCAATGCCCAATGTTGAACAATATCTCGACAAAGCGCTCATACCTATGCCGCCCAAACCAAGAAAATACATTTTTTTAACCTCTTTTAATTTCATCAACCTATTAATTTAATAACCTCATCTACAATATTTTGAGTAGCATTAGTTGTTTTAAATTTTCTAATATTACTTATTAAGTTCTGTTTTTTGTTTTTATCAAGCATAACATCATTTACCATGGTAAAAAGACTATCAACAGCCTCTTTTTCTTTTAACAATAATGCTGCATTTCCATTAACCAAAGTGAGAGCATTTTTAGTTTGATGATCTTCCGCAGCACTTGGCAATGGAATAAAGATGCAGGCTTTTTCGACTTGCACAATTTCTGCTAAAGCAATAGCACCTGATCTTGAAACAATGAAGTCGCAGGCTGCATAAGCCATTTCCATTTCCATAATAAATTTATGTACAAACACGCTATCTTCCAGGCCATTAGACTTAACTAATTCCAAGGCTTCTTCAAAATAATTAATTCCGGTTTGCCATAATATTTGAATTCCATTATCACATAGTTGTTTTATGTTAGCGGCAACAGCCAGATTAATACCGCGTGCTCCCTGCGATCCGCCAATAATCAACATAATTGATTTTTCAGTATCCAGATTAAAAAACTCACAAGCCTCTTTACGAGTTATTTTTGAGTTTGTAATTCTATCTCTTATGGGACTTCCTGTAATAACTAATTTCTCTTTATCAAAATACTTTTCCATCCCTGGTGTAGCAACGCAAATAGTATTTACTTTTTTAGCCAAAAGTTTATTAGTGATTCCGGGATAAGAATTTTGCTCTAAAATTAATGTTGGAACTTTTTTCCTTGCGGCCATATACAATAGTGGACCGGAAGCATAACCACCGGTTCCTATCGCTACATCTGGTTTAAAATTTCTAATTATTCCTAAGGCCTTCCACAAACTACTGATTAATTTAAAGGGAAAAGAAATGTTTCTGATATCTAACTTCCTCTGTATACCACTTATCCAAAGGCCAACAATTTTATATCCTGACTGTGGTACTTTTTCCATTTCCATTCTTCCTTTGGCACCAACAAAAAGAAATTCAGCATCAGCAAACTTTTCCTTCAAGCCATCGGCAATAGCTACAGCAGGAAATATATGTCCTCCAGTACCACCACCACTTAGCAATATTTTTAGTTTTCTTTTACTCATCTTCCTCTGTATTAACTAATTCCAGTGCTGAATTGTTTTCCAAATCTTTGCTTACGCTTAAAATAATTCCAATGGCAAGGCTGGTAAACCATACAGAAGTACCTCCCATACTTACAAGAGGCAAAGGTTGTCCGGTAACTGGCAGGATATTCACTGCAACTCCCATATTTATCATAGCCTGAAAAACCAGGCTAAAACTCACTCCGATAGTCAGAAACGACCCAAATGTTCCGGGCGCCTTAGTTACAATTCTCACTGCTCTATAGAATAAAATCAAATATAAAAGTACTATTATAAATCCTCCAGCAAGGCCATATTCTTCCACAATAATTGCGAAAATAAAGTCGGAATAAGGATGTGGCAGAAAATTTCGTTGAGTGCTATTACCAGGCCCCTTTCCGAAAGGATAACCACTGGCTATGGCAATTTTTGCCTGATCAACCTGGTAAGTATCAGCAGATTCTCCACCATTGATAAATGTTTCCATTCTACTCTTCCAGGTACCCAAACGCCCCTGTTTCTCAACAGGCATATAGTACAAAATTGTAAGGGCAATTATTAATGCTGCCAAACCAATTCCAATCATTCCGAAGAAGTAGGTTAACTTAACTCTTCCAATAAAAATAAGAACCATACTGGTAGTGAACAGAAGTGCAGCGGTTGAAAAGTTAGCAGGAAATATCAATCCACAGACTATCAGTACCGGTATCATCAAAGGGACGAAAGCCTCTTTAAAGTCTTTTATTTGCTCTTGCTTTTTAGTTAAAATTCTGGCCAGATAAATAATTAGAGTAATTTTTGCCAGGTCGGAGGTTTGGAATGTAAGGTTAAAAGGAAGTTGCAAAACACGCTTGGCTTCATTTAAATTCAATCCAAATATCAGAGTTATCAATAAAAGTGGTACAGCAACATAGAGCGCAATTTGAAAAATACGAGAATAGTAAGTATACTTTAATAGGTGAGCAAAGTACATTAGCAATAAACCCAGAAATAAAATTATGGCATGTTTTAGCATATAATACTCGGTATTACCGCCTTTATACTTCCATGCCAAAGTTCCGGTTGAACTATATACTGCCAGAAACGAAATTATCGTTAGCAGGAATACAACCGTCCAGATTACTTTATCACCTTTTATATTTTTCAGCACTCTTGCCATTTTATAATTTGTTTACTGCTTCCTTAAATTGATCTCCCCTATCTTCAAAACTGTCGAACAAATCAAAACTGGCACAGGCAGGGGATAGCAAAACTATTTCACCCTTTTTTGCCAACTGATAGGCATTTGCTACAGCCTCTTCGGCTGATTCAGTATCAATTATCAAATCAACACTATCCCCAAACTCTCTATGAATCTTAGAGTTATCAAGTCCGAGACAAACAATTGCCTTAACTTTTTGCTTTACAAGAGGTTTTAACAACTCATAGTCGTTGCCTTTATCAACACCACCTGCAATCCATATTATCTTTCTGTCATAATGTTCCAAAGCATACCAGGTAGAGTTTACGTTGGTTGCTTTTGAATCATTGATAAAAGTTATCCCATGTACGCTTGAAACATATTCCAATCGATGGGCAATGTTTTGAAAATCGGACATGCTTTGTTTAACCGTCTCGTTTCTAATATCGAGAAGTTTTGCTGCCACACCTGCCGCCATTGAGTTGTAGGTATTGTGACGTCCCTGAAGTGCTAATTGTTCCAATGTCATTTTAAGTTGGTATTTATTGCTATTTATGTTTATACTATTTCCTTTTAAAAATGCTCCTTCCTCATAGTTCATATCCATGAGACTAATAGGAATGAGTTTCGATTTAATATTCTGGCTCTTCATCATTTTGCCAACGGTTTTATCATCAGCATTATAAATGAAAGCATCATTCTTTGTTTGATTTCGAACTATTCTAAATTTTGATTTGGCATAATTTTCAAATTTGTATTCGTATCTATCGAGATGATCGGGTGTAATATTTAGAAGAATGGCTATGTCGGCTTTAAAACTGAACATACTATCCAGTTGAAAACTACTCAACTCCAGAACGTAATAATCGTAATTATTCTGAGCCACCTGCATTGCGAAACTAAAACCAACATTACCCCCCAAACCAACATTTAATCCTGCCTTTTTCAGGATATGGTGCGTTAAAAGAGTGGTCGTTGTTTTTCCGTTACTACCTGTAATAGCAATGATTTTTGCTTTGGTAAATCTTTTTGCAAATTCAATTTCAGATATTACAGAAACCCCTTTTTCCAATAAATTTTTTACCATTTTTATTTCTCTGGGTATGCCCGGAGAAATAATAATTTCATCGGCAGCATTTACTATTTGAAGGCTATGCTTTTGCTCTTCGAAATCAATTTCAAAATGTTTAAGAACTCTTTTATATTTATCTTTTATTTTTCCTTTATCAGTTAGAAAAACATTAAATCCCTTTTTTTTGGCAAGAACCGCGGCACCTACTCCGCTTTCTCCTCCGCCCAAAACGACTATGTTTTTCTTTTTTTCCATTACACATACATCTATCTTACTTTAAGTGTTAGAATTGTCATTAATGCCAGAGCAATGCCCACTATGAAGAACCTTAATACTATTTTTGGTTCCGGATATCCTTTCTTTTGGTAATGATGATGAAGTGGCGACATCAGGAATATTCGTTTACCTGCACCATATTTTTTACGTGTATATTTAAACCATGAAACTTGAAGTATAACAGATAGACTCTCTATGAGAAAAATTCCACAAAGAATAGGTATTAGTAATTCTTTCCTGATTATAATTGCGAAAACGGCTATTATTCCTCCCAGTGATAAACTTCCTGTATCACCCATAAAAACCTGAGCAGGATATGTATTAAACCAAAGGAAACCAACAGTAGCTCCCACAAATGCTGCTATAAAAATTGTAAGTTCTCCTACATTTGGCAAATACATTATATTGAGATAGTCTGCAAAAATATAGTTACCTGAAACCCAGGCTAATATACCCAAGGTCACACCTATTATTGCAGACGTTCCGGTAGCTAAACCATCCATACCATCAGTTAGGTTCGCTCCATTTGAAACACCAGTAATAATAATTATTACTATAGGTATGAAAATCAGAAACGCCCATTTTTCATATCCATCACCCATCCATTTAAGTAAAACGGCATAGTCGAATTCGTTATTTTTAAAGAAAGGAATGGTTGTTTTAACAGAGTGTTTCTTTGCTACATTAAAATTATTTGTGGCTGGCTGCTCAATAGTTTTACTTACAACAGTTTGTTCAACAACTTTTCCTTTTTCGCGGGTTACAATTCCCGAATTGAAAAACATAACAGATCCAACTATAAGTCCAAGTACAACCTGACCGGCAATTTTATATTTTCCTTTTAAGCCTTCTTTATTCTTTTTAAATACTTTTATATAATCATCAAGAAACCCAAGTGCACCCAGCCAAACTGTTGTAAACAGCATCAATATGATATAGATATTATCCAACTTTGCGAAAAGCAAGGCCGGAACCAAAATGGAGGCAAGGATAATAAGTCCTCCCATTGTTGGGGTACCTTGTTTTTCTAATTGACCTTCCAAACCTAAATCGCGAATAGTTTCTCCAACCTGTTTTCTGTTCAGATAGTTTATCCATCTATTACCAAATAACAGGCTGATAATTAGCGATGTTATCACTGCCATTGCAGCTCTAAAGGATATATATTCGAATACCCCTGCACCCGGTAATTGGTAAGCCTCGTTCAGATATTTAAATAAATAATACAGCATATCAGTCTAGTTCAAATAATTCTTCCAATATTTTTTTATCATCGAAGGGATGTTTTACCCCATTGATTTCCTGGTATTTCTCATGTCCTTTTCCTGCCACAAGGACTATGTCTCCCAGCTGGGCAAAATTCACAGCAGTTTTAATGGCTTCCATTCTGTTGCTGATGACCAAAGTCTTCGATTTCTTAGCAGGGTCAACACCCATCATCATATCCTTAAGTATTTCTTCCGGATCTTCAGTTCTTGGATTGTCGGAAGTGAGGATAAGCATGTCGGATAATCTGCTTGCTATTTCAGCCATTTCAGGACGCTTACTTTTGTCGCGATCTCCGCCGGCACCAACTACGCAAATAAGCTTTTCATTTCTGGTTCGCAGTCCGTTTATAGTTTTTAAAACATTGAGTAAAGCGTCGGGAGTATGGGCATAATCAACAACAGCAAAGGCCTTTTTCTTTTCTGATCTTATTATTTGAAATCTTCCTTCAGCACCAGAGAGGCTGGAAAGTTTCTCAAGTATTTCAGTGGCAGAAAAGCCAAGTAATTTTGCTGTGGAATAAACTGCCAGTATGTTATAAGCGTTAAAATCACCGGATAATAATGAATAAAACTGAATCCCATCAACGTCCATAAGCATGCCATCGAAATGATTTTCAATAACTTTTGCTTTAAAATCTGCCATCGACTTCAGGGCATAAGTTCTTGTTCTGGCAACAGTGTTTTGAATCATTATTCCTGCATTTTTATCATCCAGATTAACTAATGCATAGGCATTTGATTCCAAATCATCGAAAAATTTCTTTTTTGCAGTGATATATTCCTTAAAAGTTTTATGATAGTCGAGATGATCATGAGTTATATTGCTGAACACAGCCACTTTAAACTCCAATCCGGCGATTCTGTTCTGATGTATTGCGTGCGAACTAACTTCCATAAACGCGTACTCGCATCCGGCCTCTACCATATCGTGAATAAGGCTATTTAAACTAATGGGATCGGGAGT
>PKTA01000068.1 GCA_002869365.1 Marinilabiliales bacterium | reverse complement strand
TAATTCCTTCACCCTCAACAATAAAAGTAATAGAATCGCCCAAGCAAGAATAGGTTGTACCTTCAGGAATAATTGAGCCTGTAGGAGAAGGAAGCATATTTAACAAAACACTATCCATAGAACTACATCCAAATTCATTAATAACATTTAATAAATATTGAGTAGTGTCAACAGGGCTAACGGTAATGTTCTGAGTTGTATCAAATAAAGTATCGGCCACGAACCATTCAAAAGTATAATCAAGACCTGTTGAATCTGGTCCATATAAGGTAATACTATCCATTTGACAAATAGTGGTATCATTACCTAAATCCACTAATGGAGCTGGAATAACATTATAAACAATTGTGTCGGTTCCAATACCATAATCGTTCTCTGCCAATAAGATATATTGGGTAGTATCCAAAGGACATACATAAATATTTTGAATAGTATCAAAAATCGTATCCGCCACCATCCATGTATAATTATTAAACCCATCTGGGGCATAAATACTATCACAATCGTAAGCACAAATTGAGGTGTCAGGACCTAAATCAATTATAAAATCGCAAAAACCTGGGTCATAAGTATTTCCTGGTATTCCACATAAAACGCTTTTTAAGGAATCTTTATGATTTCCATTTTCCAGAGTAGCAACATAATCCATAGCAATCCATCCATCTCTCTGGGTTTGTGTATCCACAGCAATAGTGGTCATTGAGTCTGCCAGCACTTCCCCTGGAATTATAGTTTCTCCATCCCAAAATAAATTAATCAAACCTTGATTGGTTCCATAAGGAGTATGATTAACAGAATCAGCACCTGATACTGAAATATTAGATATATTCTGATCAGAATTTATAACTAAACTCAGCGCATAAAATCTTAAGTCGTCAGGTGTATTGCCAGTTATTAGAATAAATAGGTTATTACCTAAAACATTATAAGTAAGATCCAATGTATCACGAACTATCAAGTAGTTTATAATTTCCTCATCTGTTGCCATTAAGATATTATCCTGTCCTTGACTACCATATAGAGATTCTATTGAATTAAAATCGGTTACGAATGATGTTGTTGGGTATTCTCCACCAATAGAGTGTGTAAACATTACTCCCCAGTAATTTGCTCCATTAACACTGGAATCGGCTAAACCAGCAACATAATTTTGAATATTAATATCATTGTTATGAAGTCTGTATAAGTTTTGTGGAAGAGACCAATCTACAGAAAATGAGTTTACATTGCCTCCATTATTTCCCATAAATGAAGATAAATAATCTGTATTTAGTGCAGCTTCGTAACCCAAATCGAATGCAGCCTGTGACCATGGTATTGATCCATTTGGGTTTACATGTACTCTTGTTAGAACTCCCCCATCGGTAGTATTAAAAAGATTTCGTCTGGTATAACTTTTATTTCGCTTTAAACTATAATTCATAAATTCCACATCAGAACTAGCATTACCATTAACGCCATGATTATAGATACCCCAACCTGCCTTATAAAGAGTATCCATTTGAGGCCATGTAATTTGCCCATTTTCTAAACCAGGCATATGAGTATCACTGCCATTTTCATCGTCGGAATTAAAAGAATACTGTGCAGTACTCATTTTAAAATGAATATCATTACCACAACCATCAGTATAGGAAAGTCCAGGATAGGTCTGACCGCCAAACAAACCTCCCATAAAAAAGGGATACGCAATAGTATATATGCTTTCGTGACCGTCATCAATCTGCATACTAAGTGCAAAATCTTTATTGTATTTTAAAGGCGCTTTTATTACAGATGCCGTTGTTGGAGGCTGATCAAAGGTAACAATAACAGTCATATTAGTTTGTGTTACAGCAAAATATGGAAGCACTACCACTATAAATAGCAGTGTGAACAGTTTTATATATCTATTTGTAACTTTCATTCTATCTTCTATTAAAATCATATTCCTGAACCTTCGGGAATGGTAAATCACGTGATCGTTTCGACTTACCATATTTCTTTCCTGAAGATTTTTTATCGAAATAATTTGTGCCGCTAAAATTAAAACGATAACCTAAACTTATTTCATGAGCTCCACCTGTTTTACTGTTAATTCCACCCACACCAATGTCATATGAATAATTAAAGGTAAAGCCTTTATAAATTAGCCCTCCCAAATTTACAGAAATTGCACCACTATTTCTATAAAGTGTGCCAAGCCAGAATCTGTCAATATATATTGCCAAAAGTGAAATGTCGAAACTTGCAGGTTCGTAATTCATCTTACGATAAACAACATAAGATTGGAGTTTCCAATCGTTATGTAATTGAAAAAGATTGGAGCCATATATCAGTATCTCCCTCTGCATGCGAAGATAAAATCCGGGATTTAAAGCATATTCTTCTTTATTGGAAAAAAGGGTAGGGAAAGAAACTCCAAAATTCAAATCCCTCCAATTATAATTTAATCCAAAACCGGCATTAAAAGCCGAAGTATTAAGTTTTGATGCGCCATTGATTAAGGGATCGCTTGGGTCGATACCAATTGCATTATCAACATTTACAGTATTTTGAAAAAAAGCTCCCCATACTCCGAATGACAAAAATTGTTCATTTTGCACTTGCAGTTTATAAGTATAACTCAGTTGTGCCTTAAAAAGAGAAAGAATATCGGTTTTGTCGGAGTATATTTCACCTCCTATCCACATATTATCTCCCATAATATTTCCGGCTCCATTAACACCTATGGTTCTTGGTGCTCCACTTATACCAGCCATATCTTTTCGATATCCCAAAAATACTTCAGGGAAACCTGTTGAACCAGCCAATACAGGTGTTAAACCATATGGATTTATAACATATTGTGAACTCAAAGGAAATTGCTGAGCTAATGCCGGTAGATTTGCCAACATCACAAATATCAAACAATATTTCAGCAATCCTTTCACTATCTTAAAATTGTTATTGGTCCTTTAAAAATTACACCTAAAGCATCTTCAATCACGTAATAATATGTTGCCTGAGGTAAACTTGTGTTATTATATGTGCCATGCCAATCATTCTGATAGTCACCAGACTCATAAACCAAGTTTCCATATCTGTTGTAAATACTAACTTTAAATGGAGCAGTAATATTCGGATCGTTAACAACCCAATTATCGTTATAGCCATCTCCATTTGGCGTAAACAAACTCATTACTTCATTTGTATTAGAGCCTCCTCCTGAATATGCTAATATTCTTTCTTTTGATAATCCACAAGGGCCGGTATAAACATCAACGCTGTAACTACCTTCATTAACAACATAATACACTGAATTTTTTATTTCATTATCCCAAATAATAGAGTCATAAGAATTTGGGTTTTCTATGGTAACATAAAGACTATCTCCTAGAGTTATATAACTAGTTTCATTTTGATAAAGGGTATTACCTTCTGAGTCGAGCATTACAAAATTAACTGGCTCAGCAATTTCAATTTGTTTAATTATACTATCTTCACAGCCAATGCTTGATTTTACAATAAGTTTCACGTCATATTGATCGGGATCACTATATGAGTGCTCTACAGATTTAGAAACATCAGTTGCGCCATCTCCAAAATCCCAATACCAATTAATGAGTTCACCAACAATAACAGTTGATATATCATTGAACTTAGTATTTGAAGGTATACAAACATTGTTTACCTCAAAGTTTGGTATTGGATTGTCTCCAACAGCAACTACATGATAAGTCACGTCGATACCAGCCGGATAAAGAACCGATTTCATACCTACGAGATGGTTTCCGGCTTCTGGAAATTTGTAAATTATGGTATCCCCTACATCATCATCAAACACTCCATCGCTATTCAGGTCCCATGTAACTCTAATAACAGAATCGGGATAGGTTGACGTATTTACCAAATGCGTACTATCTCCATAGCACACCGAATTGAAAGTAAAATCGAAGGTGCTAGCAACGTTCACATTAAAAACCTGGCGGGTACTACAGCCTGAATCACTAATAACATCTACATAATATTCGGTTGTATACTCAGGATCTACTATTATAGAAGAGTCGGCACTCTCATTGTTCCACAAGTATGCTAGAGTTGAATCCTGAGTACTAACCCAAAGGGTGTCATCAATACCCGGAATGTGTGTAATAATTGAATCTGAGGACGAAACTATTTTTGGTATATCATTTACAATTACTACCATAGCACCTGTTGAAACTCCAAAGTTACTTACTGCCTCCAGTACATATTCAGTAGTTTCAGTAGGACAAACAAATAAGTTCTGTTCTGTAGAAAAAACAGTATCAGCTACCATCCATGTATAAGTATTGTACCCATCAGGAGCATAAATATTTACGCAATTATTTGAGCAAATAGCAGTATCTGCGCCCAACTCAATAGTTAAATTACAAAAATCCTCATCATAAGTGTTATTCGATATACTACATAAAACACTTCTAAGTGAATCCTTATGGAGTCCACTCTGCATTGAATAAACATAATCCATGGCTACCCAGGCATCTCTTTGACTTTGGGTATTAACAGCAATTGTAGTCATAGAATCGGCAAGCACCTCAGCGGGAATAATTACTTTTCCATCCCAAAAAAGATTGATAATTCCTTCACTACTTCCAAAAGCAGAATGCGTTACAGAGTCTGTTCCAGTAACGACAATGTTTGAAATATTTTGATCAGAATTAATTATTAAAGTAGTAGCATAAAACCTTAAATCATTTGGTATATCCCCATCAAAAGAAATTTCCAACTTATTTCCATCAATAACAGTATTAACATTTATGGCCTCACTAATAATCAAATAGTCAAGTATTTCTTCATCGGTTGACATTAAGATATTGTCCAGTCCAGAGCTGCCAAACTGACTTTCGATATTGGTAAAGTCGCTATTAAAGTCTTCTATTGGATATTCTCCACCAATAGAATGTGTAAATATTATACCCCAATAATTTGCACCATTCGCACTAGAATCTGCCAAAGCACCAACATAATTTTGCACATTAACATCCTTATTATGACGCCGGAATAAGTTTTGTGGCTGCGACCAATCAACGCTTGAGGAATTAACGTCACCTCCATTATCTCCAATAAATGAAGAAGAACCATTCTGATTTATTGCAGCCTCATAACCTAAATCGAATGCAGCCTGTGACCAAGGGATTGATCCATTTGGGTTTACATGAACTCTTGTTAGCACTCCTCCGTCCGTAGAATTAATAAGATTTCTCCTGGTATAACTTTTGTTTCGTTTTAAACTATAATTCATAAATTCCACATCAGAACTAGCATTACCATTAACACCATGATTATATATGCCCCACCCTGCTTTATACAGTGTATCCATTTGAGGCCAGGTAACTTGTCCAAATTCTGAACCAGGTATGTGAGTGTCAATGCCATTTTCATCGTTACCATTAAAAGAAAATTGAGCTGTACTAATTTTAAATTGAATATCATTTCCGCATCCATCAGTATAAGTAAATCCTGGATAATTTTCTCCTGAAATATCTCCACCTTCAAAAATAGGAAAGCCAACAGTATATATACTTTCATGGCCATCGTCAATCTGCATGCTAAAGGCAAAATCTTTATTATATTTTAATGGTGCCTTATAAACAGTATCGAAAGTAGGCGCTGATTCAAAGGTAACAGTAACTTTTATGTCATTGATATTCTGCTGAGTAAATGCCAAATAGGGCAAAAACAGCCAAACTATTAAAAAAAAGTAAACCGACTTTATTTGCTGTTGCAGATGCATCAATGGTTATTGATTATGTTTAATTAGTAAAAGTATAATAATAGCAACAACTTCAGCAGATTTTTTAGAATGAGTTTTTCACAAATTGTGAATAGCTTTAAACAAAAAAAAATATTCTAAAAAAGTGAAAAAAAATTCGCAAATAGTATTGTATAGTAAAAATAATGTTTATTTTTGCGCCCTGTTTTTAAGGAAACATTCCTCCTTAGCTCAGTTGGTTAGAGCACCTGACTGTTAATCAGGGTGTCCTAGGTTCAAGTCCTAGAGGAGGAGCCAACGAAGGTCAACCATAGCAAGGGTGGCCTTTTTTTATAAACCCACTTTTATGTTTTATTGTTACATTCTATACAGTCCAAAACTTGATAAGTTTTACATAGGGTCAACTTCATTGGAGCCATTGGAAAGATTAGGAAGGCATTTAAATGAATACTATGGTAATAATAAATTTACTGCTAAAACCAAAGATTGGGAACTTTTTTTCAGCATAGAATGCTCCTCCAAGGGTCAAGCACAAAAAGTAGAGAGACATATAAAGAGAATGAAAAGTAAAGTTTATTTAAAAAACATTCGAAAATATCCGGATATTTCAATTAAACTTTTAGAGAAATATAAATATCCTTCCTAGGTTCATCCCGATGGCTATCGGGAAGAGGAGGAGCCAACGAAGGTCAACCAAATTCATACTGGTTGGCCTTTTTTTGTTTTAATCATGACCTATTACGTTTACATATTATACTCAAAAACATCTGACATTTATTATGTTGGACAAACGTATGATGTAGATAAAAGGTTTGAACAGCATAATGATCCTCTTGGAAGTTCATATACTTCTAAACATCAACCATGGATTTTGGTAAAAAAAATTGAAGTTGGAAAAAGTAGAGGCGATGCAATGAAAATAGAGAAATTCATTAAGAAGCAAAAAAGCCGGACGTTTATAGACAGAGTAGTCCAAGATCCATTACAGTTTGATTTTATTGCTCAAATCAACTTTCTGGGGATTAATCTAAAAATTAAGCACAAATATTTGATAGACTAAAAAAGAATAATGGAATATTTAATACTCCTTAACCTCTATTTCTCCACTCAATACAAGATTTGCAAATTGTGCTAGGGCCTCAAAATCGTTAACTGAAGGATAAAGAGCAATAGGAGCTATGCTGCTTACTCTTTTCTTTACATTTTCCAGGAATTGCTCACTGTCGAAGATAATCCCGGTTAAAATTATTGCATCTACCTGGCCTTCCAGAGATGCAACATGTGAGGCAATTTCCTTGGAAACCTGATATGATAATGCAGTGGAAATAAGTTTTGCCAACTCATCGCCTTCGGCAAGCATACGGTTAATTTTTTCAATATTGTCGGTTCCCAAATATGCAGAATAACCACCTTTTTTGGTGATCATTTCAACTATTTCTTCTTTGCTGTATTCTCCACTAAAACACATAGTTACCAATTGTCCAACGGGTAAAGTTCCGGAGCGGGTAATTGAAAAAGGTCCTCCGCCATCGAAGGCCTGATTTACATCAACTACAAATCCTTTTTGGTGAGCACCAATTGAAACTCCACCACTTCCAATATGGCAAACAATCAAATTTAAATCTTCGTATTTTTTGTTTATCTGCTTAGCATATTTATTTGCAACATGTTTATGGTTTAAGGCATGAAAAACCGATTTTCTTACAAATTTAGGATGGCCGGTAATTCTTGCTATATCCGATAATTCATCAACAACAACCGGGTTCGCCATATATGCTTCCTTGCCTATTTGCTGAGCAATATCGTAGGCTATCTGTCCTCCTAAGTTGGTGGCATGGGAACCCATAAGCGCATTTTCCAAATCCTTTATCATCTGATCATTAATACGATATACACCTTGAGAAACAGGTTTTACCATGCCGCTTCTGCCCATAACTATATCAAATTTATCGATGAAATAGTGGTTTTTTTCCAACTCCTCTATAACCAACTTTTTTCTTAACTCTTTTTGTGCAGTGATATCTGCAAACTCCGCAAGTTCTTCTTCGCTATGCCGTATGGTTTTTAAAAAAATAGGTTCGGTGTTTAAATAAACAGCAATGCGGGTTTTGTGAGTTTCAGGATAAATAATGAGTATATTTTTTGCAACCATTTTTTAAGATTTTTTGAAAAAATAAAAGTAATTAAAATGCATTACATAAGAAAAGAAAATTGTGAATTTTGAGTGTTTAATGATTTAAACATGCAGATGATAGGAAAACGGAATCTATATTGTGTAAGTAGTATTATATCTGACTGATATTCTAAGTGCCTTTTGTAATTCGTAGAATAAGTTCTTGAACACCGAACACCGACGTTTCAGTCTCCTGAATGATTAACGAACGCCAAATAATGAAGTGAGGTTTCATAGAACTATTATTTTTAAATAAATCGCATTAAGTAACTTAGACTTACTTCTGAAATCAAAAATCGTTAATCGATGTTCGATATTCGAAAAGCGTATTGTTAATCGTAGAGTATTTTCTTGAGCACCGAACACCGATCAACGAATGCTGAATGATGAAGTGGGGTTTCCATATATTATTCTTTAATCTTATAGAAATTCAGGTTCCTAAATACACTTCTGAAATCGACATTCGTTAATCGATATTCAATATTCTAATAGCGTTTTGTAAATCGTAGTACAATTTCTTGAGCACCTAACAACGAACGCCGAATGATGAAGCGGGTGTCTTGTCCTGAAATAATTCTACACTCAAAATAATCATTTGTTTTTATTTGCTGTTTCAATACTTTTAACAAAAATTGATATTAATTCATTGTTTTCCTTTTTTGCTTCTATAATTTTATCTTCACTAAGAAATAGTTTTGCTTTATGGATGATCTTTAGTGCAACAAACGTTTCTCGAAGTTCTTTGAGAACAAGTTTCATTTTATGAATAAAGTCTTTTTTCGATTCTCCGCTTTGTGCTTCTCCATAATTCAGTGCTACTGAAGTTCCAGAACGAATTATCTGACCAGACATCGTCTTACCCGCTTTTGAATTTGGCATTTCATTTACAATTTCAATTATCAAAACAGAAAATGTAATTAGTCTTTCTTCTAGGTTATATTTTTTCATTGGGATATAGTTAACTGATAATTAATTTTCAAAGATAATATTTTTTATTTTGAAAAATTTCATTTGAACACCGATCAGTCGGTGGACGGACATGTTAACGAACACCGAATAATGATTTTGGGGTTTCCAAATATTATTCTTTAATCATAGTTAAGTTCAGGTTCCTAAACATACTTCTAAAATCTAAAATCTAAAATCTAAAATCGTTAATCGATATTCGTTATTCGAAAAATGTGTGTATATCGTAGTGCAATTTCTTGAACACCGAACACCGATCAACGAACGCCGAATGATGAAGTGAGGTTACATAATATTATTATTCTTGTAATAAATCGAATTAAGTAACCTAGGCTTACTTCTAAAATCGACATTCGTTAATCGATATTCGATATTCAAATGTCTTTTAGTGTTTTTTTTAACTTTTTCACGAGCGCCGAACTATGGGTTTACAGTAAAACAGTAATAATAATTATGAATCACATATTCCTCCGGTACTGTCCACCCACATCAAACAATGCTCCGGTAATTTGACCTATTGAAGCATATTTTGAAGCTTCTATCAGAGTTTCAAAAACATTATCGTTTACCTTGGCGGCTTCCTGCAATTTTTTCAACTGTTCATCGGTCTCTTCCGACCATGTTTTCTGAAGTTGTTCGAGCATATTAATCTGATACTCTTTTTCCTTCTCGGTTGCACGTATAATCTCACCCGGGGTTACAGTTTTCGAGCCATCTTTCCCCAAAAAAGTATTTACACCTATAATCGGTAGTTTACCAGAATGCTTTAAGTTTTCATAATAAAGCGATTCTTCCTGTATTTTGCTGCGCTGATACATAGTTTCCATGGCTCCTAAAACACCACCTCTTTCAGTAATTCTGTCGAATTCCGTTAAAATTGCTTCCTCAACCAAATCTGTCAATTCTTCAATTATAAATGAACCCTGCAAAGGATTTTGATTTTTAGAAAGTCCCAACTCATGATTAATTATCATTTGAATGGCAATTGCACGTCGTACAGATGACTCCGTAGGAGTTGTTATGGCCTCATCATAAGCGTTGGTATGCAGCGAGTTGCAATTATCGTAGATTGCGTATAGTGCTTGTAAGGTAGTTCTGATATCATTAAAATCAATCTCCTGAGCGTGAAGTGAACGACCTGACGTTTGAATATGATATTTAAGTTTTTGAGAACGTTCGTTTCCGCCATATTTTAATTTCATTGCTTTAGCCCAAATGAGGCGTGCAACTCTTCCTATTACAGCATATTCAGCATCCTCTCCATTAGAGAAGAAAAACGAAAGGTTTGGTGCATATTTGTCAACATCCATTCCTCTTGATTTATAGTATTCCACATAAGTGAATCCATTGGAAAGAGTGAATGCCAACTGACTTATTGGATTTGCTCCTGCCTCTGCAATGTGGTAGCCCGAAATGGATACGCTGTAAAAATTTCTTACATTATTTTTTATGAAGTACTCCTGAACATCACCCATTAGTTTCAGAGAGAAATCGGTTGAGAAAATACAGGTATTTTGTGCCTGATCTTCTTTTAAAATATCTGCCTGAACAGTACCTCTCACAGCACAAAGGGTATCTACTTTAATTTTATCGTAAATATCTTTTGGCAGAACCATATCTCCGGTTACTCCTAAAAGAAATAAGCCCAGTCCGTTGTTTCCTTCCGGGAGTTTACCCTGATAACTTGGCCTTTTTGTGCCTTTCTCTTTATAAATGCCTTCTATTATAGCTTCTACTTCTTTTTCCAGTCCGTTTTCTTTTATGTATATTTCGCACTGCTGGTCGATGGCCGCATTTAGGAAATAACCCACCAGGGTAGGAGCGGGACCATTAATTGTCATTGAGACAGATGTTTTTGGATCGGCTAGATTGAAACCGGAATACAGTTTCTTTGCATCATCCAAACACGCTATCGAAACCCCTGCATTTCCAATCTTTCCATAAATATCCGGTCTTCTGTCGGGATCTTCTCCGTATAAGGTTACTGAATCAAATGCCGTTGACAAACGTTTGGCAGGCATACCTTTCGAAACGTAGTGGAAGCGACGGTTGGTTCTTTCCGGTCCGCCTTCTCCTGCAAACATACGTGTGGGATCTTCGCCTTCCCTTTTAAAGGGAAATACACCTGCTGCAAATGGAAATTCTCCGGGTACATTTTCTTTTAATATC
>PKTA01000120.1 GCA_002869365.1 Marinilabiliales bacterium | reverse complement strand
TCAGGATCTATCTCACAAAATACAGGCTTGCCGCCGAAAATCACTATCGCATTAACCGTCGAGCTGAAAGTATAGGAAGGTAAAATAACCTCATCACCGGGATTGATATTTGCCAATAAGGCTCCCATTTCCATTGCCGATGTGCAGGAAGGTGTAAGAAAAACTTCATTAAAACCATATTTATTTTTCATAAACTCTATGGCTCTTTTCCCAAAAGCATTATTGCCCGAATGTCTTGCGGAGTGCAAAGCTTCTAAAATGTACTTCTCTTCTTTTGAAGTTATATATGGTTTGTTGAATGGTATTGTCATAATTCGCCTGAGATAAATTCAAATTCTTGTAAAAAATCAACAGCCGCCAACAAACTCCTCGACTGTATATTCAAATAATTATTAAACTTTAAGAACATATTTAACTGACTGATAGTCATCCATATATAGTTTTCTGGTATTTCTTCCGGAAAATTCTCATCAGCCTGGATTATTAAATTTCTGTTTTGCTCCTGGAAAAACCTGCCGCCTTCTTCCGATTGTAATGTATCGAGTTTAATTTGATCAGGTTCAGCATTCAAAACATAATTTAAAAATGGTAAATCCTCCGAAACATCATAACTGTCGGTAATACATTGTACTGTAGGAGCCATCTCCAATATATCGTAATTTCCACATTCCAGTTTTGCCTGCACAAGAAGGTGCATAATCCCATTTATCTTTTTTATGACAAATGCTATAATTCCGTCATCAATGGGCTTTATTAATGGCTGTTGCCATGATTTTACCTCCCGGTTTTCAATACTAATATTTGCAACAAACACTTTAAAGTACTTATTTCTCTCATTGTAAATTTCTTCATCACTAATCTTCCATCCTTGTAAATCAAACAATGATTTTCTTTCCACTTTTAATTCATGCTTTGCTTTTAAAGTAGTAAACCAACTTATTATTTCATCGTAGGAATGTAGTGATGAGTCGTAGTCGAGTGAAGAAATAAGTAAGTCGTAACTAAAAGTATTTTCGTTGGTTTTAAGATTATAAGTTTCAAAAAGAGCAAGTTGATCGGGGCTGTATCTGCCATAAGGAATCCCGGAAATTACTGTTCTGGTATCCATATTCACCACATTGTTAAACTTCATTAGTTTCTTTATCTGTCCCAATGTGAGCCATAAAAAATCCTTGCGGTCCTTTATATTATCTTCTGTATAAACAATTATATTTCGGTTTCTTTTTTTTAAAAATCTTGCTCCCTGCTCACTTTGTAACTGATTCAACATTATTGAATCCTGTTTGGGATTTATAAAGTAATTCAAAAATTCAGGTTTGCTACCTTTGTGAACCTGCTTAAAATTACTTTCTGTAGCCTGAAGTGTTGGTGCCAGTTGAACTAAATTTAAGTTACCTGGTTCTATTTTAGCCTGTAAAAGAAAATATAAAATACCATCTATTTCTTTGGTTATAATTCCCAATAAACCAATTTCAGGCTGATTGATAATTGGCTGGTACCACTGCTGAACTTCACCTGTATTGGTTTGGACTTTTATACCTTCAATGGAGAAGAATCTGCCACTTTTATGATGTAAATTACCTTTATTATGGTCTAATTTCCATTCCTTTAAATCAGAAAATTTTATCTTTTCAATATTTACAAAAACGGATTTCTTTCTCTCTTCTATCCACTGCAAAACATCAGCATTCGTCATAAACGGATTCTCTTCGGTAAGAGCACTTCTGAGAAATAAATTATTTATGTGATTGCTATCCATTTTTGCTTAAAGTTTTAAAGGTGTAAAAGTATGGAAAAAGAAATAATAATTTGCTGTCGGCATTATTTGCTTTTAATCATAAAATAACCAGCAGTTTTATCTTAAAAATAGTGCTTATTCGATAAGCCTTTTTTTTATACTTTTGCAGCCTAAAAAATCAGATAATATGTTTGAAGGTTTAAGCGACAGACTGGATAGGTCATTTAAAATATTAAAAGGACACGGAAGTATTACGGAAATCAATGTTGCCGAATCGATTAAGGAAATTCGTAAGGCATTAATTGAGGCTGACGTAAGTTATAAAATTGCCAAGGATTTTACTGCTCAGGTTAAAGAGCAAGCCCTTGGTCAGGGAGTTTTAAATGCTGTCAAACCTGGAGATTTAATGGTGAAGATAGTTCATGATGAACTGGCAGAACTAATGGGTGGTGAGCAGGTAGGAATTAATACCAAAGGCGATCCTGCTGTTATTCTTATTGCAGGTCTGCAAGGTTCCGGAAAAACTACTTTCTCTGCTAAACTTGCCAATTACTTAAAAAGTAAAAAAGGACAACAGGTAATGCTTGTTGCCGGCGACGTTTATCGTCCTGCTGCAATTAATCAGTTGAAGGTATTAGGTGAGCAGATTGGCGCTGAGGTATATACCGAAGAGGAAAATAAAAACCCAATTGAAATTTCAAAAAATGCTATTAAGCGAGCCAAAGAATATGGTAAGAACATAGTTATTATTGATACCGCCGGTCGTTTGGCAATTGATGAGGACATGATGGCAGAGATTTCTAATATCAAAAAGGCTGTTAATCCTCAGGAGATTTTATTTGTTGTTGATGCCATGACTGGTCAGGATGCTGTAAATACTGCCAAAGCATTTAACGATATATTGAATTTCGATGGTGTTGTACTTACCAAACTCGATGGTGATACCAGAGGTGGAGCAGCATTAACTATCAGATCGGTGGTTGAAAAACCAATTAAGTTTGTTGGTATTGGCGAGAAAATGGATGCTCTCGACCTTTTCCATCCAAGTCGTATGGCCGACAGGATACTCGGAATGGGTGATATTGTTACTCTTGTGGAAAAAGCACAGGAGCAGTTCGATGAAGAGGAAGCCAGGAAAATGCAAAAGAAAATTGCAAAAAACCAATTCAACTTCAACGACTTCATGAAACAAATTCAGCAGATTAAAAAGATGGGTAATGTGAAAGACCTTATGGGAATGATTCCTGGTATGAGCAAAGCCATTAAAGATGTTGATATTGATGATGATGCATTTAAAGGTATAGAGGCCATAATACAATCGATGACTCCTGAGGAGAGAGAGAATCCTAAACTTTTAAATGGTTCCAGAAGGAAGCGTGTTGCTCAAGGTGCAGGTACAGATATTCAGGAAGTTAACAGGTTGATAAAGCAGTTTGCCGAAACTAGCAAAATGATGAAAATGATGACCGGTGGCGGTGGAAGAAAAATGGCAAATATGATGAATGCCATGAAAAGAAAATAATAATCTTGCCCTGGATTTCAATCCGGGGAATTAGAAATATATTTTTACCCCGGGTTTAAACCCGGGGGAATTAAAACCGGGGGAATTAAAAAAATAAAAAATGAAAGAAGCCAAAATCATAGATGGAAAATTAATTTCCAGAAAAATCAAAGAGGAATTAAAGGCAGAAATTGCCAAGATTATAGATGCAGAAGAAAAAGCGCCACATCTGGTTGCTGTGATTGTTGGTGAAGATCCTGCAAGTCAGACTTATGTGGCAAGTAAAGAAAAGGCTGCAAAACTTATTGGTATGACTTCATCAACATATAAACTTCCTGAAGATACTACCGAGGAAGAATTGCTTAAAACCATCGATTTCCTTAACAAAGATGATGAGGTAGATGGATTTATTGTTCAACTTCCCTTGCCAGAACATATTGATGTTGATAAAGTAATTTCAAGCATCGACCCCTCAAAAGATGTGGATGGTTTCCATCCTGTAAATGTGGGTAGAATGGCCATAGGTCAGAAAGCCTATGTTTCGGCAACTCCTGCCGGAATTATGGAACTGCTAAGCAGATATAAAATTGATACTGCCGGTAAACATTGTGTTGTCCTTGGAAGATCAAATATTGTTGGTTCCCCAATGAGTATCTTAATGTCGAAGAAAACTAATCCCGGCAATTCAACCGTAACAGTATGCCACAGCAGAACTCAAAATATGGAAGAGTTCACCAAGTCGGCCGACATCTTAATTTGTGCTATTGGTCAGCCGCAATTTGTAAAATCAGATATGGTTAAAAAAGGCGCTGTTGTTATCGATGTTGGAATTCACAGAGTTCCTGCTGATAATGAAAAAGGTTATCGTATAGTGGGAGATGTTGATTATGATGAGGTAAAATATAAAGCCTCACATATAACTCCTGTTCCGGGAGGCGTTGGACCCATGACAATATCTATGCTTCTTAAAAATACTTTCGAAGCATCGAAACACGAAATATATCCTAAGGGATAAATAATCAATCTGTTTTAAATCGGATTCTCACAATAAAAGGAATTAAAAACTCCTGTGAAACACTGTAAATATATTCAATGAAATATCTGAATTTAATACTGTTTTTACTAGTACTTACTAAACTGGATGCTCAGGAGATATCAGGATGTACCGATCCCCAGGCAAATAACTTTAATTCGGAAGCCACAATTAATGATGGAAGTTGTACATATAATCCAACAATTTATAAACCTGATTTTCGCTACTTACTTCCCGATGAAATAAACGAAACTTCAGGGCTAATACAATGGGATGGTGGTTTTTGGACTCATAATGATAGTGGCGGAGAAAACATTATTTACAAACTAGATACAGTTACAGGTGAAGTTGTTCAAAAAGTTAGGTTAGAAAATGCCACAAATATCGATTGGGAAGATATTGCTCAGGATGACAATTTTATTTACATAGGCGATTTCGGAAATAATAATGGTAACAGGGATAATCTTGCAATTTATATTGTTGAGAAAGATGATATTTATTCCGATGAATATCTGGAGGTAAATGCTAAGAAAATAAATTTTACCTATGAAGATTATTCCGGAAAAATAGAAAAGGCCAAGGATAATAATTTTGATTGTGAAGCAATGATAGCCACAGAAAATTATATCTATCTGTTTTCAAAAAATCGGGGTGACGACAAAAGTAAACTTTATCAACTTCCCAAAAATCAAGGAGATTATGTTGCTCAACTAAAATATACTTTTAACTCATCCGGACTTATTACAGGAGCCGATTTAAGCAAAAATACAAATGAATTAATATTAGTGGGATATACAAACAATAGTTGGATTCCCTTTTTATGGTTGATGTTCGACTTCGAAGGTGAAGATTTTTTTTCCGCTAATAAACGCCGTATTGATATGCTTAATATCCCGGCTACACAAACAGAAGGCATTTGCTATACTGCCCAGGGAAAAGGAGTTATAAGCTCCGAAAGTAATCCCTTGTTTAATACTACTATGTATAATTTCACAACAACACAATGGATCGATAATGGGGCTTCAGTAGTTATTTCCGGAAGAAAGGTAGACTTTGATTTTAATATTTATCCAAATCCTGTTAGTAATAAAAAACTCAAAGTTGTATTTACAAATATGCCTCCGGCCGATTATAACATAGCAGTATATGATAGCATGGGTAGGATGCTGCGAACCAAAGAATATTCCATCGATAAGAAGGAAGATATATATAGGATTAAAATAAAAACGAAAAATCTGAAACCGGGAGTTTATTATCTGCGTGTCAGCAATAGTAAAGGGGTTTTGGAGAAAAAATTTATTAAACAATAGTGAAGTACGATAAAAACGATATAATTTTTGAAGGCGGTAAGAAATTGCCAGTAATGGAAGAGTTTTATACCATTCAGGGAGAAGGATTTAACATGGGATCAGCAGCATATTTTATTCGCGTAGGCGGATGCGATGTGGGTTGCAAATGGTGTGATACCAAACGATCCTGGAATCCAAAAAACTGGCCTGCTGTCGACATTGATCCGGTAATTGCAAATGCTGTTAAAACAAAAGGTAAAACTGTTGTTGTTACAGGTGGTGAACCTTCCCTTTATCCATTGGAATACCTAAGTTCACAACTAAGGACGCAAGGAATAAAAACCATGGTTGAAACGTCCGGAGCAAATATTTTAGATGGCCACTGGGACTGGATTTGTATCTCTCCAAAGAAAAACAAACCTCCTCATCCTTCGATGTTTAAGCGTGCCAATGAGTTAAAGGTCATTATTGAAACCGCTGACGACTTTAAGTGGGCAGAAAAAAATGCCAAAGAAGTTGACGAAGATTGTCTTTTATTCCTTCAACCCGAATGGAGTAAAGCAGAGAAAATGATGCAGGAGATTATTGAGTACATCATGGAAAATCCCAAATGGAAAGTCTCTCTTCAGGCTCATAAGTTTATGAAAATACCATAAAAATATATTTACAATTAATTCTTTAGTATTCAGCAATATAAGTGGTGTTTGAAAATTTCTGTCATATAAATTATATTTAGCAAACAACCACAACAAATAATTGTTTGTCAAGCAATAGAAACTAATTATTAAAGCATGAAGAAATCATTATTATTAGCACTAATTGCAATATTATATTTAGGAGTATTGCAGTCAGGTGCTCAATCGACCCAAGCGTCAGATAGAAATTATTCAGAACATCCCTATTGGATAGAAATGATGCAGGATCCAACTGCTAATTTTTATGAAACTGTTGAAGCCTTCAATAAATATTGGGATGGAAGAGAAATAACCAAAGGTTGTGGATATAAGCCATTTAAAAGGTGGGAATACCACTGGCACAGCCGTTTAAATGCCGATGGTACCAGAAGAATGAATTCTGAAGTGTTTGAGGAGTTTAATAAGTTTAAAGAATCATACGCTAACAGAGATAATGATTTTGAAGGTGATTGGATAAATTTAGGACCCATAGAAAAGCCTGGTAACTCAGGAACCGGGCAGCCCAATGGTAATGGAAGAGTTAATGCTCTCGAGTTTGATCCGAACAATGCGGATATAATATATGCCGGAGCCCCTGCAGGAGGATTCTGGATTAGTCAGGATGGCGGCGTGACCTGGAATAGTTTTACTGATAATCTGCCAACACTTGGTGTTTCTGCAATAGCAGTTGATTATACCAATACCTCTATTATTTATATGGGAACAGGTGACCGTGATGCAGGAGATGCTAATGGTATGGGAGTATTTAAAAGTACCGATGCCGGACAAACATGGATTCAATGGAATACAGGAATGGGAAACAGAACTGTTGGACGTCTTTTGATGCATCCTATAGATAATAATATGATATTTGCTGCCACCGATGGTGGTCTATATAAAACGATTGATGCCGGATTAAACTGGTATCAGGTAAAAAGTGGAAATATCAAAGAAGTTGTTTTTAAGGCTGATGATCCAAATGTAGTTTTTGCCTCCGGCAGTGGTAATTTTTATCGCTCAGCAGATGGTGGAGAATCTTTTACTCAAATTACATCAGGCATAGGATCAGCTTCACGTGGAGTAATTGCTGTAAGTCCTGCTAATGCAGATGTTGTTTATTTTCATACAGTTAGCGGAAGTGCCTTTGCTGGAATTTATCGTTCTGATGACGCCGGATTGAATTTTGTTTTAAAATCAACTTCTCCAAATATTATGGCATGGGATTGCAATGGAGGTTCAGGCGGACAGGGTTGGTATGACCTTGATTTAGCTGCTGACCCAAATAATGCTGATATAATTTTTTCCGGTGGGGTCAACATTTGGTATTCTATCAATGGAGGTTCCAGCTGGATAATGAGTTCACATTGGTATGGAGGATGTAATAAACCTGCTGTGCATGCCGATCAGCATGTTTTAGAGTTTTCTCCTGCCGACGGAAAACTATATGTTGGAAATGATGGTGGAGTTTATGTTTCTGATGATGGCGGAAGTAGTTATGACGAACTAACATCTGGGCTTGCTATCTCCCAAATTTATAAAATCGGACAGGCAAAAACTGATGTAAACAAGGTTATGAATGGTTATCAGGATAATGGTTCTGCAACATCACTTGAAGATGGTTTCTTAACCGTTATGGGTGGAGATGGTATGGATTGTGCCTATGATCATACAGATGACAATTATGCCTATGGAGAGTATTATAATGGTCAGAGTATTTCAAGAATTGTAAATAATTCAAATCAGGGAAGTATTTCTGGAGGAATTAGCGAATCGGGCGACTGGGTAACTCCATTTGCCCTCGATGTTACTGAAAATGAAACCATGTATGTGGGAATGCAGAACGTTTGGAAAAGTACTAATATTCGTTCATGGAATGTTTCCTGGCAAAAAATCACAAATATTGGTGGTGGTAACTGTAATGTGCTTGAACAGAGTGAGGCGAATAACGATATTATGTATGTTTCGAAATATAATGGAAACTTCTACAGAACAGATGACCTAAGTAGTGCCAACCCTAATTGGATAGATATTTCCGATCAACTACCTACAAGTGGAAATGCCACAGATGTGGAAACAAACCCATTTGATGAAAATATGGTATTTATAACCATCAACTCCAAAGTTTATAAATCATCTGACAAAGGTTTAAGTTGGGATGATATAACCTATAATATTCCAAATGTATCAACCAACACCATCGAATATTATAAAAATGATGATGAAGGCTTGTTTGTTGGAACGGATGCAGGCATTTATTATAAAAATGCAAATATGACCGATTGGGTTTTGTTCTCACAGAACTTTCCTATTTCGGCTAATATCACAGAAATAGAAATTTTTATTGACGAGAATAATCCTTCTAATGATGTAGTAAAGGCTGCCACCTACGGACGCGGACTGTGGTCATCACCAGCTTATTATGGAACTCCTACCGCCGACTTCGAGTCGGATGAGACCAATGTTCCAAGTGGATGTATGGTAAATTTCTTCGATAAATCAAGTGGAGTACCACATTCATGGAATTGGACATTTCAGGGGGGAACTCCTTCTTCCTCAACGGAAAGAAATCCTACAAATATTCAATATCTTGAAGAAGGAACTTTTGAAGTGACATTAACTGTTTCTAATCCTGCCGGTCAGGATGTGAAAACGGTAAGTTCTTATATTACAGTTAATTCTGCTATGCTTCCTCTGGTTAATTTTACAACTTTAGATAGCATTATTTGTAGCAATCAATCGTCAACTTTTGTTGATATGTCGGAGGGTTGTCCTGTGGCATGGAATTGGACATTTGAGCCGGCAACAGTAAACTTTATTAATGGTACAGATGCAAATTCGCAAAATCCACAAGTTAGTTTTGATGAGTCAGGTACATATAATGTTTCTTTGGAAGTGACAAATTCTGCAGGAAATGCTGAACTAACAAAAGAAAATTATGTAAAAGTTGGTGGTCAAACATTACCATTCTTAGATGGTTTTGATGGTATTAACTTAAGCAGTTCAGGTTGGGAAGTAAACAATCCTGATGGAGGCAAAACATGGTCGATAAGTGAAGTAAGCGGGGCTTCAGGCCTTACAAATGCCGCCTGGATGAACTTCTTCGACTATACTTCCATGTCGGCAAGAGATTATATGAATTCCCCGCTTTTAAGTTTTGTGGGATATGAAAATGTGTTGCTCTCTTTTGATTATGCTTACGCTCAGCGTTATAACCAAAAGGATTCTTTAATTGTAAATGTTTCTTCCGATTGCGGTGAAACCTGGATAAGAGTTTATGCAAATGGCCCTGACGGAGAAGGCGTTTTTGAAACCTCAGAACCTACAACTTCATTTTTTGAGCCAACGGCATTGGAAAATTGGGCAGGTAGCGGATATGGTGCATCAAAACCCATAATCGACTTAAATCAATGGTCCGGAATGGGAAATATTAAAATACAATTTGAAAGTTTCAATCAGTATGGTAATAATCTTTATATTGATAATGTTGAGATTAGCAATACACTTGGTATGTTTGATGAAGATGAAAATTCTGATATTTCAATTTATCCAAATCCTGCGAGAGAAAATCTTACTGTGATTTTAAGAGATAATAAAAACTATAAACTTGGCATTTCTAACTTACAAGGTCAACTTATTATGGAAAGGGAAATCTCTTCGGCCCAAAGCCGCATTGACATAAGCAACCTGCCAAAAGGTGTTTATGTAATTAGTGTTGAAAATTCAGAAGCCTCTGCAACTAGAAAACTGATAGTTCAATAAGTAATTGTTGAAGATATTTTTTCTGAAATCAGAAATAAAAAGCATCCTTGGTCTTAATATCGGGGATGCTTTTTTAATTTATATATTAATTTAATATTTGCTGCCAAATAAATCCGCGACCATCCGCTTAATCCAAGTCATTCATCATCCGCTTATAAAGGAAGTAATTTTATTTCCCTTTAAAGTAATATAATGTAAAACTTATCATATTTATTACCAACCATTTTACATAAACAATTGTCTTCCTTTTGTTTCACTTTATTGCTATTTTTGCAGTGGAATCATTATTAAAGCAATTAAACAATTCTCAAATGATAAAATTTACCAATCTCGCAACTTTATTGCTTGCGTTATTTTCTTTCCAAATTATTGTTGCTCAGAATACAGCAGTGCTTAAAGGAAAGACATCCAAAAATTATAAAGTTAGTGTAAGGCAACTTGATGGTATGCCTGATAATGAACCTAGCGTAAACTATAAAATTCCTAATAAAAACTGGGAAGTGCCAAACTGGACTTTTGATGAAAGTAAAATTATTTATAAGGAAACTCCCGGCACTTATAAAGCACCAAAATCGAAAAGAGAAGTTTCTCCGGCTCCCGATACTACTTTTCATGCTCTGGAGGATAATGGAAATTCAATACCACCGGATGTAAACGGCTGTGTAGGACCAAATCATCTGATGATTACTCTAAATACGGGAGTAAGAATTCAGGATAGAGTTGGCAATAATTTATATAGCACCTCACTTGGAAACTGGTGGAACGCACTTCCTGGAAACGGTGGTACTTTCGACCCTAAAATTATTTACGACCCTTATAATGATCGTTGGATAATGGTTACGCCTAGCGGCTCAAATTCAGTTGATTCCAGATTGTTCTTAGGTGTTAGCCAAACCTCAGATCCCCTTGGAGAATGGAATATGTACTGGATTGACCCTGATGAATCCAATCAAACATGGTTTGATTATCCAAGTATTGGATTTAACAAAAAATGGATAACAATTAGCGGCAATATGTTTGGAAACGATTTTTACAGAACTGTATTTGTTTTCGACAAAATGGCTGCT
>PKTA01000035.1 GCA_002869365.1 Marinilabiliales bacterium | reverse complement strand
GGCGACGGCGGTGCCATTTTTACCAATGATGATGAATTGGCTGATAAAATGAGAATTGTTGTAAACCACGGAATGACAGTAAGATATTATCATGATTATGTGGGCGTTAACTCACGTCTCGATAGTATGCAAGCTGCTGTTTTGGATATTAAACTAAAACATCTCGACGAATATGCAGAGGCTCGATTAAAAGCAGGGAAATATTATAATACTGCGTTTGCTAATAATCCAAAAATTACTCCTCCTTATATTGCTGAAGATTATACCACACATGTATTTCATCAGTATACTATGGTTTTAAATGACGTTGACCGTGATGGTTTGATGAAGCATTTGAATGATAAAGGAATTGCTTGCGCTGTTTATTACCCGGTTCCATTACATATGCAAAAAGCATATATCGACCCAAGGTATAAGGAAGGTGATTTCCCTGTTACAGAGCACCTCAGCAAAAGTGTTATGTCGTTACCAATTCATACCGAATTGACAGAAGAAATTCAAAAAGAAATTACAGATGCAGTATTGGAATTTGTAAATAAGTAATTCATAATGTTGATATTAAAAGCAAAATTCGGACTATATCTATACCGAATTTTGCTTTTCTTTGTTAAACAATAATAAATTAAATAAATCTAAAAATGGAAAAGGAATATTTTGCTCACGAAACCGCTGTTATCGATGAAAATTGTAAAATTGGTAGTGGTGTTAAAATTTGGCATTTTTCACATATTATGAGTAATTGCCGTATCGGTGATGATTGTAATATTGGGCAAAATGTTGTGGTTAGTCCTGAGGTTGTTTTGGGTGATAATGTAAAAGTCCAGAATAATGTTTCCATTTATACCGGCGTTATTTGCGAGGATGATGTTTTTTTAGGCCCATCTATGGTTTTTACAAATGTTCTTAATCCGCGCTCTCTTGTAAACAGAAGAGGACAATACAGCAAAACAATAGTAAAAAAAGGTGCTACCATAGGAGCCAATGCCACAATTGTTTGCGGACATAATATCGGTGAATTTGCATTTATTGGAGCCGGTGCTGTTATCACAAAAGAAGTAAAACCCTATGCCCTTATGGTAGGAAATCCGGCAAAACAAATTGGCTGGATGAGTGAGTATGGCCAGCGACTCGATTTTGATGAAAGCAACACAGCCTTATGCACCGAAAGTGAAGAAAAATATGTACTTGAAAAAGGCTATGTAAGAAAAGTATAATTTAAAAATACTCATTTATAGTGATTACTTGTTTTCCTTAAAATTTCTTCTGTTTCACTATGGCATTTTCTTTTAACTTTGTAAAGAAAAATAATATTACCTCTAAAAAATATAACAATGAAAATACTTGTAACAGGTGGTACAGGTTATATAGGTTCGCATACTGTTGTTGAACTGCAAAACCAAGGCTACGAAGTTATTATTGTTGACAACCTTTCAAACTCTAGCGCTGATATAGTTGATAATATCGAAAAAATTTCAGGTAAAAGACCAATGTTTGAGGAATTTAACCTCATCGACAGAGAAAAAACAGCAGACTTTTTTAAAAGACATGACGACATAAAAGGAATAATTCATTTTGCAGCTTTTAAAGCTGTGGGCGAATCCGTTCAAAAACCTTTGATGTATTATAGAAACAATCTTGATTCTCTAGTAAACATCCTTCAGGGAATGATTGATAATGATATTCCAAACATTGTATTTTCATCATCTTGTACAGTTTACGGTCAACCGGATGAATTGCCCGTATCAGAAAACGCTCCCATAAAAAAGGCCGAATCTCCCTATGGAAATACCAAGCAAATTTCTGAAGAGATCCTTACTGATACCTGCAAATCAAGCAAATTAAATGTAATTGCTTTAAGATATTTTAATCCGATAGGCGCCCATGAATCAGCAATTATTGGTGAGTTACCTCTAGGAGTTCCAAATAATTTGGTTCCTTTTATCACTCAAACAGCGATAGGAATAAGAGAGCAGTTAAGAGTTTTTGGGGACAATTATCCAACT
>PKTA01000209.1 GCA_002869365.1 Marinilabiliales bacterium | reverse complement strand
TGGTATAAGGGTTGTTTAAATTAAACAACAATTAAATTAAGGAATGTGATTAATTAAAATTCCGTTGGAGTACGGATTAAAAAAACTCCGGAGGAGTTTCATATTTATAGCCCCGGCAGCATGGCGGGGGTAAAAGAAATAGAAATTGAAAAAGTTTTGGAAGGATTTTTGTCCCGAAGGATACAAAAATCATTACAAAAAATAAAAGTTTAAACATCAAAATGCCAATTTAATATGCTTGTTTTTTTGTTAATAAATAAACAAAGGCTTCAAACACATTAAAATTAGTATTTTTGCAAATCTTTTTTTATAAAAAACTTTATAATGACAAAAATCAATGCAGCCATAACGGGTATTCACGCCTGGGCTCCGGATTATATTCTTGACAATAAAGAGTTAGAAACTATGGTTGAAACCACTGATGAATGGATACTTACACGTACCGGCATCAGCGAACGACATATATTAAAAGGAGAAGGAAAAGGTACTTCTGATATTGGAACCGAAGCGGTAAAAGGCTTACTTGAAAAAACCGGAACATCACCCGAAGAAATTGATTTATTAATCTGTGCCACCGTTACCCCCGACATGCAATTTCCGGCAACTGCTAATATTATTTCCGATAAAACAGGAATAAAAAATGCCTGGAGTTTCGATTTAAATGCTGCATGTTCAGGATTTATATATGCTCTCGACACAGCAAGAAGATTTGTGGAGTCGGGGAGTTACAAAAAAGTTATTGTTGTGGGTGCCGATAAAATGTCGTCAATAGTTGATTATACCGACAGGGCAACCTGTGTTATTTTTGGCGATGCCGGCGGTGCTGTATTACTTGAGCCTACAGAAGAAAACCTGGGCATTATGGATTCCATTATGCATTCTGACGGAGTGGGAAGAGTTCATCTGCACCAAAAAGCAGGTGGTTCGGTTAAGCCCGCATCCCATGAAACTGTTGATGCAAGAGAACATTTTATCTATCAGGAAGGTCAGCCTGTTTTCAAATTTGCCGTTACAAATATGGCCGATGTGTCGGCAGAAATAATGAAAAAAAATAATCTTAATCCCGAAGATATTTCTTATCTTGTTCCCCATCAGGCAAACCTTCGGATTATTGAAGCTACTGCCCGCAGAATGCAACTGGATAAAGAAAAGGTTATGATTAATATTCAGAAATATGGAAATACTACCAACGGAACCATTCCCATGTGTTTGCATGAGTGGCAGCATAAACTTAAAAAAGGCGACAATTTAATACTGGCCGCTTTTGGAGGTGGTTTTACCTGGGGGTCGATTTATCTTAAATGGGCCATATAGAAATACTTACAATACTAATTATACTAAATCATAATTTTTTTACTCATAGTTTTATATTAACAAAAAAGGACTAAATTTGTCCGCACCAACCAAACCTTCATGATAATAACATAAATTCTATTTATGAAAAAACTATTTATCGATATTTATAAACCTCTCCTTATTTTCGGATTGTTTGTAATCATATTATCCTCCTGCGTTCCTCAGAAAAAAATGCTTTATATGCAGGTGAAGTCTGATACCGATACCCTCAGAACCTTTAAAAACGACCGTAAAATCGATTATCGTATACAACCCGGTGATAACCTTTATGTGAGAGTGGTGAGTCTGGATGAACAAACAACAATATTGTTAAATCCGCTGGGTTCCGGAAACTCACAAGTAAGTTCAGATGCATCTGTTTATCTAAACAGTTATACAGTAAATGAATCAGGTTATCTGGATTTTCCTCTTACTGGTGAAATATTTGTAAAAAATATGAATACCGAGGAAATAAAAGAAACCCTTTCCAAAGAACTAAGGGAATATCTCAAAGAATTTGTAGTAATTGTTAAACTCGTAAACTTTAATATTACCCTATTGGGAGAAGTTAACAGACCGGGCCAATACAAAATTTATCAAAACAGGATTAACATATTCGAGGCTGTTTCAATGGCCAGCGACCTTACCGATTTTGCCAACAGAAATACCGT
>PKTA01000200.1 GCA_002869365.1 Marinilabiliales bacterium | reverse complement strand
TAATGTAGCAGAAGTTGAAGATGTTGGTTTAGAGGTTTTTGTAAGGTTTTACAATAGTGCAAAAAACTTCAGAGGCGAATCGAGTGTAAAAACATATCTTACAAGAATTGCTATTAACCTCTCATTAAATGAGATTAAAAGGCGTAAGAGAAAGCGATGGTTAAGTTTTGAAGAAAAACCGAAGGAGGATATAAGTTTGAATGATGATTTTTCGAAACAGGAAACTAAAGAACTGGTGGATATGGCACTTAATCAGTTGGAACCAAAGTTTAAAAGTGTAATTGTTTTACGATTGATACAAGGTTATTCCACAAAAGAAGTAGCCGAAATACTGGATTTACCAATTGGCACAGTACTTTCCCGATTATCGAGGGCACAACAAAAACTAAGACAAATAATTTTATCACTGGAAAAAACATATGATCATGGATAATATAAAGGAGTTGATGCTACAATCACTTGATGCAGAAATAAGTGATGATGAAAAGTTTCTTCTTGAAGAAGAGTTAGCAAAATCCTCATCCCTTAGGAAAGAAATGGAGGATTATTATTCCATTAGAGAAGCACTACAACCGGAAGACTATAATTTTTCCGATGAATTCGACGATAAACTAATTTCAAGGATAAAACCCGTTTATGATTTATTTGGAAGTTTTAAGAAAATTGCTTTGAGTTCTGCAGTTGCAATAGTACTTCTAATAGCAAGTATTTATTTTATGGATGGTACTATAAATGTCAACTCATTATTCGGAATACACTCCTACCCTGTTGAGGAAGAATTTTATTCGTTTTTAAACTATTAATACTTTGTAAGATGAATTTACAATTAAAAAATACACTTATAATTATAGCAACACTCTTTTTGGGGATAATTATAGGTTTTCTGGTAAACGGAAGACTAAGTCAAATACGCATTGACAATATGCGTCAAAACTATGCTCAAAAGGGAATGGATTACCGCTTCCTGAGAGCGCTGAATCCTACTGATAAACAGATGAAAGTTATAAGACCAATATTCGATAAATACAATAATATCCGAATGGAAAACCTGGAAGAGCATTGGAAAACTGAAAGGGAAATTTTCGACAACTTTGAGGAAGAGTTAAAGCCACATCTAACTACGGAACAAATAAATAGATTAAGCAGAATTAAACAAAAGTTTAACAATAAACCTCCCGGTTTTGAAAATCATAACAGAGGAAAAGGCAGAAAGCAAAGACGCGGTAACCGCAATTAAAAAATATAATTAAATAAGGCTGTTTTCTACAATAAATTCTCTATTAAAATACTCTGTAATTTTTTTTCATATTTAACATTTATGGTGCAACGATGTTAGTTTAATTATGTCTACTACTTATTACCAATTATGACTTTTTTTATAAAAATGTATTTGAAAGTCAATTTAGGTATTGAAATAATTATAATAAATAAACCGTAATTTAAAAACTAAATGAGAAAGATTACACTGCTTGCCATAACAGCACTTATAAGTATTAGTGCAATGGCTCAAAATTCCCGTTATAAAGCGGACCCAATTCACCGGGTATTTGGTGAAAAGCAAACTATTGGCATAGAGCCTGTTAAGGATGCCTCAATTGTAAAATCTGACATTAAAGCAAAGCCTATAATTCCTGCTCCTGATCGTGATGTAAATATCGTTAACATTGTGGATATAGGAACTTCGGCCAATGTTTGGAGTTATGTGTCTAACAATATTGGAAATCAAAGATCTATGGTATGGGTTGATCCTGAATTAAACATAGTAACTAACTTTCACCGTATGGGTGGAGATTTAGACGTTGGAGGATATTCTGGTGATCTTGGATATGATATCTCTCTTGATGGTGGAAATACCTGGACTACTATGGTCGAATGTTATGTTGCTGTAGACAATAATGGAGGAACATATTATACAGATGCTGCTCGTTATCCCAGTCATGGTATATATAATCCTACAAACAATATTGATGATGCATATATAGCATTTTATGCACCTAATTTAGATGCTAGTAATTCCGATACCCCTGATAGCGGTTGGGGTGGACATGCCAGAGGTACTTCAAAAATATCTGATCCCAGTATAACAACAAGACACCTTATCACTAGTGAAAATGGAACTTTCCTTTACATACCTGAAGCTTACGATATTACCAATGAAGGTTTATCAATTAGTGTTGACAACAATGTTGATTGGACAAGTGGTTCCGGAGTTTATGAGGGAAATTTGACTCTTAATAAAGGTGTTTGGAATAGCGATCAGAACGATTTTATTTATACAACATCAGAACTCGAATTTGATGTAGAATCACCATGGTATACTCAGGTTGCTTTTGCTCCTGACGGAATGACCGGATATATTGTTTCTTTGGGAAATGACGGAACAACATGGTCAGTTGAAGGAAATCCTAATATTTATCCAATAATTTTCAAAACTACTGATGGTGGACAAACATGGGGTGATCCTCAACCAATTCAAATGGATGGACCTAATGGAATTGGAGGCGTTGTTTATCACCTTTTAACCGATCAGGATTTAGAGAATCTGTACGAACCACCAATTCCTGCTAGGGAAGATATCCCTTATACTTTTACCGGTGATATGGACATAGTAGTAACTGCTGATGGTAATTTGCATATAGCAGGACTCGTTGGTGTTGCTGGCGAAGCCGAAACCGGTATTTCATTTTATGTTACCAATGGATTTGGTAGAATAATTGATCTGTTTACTAAAGATGGTGGTGAAACCTGGGAAATTGAAACTATGGGTAAAATTGCTACTTACGATTATCAGTGGAATGGCGATGGAGTACATGAGGCCAACAGAACTCAAATAACTACCAACCCTGATAGAGACATGATTTTTGTTTCATGGTTAGATACTGATATCGAAGAAGCTGTAGATAATGACAGTCCAAATATCTGGTGTAGAGGTTTCGACCCATCTTCATACTTAAAAACAAATAATGGTTCGGGTGAAGATGCTCCAACCAATGTAACAATATTCTCTGAAGGAATGTGGAGCGCATACTTTGCAACAGCACCCAAAATAGGTTTTGAATCTGAAAATGGTGTGTTTACAATCCCTTATGTTTACGTAGATTGGGACACAAGTAATGACGCTGCTCCTGTTCAATATAAGTATATCTCAAACTTCTCATTCTCAATGGCAGATTTTACTGTTCAGGGTATTGATAAACCAAATGAAGTTGAAAACAATAATAGTGTTTCTCAAAACTTCCCTAATCCTTTTAAATCTGAGTCTTATGTAACTCTTAACCTTAATGAAGGAACTGATGTAAGTTTGGAAGTTTATTCTTTAACTGGCCAAAAAGTTTCTGAGAAAACATATGGCTACTTAACAAATGGATCACATACTCTTACTATAAAAGGTAATGATCTTACTCCTGGTGTTTATTTCTACACTGTTACGGCAGGCGAGAATAAATATACACACAAAATGATAATTAAGTAATTAAAATATTTAAAGTCCCTGATGAAATATTTCATCAGGGACTTTTTTTTCTAAAAGGTGAATCCAAATAATAATCCGGCCATAGTTAATAAATGTTTTGAGTTAATCATATTGATTAATTTGTATTTTGATCCTACAAAAAAATAGCAGATTTCAGTAGTCAATAACTAAACCGAATTTATACTCTTTTTTCTTTCTGAGTGCAACCATAGCACATTCATGATGTCTATAATTGATAGACAAATGTATTGCGTATTACAATTTAATTTGTTTTATGCATAATTTTTTCGGAATAATATTATATTTGTCCCTCAAAATTAAGGAAACAAATCATTGTTTAATTAAATATTATTTATCATGAAAAAAATTTTACTTTTTGCTTTGGCTTTAGGCATAGGCATTAGCGCTATGTCACAACAAGCCTACAAGTTTAAAATTGACACCAAAGAGATGAAAAAATCAGAAGCTCCAGCCATTGGTATTGAGCCTGTTCAATCTCTTGCTGTTACAAAATCTGACATTAAATCAGAAGTTATCGCACCAAGCGACCGCGACGTAAACATTGTTACCATTATTAACATAGGTACCTCTGCAAATGCTTACGGATATGGATATGGTGGTGGTCAGAAATCACTTGTGTGGGCAGATCCTGATTTAAATTTAGTTACAAACTTCCACCGTATGGGTGGTACTTTAGACCCTGATGGATATTCCGGAGATCTTGGATATGACATTTCTATTGATGGTGGTGCAACCTGGACGAATATGGTTGAGTGCTATATTGCTACTGATAATGGTGGTGGTGAGTATTATTATGATGCCGCTCGTTATCCTAACCATGGTGTTTACAATCCAACAAATGATATTAACGACGCAGTTGTTGAATTTTTTGCTCCTATTCTGGATGGTACTAACTCAGATACTGATACAGGTTGGGGTGGTTACGGTTATGGAATTGGTGATATTTCTGATCCAAATGTAACAACAAAAACCACACTTTCTTCAGATGGTGATTACTACCAGTATATTCCTGATGCGTATGAGTTAACAACTACAGGTGAAGCATGGATAGTTGATTTCAATCAGGACTGGACAACAGGAGCCCTTGATTATCAAGGTAATATGATTGTTAACCATGGAGTATGGAATGGAACAGATTTCGACTTCACACAATCATTAATTGATTATGAAATTGCTGACCAGGAGAACCAAGGTCGTCCTGCTTATTGCCAGGTAGCATTCTCAACAGACGGAATGACTGGTTATATTGCTACTTTAGGTAATGATGGTTCAGCTGAAGAAATTGGTGGATTCACTAACATCTATCCTATATATTGGAAGACTACTGATGGTGGTGCCAACTGGGATGGACCTTTCTTCGTTCAGTTAGACGGACCTAATGGTCTAGGTGGTATCGTTTATCATCACCTAACTGACCAGGCTATTGCTGATTTATTCGAACCACCAGTACCAACTCGTGAAGAGATTTCCTATACTCCTGCTTTTGATATGAATGTTGCTGTTGATGCAGGCGGTAATTTACACATGGCTGTTGTTATTGGACCAACAGGTTCTGATCCTTACAGCATAATTACTGCTAAAGGTTATATTGCTGCAGTTGACATTTTTACAACAGATGGCGGTACTACATGGTTTGCTGAAGAAATGGGTCGTGTTAGCACGTTCCGTGGAACTTTCGGTGACTTGACAGAAGACAACAGAATTCAGATTACTACCGACAAAGCAGGTACTAAAATATTTGTTTCCTGGTTAGATACTGACATTGAAGATGCAGAAGACAACGATCGTCCAAATATTTGGGTTCGTGGTTTTGAACCATCAACTTATATGAAAACTGCCAACAGTTCAGGAGAAGATGCACCAACAAATGTTACTCTTTTCTCAGAAGGTATGTGGTCATCATATTTCTATGCTGCTCCAAAATGGTGCTTAGATGATGGCGCTACTTATACTATTCCTTTCGTATACGAAGATATGGATCCGGCAGATCCTGCAGTTGCTGTACAATTTAAATACATAACTGATTTCTCATTCAGCATGTCAGACTTCAGCGTGCAAGGTATAAATGATCCAGTTGAAACAACCAGCATTAATAGTGTTTCTCAAAACTTCCCTAATCCATTTAACAATGAAACTTATGTTACAGTTACACTTAACGAAGGGACTAACTTAAGTCTTGAAGTTTATACTTTAACAGGACAAAAAGTTGTTGCTAAAGATTATGGTTATATGACAAACGGATCACACACCCTTACTATTAATGGTGCTGATCTTACTTCAGGAGTTTATTTCTACACTGTTACCGCAGGTGAAAATAAAGTTACTCATAAAATGATTGTTGAATAAATAACCATTCAATTTATAGAAAAAGCCTTCCTGGAGTAATTCAGGAAGGCTTTTTTTATATTATAAACTTATAAATAACAAATAAAATATTAAGATTACCAAATTATAATATTTACAATAAATTGAATTTACGGTTGTTTTTACATTTCAGTAATTTAATTAAATAGTTTCTTTGTCAGAATATAGGAATAATAGTATCTTTGTTAATCTAAACCAAGAAAAAAATATATTGTTTAATTAATTATTATTTATTATGAAAAAATTTTTACTTTTTGCTTTGGCTTTAGGCATAGGCGTTAGCGCAATGTCACAACAAGCCTACAAGTTTAAAATTGACACAAAAGAAATGAAAAAATCAGAAGCTCCTGCCATTGGTATTGAGCCTGTTAAATCTCTTGCTGTCACAAAATCTGATATAAAGTCAGAAGTTATTTCACCTAGTGATCGCGATGCAAACATTGTAACAATTATTAACATTGGTACTTCAGCAAATGCATACGGATATGGTTATGCTGGTGGTCAGAAATCTCTTGTATGGGCAGATCCTGATGTAAATGTTGTTACTAACTTCCACCGTATGGGTGGTGATTTAGATCCAGACGGTTATTCCGGCGATATGGGATACGACATTTCACTTGATGGTGGTGCAACCTGGACTAATATGGTTGAATGCTACGTTGCTACTGATAATGGTGGCGGTGAATATTATTATGATGCCGCACGTTATCCTAACCATGGAGTTTATAATCCTACAAATAATATAGATGATCTAGTAGTACAATATTTTGCCCCAATTCTTGATCAAACAAATGGTGCAACCTGGGGAGGATATGCATATGGTACAGGTGATGTTTCTGATCCTACTGTTACTACAAAAACAACCTTATCAACTCACGATGATTATTATCAGTATATACCTGACGCTTACGAACTAACTAGTACAGGCGAAGCATGGACAGTAGATTTTAACCAGGACTGGACAAGTGGTGCACTTGATTATCTTGGAAATATGATTATTAACCGTGGGGTTTGGAATGGAACAGATTTCGAATTCACACAATCATTAATTGATTATGAAATTGTTGACCAGGAAAATCAAGGTCGTCCGGCATTTTGCCAAATAGCATTTTCAACCGACGGAATGACTGGTTATATTGCAACTCTGGCCAATGATGGTTCAGCAGAAGTTATTGGCGGAGCCTCCAATATTTATCCTATATATTGGAAGACTACCGATGGTGGCGACAATTGGGATGGACCTTTCTACGTTCAGTTAGACGGACCTGATGGTTTAGGTGGAATTGTATATCATCACTTAACTGACCAGGCTATTGCTGATTTATTTGAACCGCCAGTACCAACTCGCGAAGAGATATCCTATACAACAGCTTTCGATATGAATGTTGCAGTTGACGCAGGAGG
The DNA here is from genome assembly GCA_002869365.1 of Marinilabiliales bacterium. Classification (GTDB taxonomy): domain Bacteria; phylum Bacteroidota; class Bacteroidia; order Bacteroidales; family F082; genus BM524. The sequence continues at coordinate 54,941 of PKTA01000200.1, read as the reverse complement.
AAACTTACATATGGCTGTTGTTATTGGACCTACAGGCGCTGATCCTTATAGTATTGTTACTGCTAAAGGATATATCGCAGCTATTGATATTTTCACAACAGATGGTGGTACTTCATGGTTTGCTGAAGAAATGGGACGTATTAGTACTTTCCGTGGAACTTTCGGTGACTTGACAGAAGACAACAGAATTCAGATTACTACCGACAAAGCAGGTACAAAAGTATTTGTTTCATGGTTAGATACTGACATTGAAGATGCTGAAGACAACGATCGTCCAAATATTTGGGCTCGTGGTTTCGAACCTTCATCTTATATGAAAACTGCCAATACTTCAGGACAAGATGCGCCAACTAATGTTACTCTTTTCTCAGAAGGTATGTGGTCATCATATTTCTATGCTGCTCCAAAATGGTGCTTAGATAATGGTGATGTTTATACTATTCCTTTCGTATACGAAGAAATGGATCCAGCAGATCCAGCTGTAGCAGTACAGTTTAAGTATATTACTAATTTCTCATTCAGCATGTCAGACTTTACTGTTCAAGGTATAAATGACCAAGTTGAAACAAATAGTATCAGCAGTGTTTCTCAAAACTTCCCAAATCCATTTAACAACGAAACTTATGTTACAGTTTCTCTTAATGAAGGAACTAACGTAAACCTTGAAGTTTATACTTTAACAGGACAAAAAGTTGTTGCTAAAGATTATGGTTATATGACAAACGGATCACACACCCTTACGATTAATGGTGCTGATCTTACTTCAGGAGTTTATTTCTACACTGTTACTGCAGGTGAAAATAAAGTTACTCATAAAATGATTGTTGAGTAAACAAACATTGAATTTATAAAAAAAAGCCTTCCTGGAAAAATCCAGGAAGGCTTTTTTTATCACTATGTAAAACAATTAATACCAACCCCTTTTATTTAGTCAGTTAGTTGAAAACAGTATTGCAAACAATAATTATTTTACCAATTAATTAACAAAGTATCATGCAACTTAACTAGCCGATAACTTTGTCTTATTATCATTTGAGATGATTTTATTTATTTGCTAAATCTTAATTGGCAAAAGAATAGTATTATCTTTGTTAATTATAAACCATAAAAAATACATTGTTTAATTAATTATTATTTAAAATGAAAAAAATTTTACTGTTTGCGTTGGCTATTGGTATAGGCTTAAGTTCTATGGCTCAACAAGCCTATAAGATCAAGATTGATACTAAATCGCAGAAAAAAATTGAAAAGCAGGCATTCAGTGTTGAGCCGATAAAATCAACCGCAATTACAAAATCACAAACTAAAGCAAAACTTGTTATTCCTGCAGCCGACCGTGATGCAAATATTGTTACCATCGTACCAATTGGTACTGCAGCAAATGCATATGGTTTCAGTGGAAGTCAAAATCCAATTCCGGTACGTCCCGATTTAAATACTGTAGCGTTCATACACCGTATGGGTGGAGATTTAGATCCAGGTGGATATTCCGGTGATATGGGATACGATGTTTCAATGGATGGTGGTCAAACTTGGACTACTCAAGCTGAATTTTGGGTTGCTATAGATAACGAAGGAGGCACATATTTTAAAGATGCAGGACGTTATCCTAGTGCCGGTATTGCTAATCCAGAAGGCGGAAACGGACCTTATCTAAACTTCTATTTTCCATTGTTATGGGATTCCAATGGTGGTTGGGGTGGCTATGGTGTTGGTGTTGCTAATCTTAATGACCCAACTGATGCCACAAGAAACCTAATTACTTATGACGAAACTACTGACTTAATGATTAGTGTTCCAGGTGGTTATGGACTATCAAGTCAAGGGTTTATGGTTGGTGTAGATGATGATTACGATGTAGATGGAACTACATATAATGGTGCTCTTGCAGTAACTACCGGTGTGTGGAATGATGATGCTATGGATTACTTATATGCTATTGAAGGTTTTGATTTAGATCTTAGCGTATCAAGTGGTAGCGCAGACCAAAAAGTTGCATTTTCACCTGACGGACAAATAGGATATATTTGTGTTCTAGGTAATGACGGAGAAGCAGAACAACTGAGTGGTTATAGCAATTATTACCCAATTATTTTAAAGACTACTGATGGTGGTGCAACATGGTCAGATCCAACATTTATCCAACTTGACGGACCTGACGGGCTAGGGGGTATTGTATATAACCACCTTACAGATCAGTTAATTGCTGACCTTTTTGAGCCACCAGTACCTACACGTGAAGAAATTTCTTATACAACAGCTTTTGAGCACGATTTGGCTGTTGATGCTAATGGTAACCTTCATATTGGTGTACTTATAGGACCAACAGGTAGTGATCCTCAATCAATTATTTCAGCTTCAGGTTATACTGCTGTAGTTGACATATTTACAACTGATGGTGGAACAACATGGTTTGTTGAAGAAATGGGACGCCCCAATACATTCCGTGGAACTTTTGGTGATATCTCTAGTGATAACAGAGTAAAAATTACTTCAACTCCAAGTGAGAATAAATTCTTTTTCTCTTGGCTGGATACAGATATTGAAGATGCTGAAGATAATGATCGTCCAAATATCTGGTGCCGTGGTTTTGATCCTGCAACCTATATGAAAACATCAAATGGTGATGGTGATGGTCCAACAAACGTTACACTTTTCTCATCAGGAATGTGGCAATCTTATTATGGAACAGCAGGAAATTTCTGTTTTACAAATGAAAATGGATACAACATTCCATTTATCTTCCAGGAAATGGATCCAGCAGATCCTATTGCCCCTGTTCAATTTCAGTATATTCAAGATTTCTATTTCACAGATGCTGACTTTACTATACAAGGTATCAACAATCCTGTTGTCCCCGAAAATAATTTGTCAAGTGTTTCACAAAACTTCCCTAATCCTTTTAACAACGAAACTTATGTTACAGTTTCTCTTAACGAAGGAAGTAACTTAAGTCTTGAAGTTTATACTTTAACAGGACAAAAAGTTGTTACTAAAGATTATGGTTATATGGCAAACGGATCACACACACTTACAATTAGTGGTACTGATCTTACTTCAGGAGTTTATTTCTATACTGTAACTGCAGGTGAAAACAAAGTAACTCGTAAGATGATTGTTGAATAACAATCGCATAAATAAAATATTAAAAGCCATCTTGCCTCAGGCCGGGTGGCTTTTTTTTATTCCTTTGCCTAGAATATAAACTTAATATTGGCGTTGAAGTTTTTATAAATTTGCACTTTTTTAAGTTAAAAATACTAACATCCCGGAATTAGTTCCGAAGGATACAAAAAAATCAAATGACAGATATCTTTACAACTGAGTTATTTCAAAAGTTTATCAAGTTTGGAATTGTTGGATTTTCGGGTGTTTTTGTCGACTTTGGAATAACATGGCTTACAAAAGAAAAGTTAGGAATCCCAAAGTACGTTGCTAATGCCATAGGATTTACTACTGCTGCAAGTACAAATTATATTTTCAACAGAGTTTGGACATTTGAAAGTACAAACCCAAAGGTGATGGTCGAATACAGCGAGTTTATTCTTATATCAATGGTAGGATTAGCAATAAATACACTTATTTTATGGATATTGGTAAGTAAATTTAAGTGGAACTTTTACTTTTCAAAGATATTTGCAATTGGCGTAGTAACAATTTGGAACTTTTTTGCCAATGCATTAATAACCTTCAATCCTGCTCACGTTACGGCTTTACTATTTTAAGATAGTCTCACTCCGGTCAGGTCTTATGGAAACAATATTTATTGGAAGGTTCGTATTCTGTTTTCCACATTGTGATATCTTCGTTAAAAACCATCTAAATCAGGAAAATAAATATATTTCAGGCTCCGTTAGGTGCCAAATACGGGTAGAAAATTCGGTATATTCAATTATCCCGTCCCAGCTGGGACGGAACACAAATATTAACAATTTGATTTTCTACCCACATTCAATCCCTAACGGGATTTATATGGGTACAGGTATCAATAAAAAAATATAAATTGTATTAATTCCCAATGCCTAATTTTAAAATGTCTCACTCCTATCAGGGTCTATTGAAACAATGTTTATTCGAACGTTCGTATTCTGTTTTCCACATTGTGATATCTTCGTTAAAAACCATCTAAATCAGGAAAATAAATATATTTCAGGCTCCGTTAGGTGCCGAATATTGGTAGAAAATTCGATTATTCATTTCCCCCGTCCCGGATGGGACGGAATATAAAATTAACGTTTATATTTTTCTACCCACATTCAATCCCTAACGGGATTTCTATGGGAATAGGTATCAAAATTTAATATTATTCCAGAACTATCTATTTTAAAATAGTCTCACTCCGGTCAGGTCCTATGGAAACAATATTTATTGGAGTGTTTGTCTCTTGCTCAATATACTTGATGTAATTTGTGAGTTCCTCAGGAAAATCACTATAATTTGAACAGTCTTTAAGCTCATTTTTCCATCCTTTAAACGACTTAAAATTAGCCTTAAAATCATCATCAAGAACCAACTCATAAGGAATTTCAGAAGTATTATTTCCTTTATAATCATATGATGTAGCCACTTTAATTTCTTCAAAAGTATTTAATACGTCAGCCTTCATCATCATCAGGTCGGTAACACCATTTAACATAATTGCATATTTTAAAGCATGCAAATCCAGCCATCCACATCTACGCGGTCTGCCTGTTGTGGCACCAAACTCATGTCCAATTTTTCTCATTTCCTCACCATCATTATCAAACAATTCTGTTGGAAAAGGGCCACTGCCTACTCTTGTACAGTAAGCTTTAAAAATACCAAATACCCTTCCTACATTAGTTGGTGCAATTCCCAAGCCATTACATACGCCTGCCGTAATAGTATTTGAAGAAGTTACAAATGGATATGAACCAAAATCAATGTCGAGCATTGTTCCCTGGGCTCCTTCTGCAAGTATTTTTTTTCCTTCTTTAAGGGCATTATTAAGGTAGTATTCACTATTAATTTTTTCGAGACCTTTCAGTGTTTCTAATGCTTGCATCCATTGCTTTTCATATTCATCGAATTTAAAACCATCGAATACGAACTCATCCAAATCATAATTAAAATTATTGATGATATTCATATGTCTCGCACGGGCTTTTTGATATCTTTCAGCAAAATCCTCGGCTTCTATATCCCCTACTCTCAATCCGTTACGTGAAACCTTATCAGTATAAGTTGGTCCAATACCTTTTAATGTGGATCCGATTTTATCTTTACCCTTCGATTTTTCATATACTGCATCCAGCAACCTATGAGTAGGCATAATAACATGTGCTTTACGGGATACCAAAAGATTACTGCCAATTGGAATATTAGCATCTTTAAGCTTGGTGATTTCGGATTTTAAAATGAAAGGGTCGATTATTACACCATTTCCAATAACATTTATGGATTTATCGATAAAAATACCTGATGGAATGGTATGCAGTACAAATTTCTTTCCTTCAAATTCAATTGTATGACCGGCATTGGGGCCACCTTGAAAACGGGCAATAATATCGTACTTAGGGCTGAGTACATCAACAATTTTACCTTTGCCTTCGTCGCCCCATTGAAGACCTAATAATACGTCAACTTTCATTTTATTAAATTTTACTCAATAAAAAACCCTGATGCACAGGGCTATAATTTTATTTGCACAAAAGTACTAAAATGAAAGTCTGTTAAACAATATTGTTGATAACAATTAGCTCTTTTTTTTGGCTTTTTTAGCAACCGAGCCTTTACACTTACCATAGAATGTTAAAGAGTGATAATTAACTTCAACACCTAATAATTCTTCAACAGATTTCTGAATTTCTTGTAATCGTGGATCACAAAACTCCAAAACAGTGCCGTCATCCAAACAAACAAAATGGTCGTGTTGTTTAAATTTAAATGAGCGTTCAAATTGTGCACAATTATTTCCAAACTGATGTTTTGTTACCAGATTACAATCCAAAAGCAATTCAATGGTATTATATAGTGTAGCACGACTAACCCTGTACTTGTTGTTTTTCATTTTAATATAAAGCGTTTCTATATCAAAATGACCTTCAGTTGCATATATTTCCTTGAGAATAGTGTACCTCTCAGGGGTTTTTCTATGACCTCTTGCCTCTAAATATTCAGTAAAAATATCTTTTACTGCTTCGTAAGTATCCTTTTTTGAATTAGACTTCATATTCTATTTCTTTAAAGGTGTAAAAATACAAATTATTCTTATATGGTTTAATTATAAATAAAAAATCTGCAAACGATTTAAACAAAGTCATCAAGATTATCAACTCTAACAATTTTTATAACTTCTTTTATCTTTTTCAATTTTTTAATCAGTCTTTTAAGAACCTGGGTATCTGGCACGTACAATGATAAACCTATATCTGTTAGTCCTTCAGAACTTCGTAAATACATACTTCTAATATTTACTTTCATATCGTTACTTGCAACCAGAGTAAGTTTGGAAAGCAATCCCATTTTGTCAACTGCTTTTATTTTTAAACTTGCCAAAAATGTAATACCTTCCTTTTGCTTCCACTTGGTTTTTACAATATTTTTTCCATAATGCGACATTAATTGGGTTGCTCTTCCACAACCTGTTCTGTGCACTTGTATAGGCTCTCCTGGAAAATATAATCCAATAACCGAATCGCCGGGAATTGGATTACAACATTTTTCTACTGTATAATCCGGACTTTTAAGTTTATCATCAATCTCCTGATTTTTCCCATTTTTGTCATCCTCAACTTTATTAATATCTTCTTTAGGTGCAGAACTTCGCATATTTAAATATGGGATTCTCAAATTTTTACGCAGCCATCCGCTCCATCCTTCTCCGGCAGGAAAGGATTCCTTAATGTCTTTAAGATTTATTTTGTTTTCATCAACGAAGTAGAATAAATCAAGCGGGCTTTTCAGTTTAAATACTTGCATTAATATAGCAATATTTGCCTTTGAATATTGAATATTCAACTGCTTAAAAAACTCGCGTAACTTATCTTCACCGCTTTCCCTATGCTTTTTGCGTTCATTTTTTATTGCCAGTTTTATTTTCGATTTAGATCTGGCAGTATTTACATATTTATACCAATCGGTAGTAGGATTTACATTCTTAGAGTCGAGTACTTTTACCTGATCACCTGTTTTTAATACGTAATCAATTGGAACCAGTTTATGATTTATGGTAGCCCCTAAACAATGGTTTCCCAAGTCGGAGTGTATAGAATAAGCATAATCAAGAACAGTAGATCCCAGAGGCAGTGACTTCACATCTCCTTTGGGAGTAAAAACAATTATTTCATCAGAAAACAAATTACTTTGAAAATCATTGATGAAATTTATTGTTTCATCGTCACTATCATCACTAATTAATTCCCTTGTTCTTCTTAACCAGTGATCCAACCCTATTTCAGCCTGGCTACCATTTTTATATTTCCAGTGCGCAGCATAGCCTTTGCTGGCAATTTCATCCATTCGCTTCGATCGTATATGAACATCAACCCACTCACCGGTATTACTCATAACAGTAGTATGTATGGCTTCGTATCCATTTGCTTTTGGAGTACTTATCCAATCGCGTAACCTTTTGGAGTTTGGTTTATAAATGGAGGTGATTACAGAATAAACAGCCCAGCAATTAAATTTTTCACTGTCCAAATCAGAATCAATAATTATGTCGATACTTTCCGTATCTCTGATTTCACTAATTGAAAGTTCGCTTTTTTTCATTTTTCTCCACATGGAGTAAACTGAATGAACATTGCTTTGTATTTTAAAATCCAAACTCAGTTTGTTCAGTCCTTCTTCTATTGGCTTAGTGAATTCATTATAAAAATCAAGTTTACTTTCTGTAACTTTTTCAATTTGCTTTTTAATGTTACTATAAACATCAGGTTGCAAATACTTAAAAGACAAATCTTCAAGTTCACTTTTTATTTTATATAAACCTAATCTATTAGCCAGAGGAGCATATATATATTGAGTTTCGGAAGCTATTTTCATTTGCTTTTCGCGAGGCATAATCTCCATAGTACGCATATTATGAAGGCGATCAGAAAGTTTTATTAAAATAACTCTAACATCTTCCGAAAGAGTGAGTATTATCTTTTTTAATGTCTCCGATTGGGCAGTTGTATTGCTGTCTGATATCTCATCTATCTTGGTTAAACCATCAATAATTTTAGCCACTTCCTCATCAAACATAATTACTATGTCCTTAAGGCTAAGTTCGGTATCTTCAACAGTATCATGAAGTAATGCTGCAATTATTGATGTTCTTCCCAAACCAATCTCTCCGGCTGCTATAGTGGCTACTTCCAGAGGATGATATATAAAGGGTTCTCCTGTTTTACGCCTCATATCTTTATGAGCGTCAGCAGCAACTCTAAAGGCTTTTCTAACCATCCATCGGTCGGTAGTTTCCTTTCTTGTATGCCATACTTCTATCAGCCTACGATACCTACGTAGTATCTCCAACCTTTCTTCTTCAGCTTTTTCTTTGTTTACCGGCATACATTTATATATTCTACAAAATTAATAAGATTAAGTTATATTATAACACTTGAAAATTATTTTTAATACGCGATATTTTTTAATAACATACTGGTATAAATAATTAAGTATCACACTCTAAAACTCTTTTAATTAGTATTTTCTTGCATTATCTTCACTCTCTAGGTGAAAATTATTTTTCTGTTATGGTAAATTAAATAAAATTATTTTCAATATGATTAGGCATAAGTTTTGTAGTTTTGAAAACCCTTTAAAGGGAATTAATAATAAACATTTTGAAGTATAATTTAAAGTCGTTAATATTATTTTTTACAATTTTATTGCTTACAATAAATCAGTTGTGGGCAACTCATCAGCGGGCTGCAGAAATTACGTATAAACATCTGAATGGCTGGACATATGAGTTTACGATTACTATGTATACATTAACCTCTAGTCCGGCTGACGATGCAAGGCCAACTATGCCTACTTTTTGGGGCGACGATACGGGGGATGAATTGGATAGAATATATTTTCAACCCATACCCGATGTAAATGATATGACCCTAAACATTTACAAAGGAACACATACTTATCCAGGACCCGGAAATTATACAATTACCGTAGAAGACCCTAATAGGAACAGTGGTGTAATAAACATTCCAAATTCGATAGACGTGCCCATGTTCATCGAAAGTGAATTAATTATTAATCCGTTTTTTGGTAATAACAATTCTGTACAGTTATTGAATCCACCTATTGATATGGGCTGTGTTGGAACACTTTTTATTCATAATCCTGTTGCATACGATATTGATGGCGATAGTTTAGCCTATAAACTTGTTCCATGTAAGGGTGCCGGTGGTTATGATATTCCGGGTTATTCTTTTCCCATGGCCAGCGAATCGTTTACAATAGATGAATTTACAGGTGATGTTGTTTGGGAAAACCCTGTTGTACAGGGAGAATACAATATTGCTTTTGTTGTTGAAGAATGGAGATTGGGTGTTAAAGTAGGTTCGGTGCGCAGAGATATGCAGATAATTATATCATCATGCGATAACGATCCTCCTGAAATTCAAACCATCGACGACACTTGTGTGGTGGCAGGCGATTACCTCATGTTCGATATTTTTGCCTGGGATCCCGATGGCAGTAGCGTTAGTTTAGAGGCTTATGGCGGACCATTTGAAGTTAATCCAAATCCTGCATTTATAAACCCCAACCCTGCCACAAGTTCCGATACTGCAAAAACCACTTTTAACTGGCCAACTCTTTGTTCGCATGTTAGAAGAGAACCTTATGCCGCAGTATTCAAGGCAACTGATAATGACAGTGAAGTTAGTTTGGTAAATTTCAAAACAACTACCATTACTGTTAACTCACCGGCTCCGGAGAACTTGGTATCGGAAGCATTGGGTAATGGTATAAACCTCAGTTGGGATAAGAGTTTATGCGAAAATGCTATTGGATATTATATTTACAGAAGAAGTGATTCTTCTGATTGGAATCCGGGATATTGCGAGACAGGAGTGCCCGCATATACTGGATATACTTTAATTGGAGAAGTAAATGATATAGATATTTTAAATTATAGAGATGATAATGGTGGCTCAGGATTAATTCATGGAACAAATTATTGCTATAGAGTAACTGCATTTTTCAATGATGGTGCCGAAAGTTATGCCTCCAATGAAACTTGTGCATCACTGAAAAGAGATGTCCCAATTATAACACATGTTAGCAACGACAGCAATTTTATTGAGAATGGAAATGTGGAAGTAATTTGGTCGAAACCAATAGAACTGGACACAATTCAATATCCCGGACCATATAAATATGTTGTTTACAGAGATGAGGGCTTAGCATGGTCAAACCCGATATTTATTACTGAGTTACAAGGACTTAATGATACAATTTATTATGATAGCGATGTGAATATCAATGAACTGGAAACACCTCTCAACTATTTGATTGACCTGGAAAGCACAACAGTGGGTTATATAGGCAGTTCCCAAAAAGCCAGTTCAATATATTTAAAAACCGCTCCCCGTGATAAAGAAATTTACTTGACCTGGGATGTTAGTGTTCCATGGAAAAATTATAAAGCAGTTATTTACAGAAAAGATAATGGGCAGATAAATTATGACTCGGTTGGGTTTACAGAAACATTTTTCTACCGTGACAGAGGACTGGAAAATGAAAGCGAATATTGTTATTACATAAAAATGTTTGGTGAGTATTCAATAGATGGAATTATAAAACCGCTTATAAATTATTCTCAAATAAGTTGTGAAACACCTAATGACAACACCCCTCCCTGCCAACCTGAAATAGATGTTTATACCGATTGTGAGCAAATAAGTAATGAAATCCGAATGTGGTTACCCTATGACAGTTGTAGTTACGATGCAATGAGGTATTTTATTTATTATAAGGCTCCCGAAAATCCGGATGCAGTGTTAATCGATTCGGTAGATTATGTGAAAGGCGACACCGCTTATTATTTGCATACTGATTTAGAAAGTGTAGTTGGATGTTATTATGTTACAGCAAGAGATACTGTTGGAAATATAAGTGAGCAAAGTGAAGCAAAATGTGTTGATTATGATGCTTGCCCAGTTTACGAATTACCCAATGTTTTTACGCCTAATTCCGATGGTTTCAACGACTTTCTGGTACCTTTAAATTATGATGAAGGTAATCCCAAGGCAACCATAGAAAGAATTGACTTAAGGATATTTAATAGGTGGGGGAAAACACTTTTCACCACCGAAGACCCAAAAATTAATTGGGATGGTAAAAACCAAAATAATGGTCAGGATTTACCCGATGGAGTGTATTATTATGTTTGCGATGTGTATTTTGTAACTCTGGATGGTATTAAAGATTTTCGCTTGCAGGGTTCAGTTACAATAATCAGGGGACAGTAATTCCATTTAATATATTTTATTCAATATCTTCGAAGAAAAAGAAAAGCCGCCTAGCCTCAGGCCAGACGGCTTCTAACATATATAAACTATTCGATTTAAATATTAAACAAGGCTATCAAGTCAACAACTCTTGCGGAATAACCCCACTCATTATCGTACCATGATAACACCTTTACAGTTTTTCCCTGAACCATTGTACTGTCGGCATCGAAAATTGAAGAGTGACTGTTATGAATAATATCAACAGAAACAATAGGATCTTCAGTATATTCCAGTATGCCTTTCATAGGTCCTTCAGCAGCCTCTTTCATGGCGGCATTAATTTCTGCTTTGCTGGCTTCTGTTTTAAGGTTTACAACTAAATCCACTAACGAACCGGTTGGAGTTGGAATACGAACTGCCATACCATCAAGTTTACCATTTAAATCAGGAATTACTTTTCCAACAGCTTTAGCAGCACCAGTAGTAGTTGGTATTTGAGAAACAGCAGCAGAGCGTGCTCTTCTTAAATCTGAGTGAGGAGCATCCAAAATCCTTTGGTCATTTGTATAAGCGTGAATGGTTGTCATCAAACCATTCTCAATACCAAAACGATCGTTTAACACTTTAGCTACGGGAGCTAAACAGTTAGTTGTACATGATGCATTAGAAACACACTGATCATCGTCGCGAAGTTCATTATCGTTTACACCAAGAACAATCATTCTGTCGATGGCATCTTTTGCAGGAACAGTAAGAACAACTTTCTTTGCGCCATTTTTAAGGTGGTCGCCGTATCCTCCTTTATTGCTTTCCTTTTCACGGAAAATACCTGTGGCTTCAACAACAACATCAGGAGTTTGTCCCCATTTAATTTCAATAGGCGCTCTTTCGGCACTTACCGGAATTTCTTTACCATTTACAACCAAATTATTTGAATTATGACTGATGGTTCCATTAAATCTTCCTTGGGTTGAATCATATTTTAATAAGTGTGCTAGTGTTTTAGTGTCGGTTAGATCGTTTATACCAACAATCTCCATATCGTCTCTTTCCAGGACTAATTTGAAAACATTTCTTCCAATTCTTCCAAATCCGTTTATTCCAACTTTAGTTTTAGTCATGATTGTATATTTTATAATTTTAATTTAATATTTGTATATTATTACCTTAAATTTGACATCTAAAATAATAATGATGACAAAGGTAATTATTAAATCTTCGTCATTTTAAGTTCAAAAAGTCGTTATGGAAGAAAAATTAGTTTCCAAGGCCCTAGAGGCAAATCTCGCTGAAACACGATATAAAGATGTAAAAATACCCCCTGAATATCAGGACTTTATAAAACTGTCGAAAAAGTACTATGGAATCAACAAACGCGCAAACGATTGCGTCATCGAATATCAGCATCCTTTTTCCAATAAAAAATTTGTTATTGAAGAACTTAGAAGCATATTATTGACAGATTTTTGGTTTTATAACAACCTTGAAAACGCAGAAAAGGCATTTTCTGTTCCGGTAAAATTAATGCATAATCTACTTTATGAAAATATAAGTAGTGAACTACATGTTTTGATAATTAAAACATTACTGGAGTTTACATCCAAATTAGAAAATGAAGCAAAAGATTATTCCAACACCATAGACGATTGTTGTAATGCACTTTCTGAAGGATTAAAACGCGATTATTACAGTTTTATCATTGCATCAAAGTACTTTGAGAGATATTTGAAAACTTTCATCAATAATGAAAAGATAAAAAGCAAAGCACTCGTAATAACAAAAGAAGTATATAAGAAAAACATAAACTTTTGGGAGGAAAGTACTGAAATAGAAAATTGGTTTGAAGAGAACAGTCAATTGATTAAAACCCCCGCTGATAAAATCGAAAAAAAAATTGGAAAGAAGTGGTTTTTAGATCTGCGCAAACAAATTGATAAAATAGATGATTGGAGAAATCTGGTCGAAAAAATTCCGAATTTTGATGAAATAGCTGATAGATTTTCGTCCTGCATAAATGATTTCAAATATTTTACCGACAAATTCTATTTTATTTTCTATTTGCTAAAACTCAAAGGAATGTCGGATAAGCGAGAACGGCTGATTTGGGAACTCAACAAAATGCTGCAACAAACTATTGATGAACTAGATGTTAATGAAATTACAGATTTTACCGACCAGATTTTCGATTTCGCTGAAGGGCTCAGAAAAGAACATGGGTCTTCAATTTTAGATATATTTTTAACCCTGGGAAAAAAGATTATTGACATTGAAAATAAAAATGCCGATAAACATACTGCCTATTTCGAAAATAAACTTATCGATTTCGGATTTGAAACCCCTGGTATGGTTTTCGTTAATGAAGACTGGCAGTTATCAGTAAACAATAATCACCTGAAAAATATAAGAGTTTGGCTGGAGTTAATAGAATACTCTGAGTCGGATATGGAAAAACTATTATCGGCTCTAATTGTTAACCTTCGTCTTGGTGGTATTTTTATTAACGACACCGACCTTTTCCAAAGAGATATTACCAAAATTCTCAATTCAAACATTGCTCCTTACTATAAAAAGGTAAAGCAACTCACCCGTATTTTTCCTGTTTATTTTAATGAAATAGGAGCCGAAGGGGAAATCAGAAAGGTCACCACGTCAATGGATGAAGTGTCGCATCGACAGGATAAACTGGTGCACTTTCTTCGTAAACAGGTTCATACCGAAAGTAATAATACTTTAATTGATTTAACATTAAAAATTTTCAAATTTTGGTATGACGGCAATCTGGAAAACTTAAAAGATAGTTTGCCGCATAATGTATATGATTCCATCGACAAGGAAAGTCAATGGTATGCTCCTATTAACAAGGTTTTACACGAACTCTGCGATAAAAATAATCTTACTCCCGAACAACTCATCGATTTAGAAAAAGAAGATTTTGAGTCTAAACTCGATGAAATTAGTGATGCTCATCCCATAAGTAAAGAGAGGCTAAAGGATATTAGAATTCTTTACGATCATCTGAAAGAAAAATACTCTTTTGAAACCGTTGATATTATTAGTCTGCTAAGCAGATATTCATATCTGGAGTCGAAAGATATTGAAAGTTTTAAGCAAGCTCTTGATAACGACGATGTTGAAAAATCCATAAAGCATATTTATGGATTTATGAAAACTCTTAAGGATATAATTTTCAATCCTAAACCTAGCAAAAGTTGGGAAAACATTTACCACAAACGCCATATTGCTATTGGTATACCATCGATGTATGGGGTATATCGGGAAACAAAATTTGAGGCTCTCGGACTTACTTTCCGTTTAGAAAATATAGCCACAAAACTAATGGAAGAGGTTGTTGATAAGATTAACCTTAACTACATATCTGCCAAAACATTAAACAATATATATTTTATTCTGGATTACTTCCGTGAAGGATTGGAACTGGATGGTATTACCAATCAGAGTTTCAACTCTAATTTGCTTATGTTAAAATATAGTTTGAGATCGCAAAGTTTTTCATTCGATCAATATATTAACATTTTTCAGTTTATTTCGGAAGACATAAAACGTACCATAGAGAGGTATTTTATAAATACATACGAAGGCCCTTTAAATACCATTATTCCTCAAATATTAAAACTTAAAGGTGAAAACCTTAAGGAAGATGAGTTTATAAAAACAAGCAATAAAATTTCTGAAGAATTTTACCGCGTTGCATTATCAGAAGCCTTTTTGATGCAGCCTTTGGATAATTTTACTGCAAAAATTCTACTTTCACTAAGAAGGATGGCCGATAATTTAAAGCCGGATTTAATCCAGAAAATTATGTCGTATAATTCCGACTTGGTAATAACGCGTCTGCGCTCACCAAGTCCAATTATCGACAATCAGGTTTTTATGGGCTCGAAAGCATATCACTTAAAAAAATTACGTTTGGCCGGATTTCCTGTTCCACCGGGATTTGTTTTAACAACTGAAGTATTTAGGAATTATAAAGCTATTATGGCTCATTCCGAACTCTTGAGCGAGTTACATTCTATGATCAGATTCAACTTGCAGAGAGTTGAAATAGCATCAGGGAAAAAATTCGGGGATCCCTCAAATCCATTACTATTGTCGGTAAGATCGGGGACAGCCATTTCTATGCCAGGAGCAATGGATACTATTTTAAATGTTGGGTTAAATGACGAAGTAACTGAAAGTTTGAGTAAAACTAAAGGCTTTGAATGGGCTGCCTGGGATTCGTACCGTCGCTTAATTCAAAGTTGGGGTATGGCTTTTGGGATGAAAAGAGACACTTTCGACGAAGTTATGGAATCTTGCAAAACCAAATATAAAGCCCAACAAAAAGTTAAGTTTAAACCTCATCAAATGAAGGAAACTGCCTTCGAATACAAAAAAGCCCTTAAGAAAAAAAATATTGAGTTTGAGGAAGATGTTTTTCAGCAACTGCTTACAAGTATAAATTTTGTTATCGAATCGTGGTCGTCGGAAAGAGCCGAAGTATACCGAAAAAATCTGCATATCTCCAATGAGTGGGGAACGGCAGTTGTTGTTCAGCAAATGATTTTTGGAAATTTAAGAGAGACCTCAGGATCAGGAGTTACCTTCACGAAAAACCCAAAAGCAAGAAAACAAGGTGTTGAACTTTTTGGTGATTTTACACTTCAAAGTCAGGGAGAAGACATAGTTGCTGGATTGGTAAAACCCATGCATATCAGCAATAAGCAACTTAATGAGGATGAGGATAAGACACAAACTTTGGAAAATATGTTCCCCGAAATTTATAGAAGACTTGATGAAATAGGAACGCAACTAACGGAAGAACTGGGCTATAGTCCTCAGGAAATTGAATTCACCTTCGAATCGGAAAACCCCGATGACTTACATATTTTACAAATCCGAGATTTGGATATGTATACCAAAAGTACTATCAGAATTTTCGACACTCCAAATGAAGAAATGACTCTTGTTGGAAGAGGAATTGGCATTGGGGGAAGTGCTCTTAATGGTCGATTGGCCTTTGATATGGACGACATTGAAATGCTTAGAAAAAAGTATCCTGAAGAAAGTATTATTCTAGTACGGCCTGATACTGTTCCCGACGATATAGGAATGATCTTCGCAACCGATGGTCTGTTAACAGCAAAAGGGGGTTCCACCTCACATGCTGCAGTTACTGCTACACGTCTTGGTAGAACTTCAATAGTTAATTGCACAAGTATGATAGTTTACGAAGATAAAAAAGTATGTAAGTTTAATAAATTTAGCTTCACAACAGGAGATGAAATTGCTATTGATGGTAACCATGGAGATGTGTTTAAAGGAAACTATCCCATAATTAATGAAGGTAATTATAAGGAATTTAAAGTTTAACCCGGCTTATACAATAGAAAGTAAAAAACGAACTGAACTATTGCATTAGCAAGTGGAAGCCCGTACCGATAGCTTTCGGTATAGAGTTTCACCATATTGGTTTCAACAAAATGGATGAAAGTCTTAGTCGATATGCAGAAGAACACTTATCTAGGTTCTATTGCATATTTAGGGTTTAATATATTATTAATAGCCTACTTAGCAATAAGGTAATTAATTCAGTTTTTAAAGCACTATCACATTTCGTGTTTAGGAAAACCACCTTTTTGTAGGGAAAATAGCCGCCTTTGTTGATTATATTTTAGATTAATTTATTAGTGCTATAGATTTGCCTAAAAATTAAATAATTGAGATATGAAAACAAAAATCAAACTAACAGTCATCATGCTCCTCGCAAGTTTTATGTTTACCCTAACTAATATAAATGCTCAGCAAATGCAGCAAAAGCCTTTGGGTCCGCCACCAATTCCAAGTGAAAAACAAATACAGAAAATGATTTCTGATCTTGAAACAAAACTTTCGCTATCGGAAGAACAAAAACAAAAAATGACAGAGATAATGAGTGATCATTTTAAAATCATGAAAACTGTTCAGGAAAAGTATAAAAAATCTCATGAAGCCGAGCGTAAAGAAATGGAAACTCTTAAAGGAAATTTTGATAGTGAAATAAAATCGGTGCTCAGCATAGAACAGTCGGTTTTATTTGAAGAGTTCATGAAGGAAAAACGGCCAAGAGACAACAGGAAAATGCAAAAACCACAGGGCAAAAAGCGAGACAAATAAAATATTAATATTCAAACTTTATATCATGAAGACAGAACATAAATGTCAAAATATAAATCTAATTGCACTATTAATGTCTTTATTAATATTACCAATGAGCAATTTACTGTCTCAAAGCAACTTAACATATCGTATTGTTGATACTAAGCAAAGTATTTCTTACGATACTCTCAAGGAAATTTCTTTACCAACAGTGGGTAGTCCCTTTTATGGTCAGGATGTAAACTACCAGGGTAATCAACCAAACTATGTGGATAATGGAGACGGAACAATCAGCGATTTAGTAACAGGCCTGATGTGGCAAAAAAGCCCTGATTTAAATAGGGATGGTTTAATAAATTACGATGATAAACTCTCTTACGATGAAGCAATTGCTGCTGCCGACACCTTTAATCTTGCAGGATATGACGACTGGCGACTTCCAAATATTAAAGAAGCATATTCACTTATTGTATTTTCCGGAGTTGATCCCAGTGGTTATAATGGTTCCACAGAGAATCTTGTTCCATTTATCGATACCGAATATTTCGATTTTGGATATGGCGACGAAAGTGCCGGCGAACGTATTATCGATGCACAGTTTGCATCTTCCACACTTTATGTGGGTACTACAATGAATGGCAATGAAACCATGTTCGGAGTAAATTTTGCCGACGGAAGAATAAAAGGCTATCCAACTGAACCCATGCCAGGCCAAACTGAAGACAAACAGTTTTATGTGATGTATGTGAGAGGCAACAGTAGTTATGGTATAAATAATTTTACTGATAACGGTAATGGAACAATTACTGATAACTCTACCGGTTTGATGTGGTTACAGGATGATAATGGTTATGGACAAACATGGGAGGAAGCCTTAAATTACGCTGAAAATGCTAACACTGCGGGTTATTCCGACTGGAGGTTACCAAATGCAAAAGAACTTCAAAGCATAGTTGATTACACCCGCTCAGTTCAAACAACAAACTCAGCTGCCATAGATCCGGTTTTTAATTGCAGCAGCATTATTGATGAAGGCGGAAGTGTAAATTATCCTTTCTACTGGAGTGGAACAACACATTCAAATATGCAGGCAAACCCGGGAAGCAATGCTGCCTATGTATGTTTTGGCGAAGGACTTGGATTTATGGAGGAACCTCCCGGATCAGAAAATTATACCTTGATGGATGTGCATGGAGCAGGTGCTCAAAGAAGTGATCCTAAGGTTGGCGATCCCAACGACTTTCCATTCGGCCATGGTCCTCAGGGGGATGTTATTAGAATTTATAATTATGTTCGTCTGGTTAGAGACGCATCAGCAACCTCCCTAAATGAAATTGATTCTGGTTCTGAATCATTATTAAGGGTTTATCCTAATCCGGCAAATAATTATTTAACAATAGAATCGGATAATGATTTAAAATTAAATTCCATAGGAATATTTAGTTTGAGCGGAATTGAAATTTTTAATTATGAAATAAATACCATGAAGCAATACAAACTCAATATTCAGAGTTTGGCACCGGGTATTTATATCCTAAAATTAAATAGTTCAAACGGGATATATATCAGGAAAATGGTAAAGCAATAAATTAACTAACAAACATTGGCAACTATTGTTAAATTTGTTAATGAATTTTGTTCTTTATAATAAATAAGATGTTCAATAAAAAAAAACAATTGCGGTTTTCCGAGATAGTAATAATCTCATTTGTATGGATATTACTCGTATTTGCACCAATATTTTTTAGGGAAGACACCAATATCAACGCTAGGGAATTGTTGAACATATTGAAAACAATTATTCCTTTGTTTATTATTTTCCTTATAAACAGATTGTTTTTTGTACCAAAAATGCTATTTGCAAAACAAAACCTTAAATACATTCTTAGTGTATTTGCTTTAATTGCTGTTATAAGTTTTGGTTCGTTTCTATATGACCGGCAAGATGGTCCTCCACCACGACAGCGGGAGTTTTTAAATGATCAACGTCCCCTGCCTCCGCGCCCAAATCAATTTGACGAAAACAGACTTCCTCCAAGACCCAATAGCATAAATGCAGGTAAGGCTATGCCTCCTTTCATAAACCTGCTTATTTTTTCGTTTTTACTTGTTGGCTTCGATACCGGACTTATGGCCACTTTTCGCCTTAACAAATCAGAACAACAAAGAGCAAAACTTGAAGTAGAAAATGCTGAGACTCAATTGGCATTTTTAAAAAGTCAGGTAAGTCCTCATTTTTTTATGAATACTCTAAATAATATTCATTCCTTAATAGATATTAATACCGAAGAAGCAAAGGACTCGATTATCAGACTATCGAAACTGATGCGATATCTGCTTTATGAATCGGAAAACAAATTGATTAGCATTCAAAAAGAAATGGAGTTCATAAAAAATTATGTTGATTTAATGATGCTGCGTTTTTCAGAAAAAGTTGATATTAAATTATATATCCCCAACGACTTGCCCGACAAAAGCATTCCTCCACTATTGTTTATATCATATATCGAAAATGCATTCAAACACGGCATAAGTTATCAGCAAACCTCTTTTGTAAAAATATCTTTTTTCTTTAACGATGATAAATTAGTATTCGAAACAGAGAATAGCAAATTTGAACAAAGTAAATCAGATAATGAAAGAGGGATAGGTATCAAAAATTCTAAAAAACGTCTTGATTTATTATATGATAATGATTATTCCCTCACCATAAGTGAAAATGATGAGATTTATAAATTACATTTAACTATTCCGATATGATAAGTTGCATTGCTATCGATGATGAACCTTTGGCCTTAAAACAGGTGGTTAGTTATGTTGAAAAAACACCATATCTAAAGCTACTAAACAGTTTTGAAAGTGCCATTGATGCAATTACTTTTTTGGAAGAAAATGAAGTAGATTTAATGTTTGTGGACATAAATATGCCCGACCTTAGCGGGATGGATTTTGTGAAATCTTTAAACAATCCGCCAAAAGTTATTTTTACTACAGCTTACAGCGAGCATGCCATTGATGGATTTAGAGTTGATGCCATCGACTATTTATTAAAACCCATTGCCTATTCCGATTTTCTCAAGGCTGCAGAAAAAGCAAAATCCAGAATAAAAACTATTAATGAAGAGGCTGCAACTGTAAAGAGAAACGATAAATTCCTATTCATAAAATCAGAATATAAAATATTGCGAATACAGTTATCTGACATAAAATATATTGAAGGTATGCGCGAATATTTGAGGATTCATATTGAGAATCAAAAACCAATAATGACTTTGATGAGCATGAAAAAAATGGAAACATTCCTACCCGAAGATTCCTTTATGCGAGTTCATAGGTCGTACATTGTTAATTTGGATAAAATAAGCACCATTGAACGCAACCGTATTATTTTCGATAAAGATGTTTATATTCCTGTAAGCGAACAATATAAGCCTGCCTTTCAGTCGTATCTGGACAAAAATTTCCTGTTATAAAATAATCCCTATAAAAAAGTGCTAGTTCATTTTAAAAACACTTTTCCCGTTTTTAAAGTTTTCTTTTCCTTTGTCGAGGAATTTTACAAATGCATCAACATCTAAATCATAGGCTCGTGGTTGAGCTAATACTTCATTTTCATGACCTAGCAAAACATAAAAAGGCTGAGCATTAACACCAAATTTCTCTTTTTGTAAATCGGCAAATTTCTTTCCAACGGTTTTCTTCTTTTTACCATCATAGTTTGAAACATACCATTCTTCTTCCGGCAAACCGGTTTTATCATCAACATAAAGAGCAACAACTATATAATCTTCTCTTAAACGTTTAAGTACATTTGGATCCGACCAAACATTAGCTTCCATTTCTCTACAGTTAACACAACCGTGCCCTGTAAAGTCGATGAAAATTGGTTTGTTTTGCTCTTTGCCACATTTTATTGCCTGATCTAAATCAAAGTAACCTTCCAGACCGTGAGGCAGATGCAAGAATTCATGATATTTTGGTGTTTCACAAATTTCCGATTCGTTATCCGAAATTCCACCACCATATGCTTTAACATTATCTCTTATGATGGTATTAATATCAAAGTCATGCGTTGTTTGAGGAGGAATATATCCCGAAAGGGATTTAAGAGGAGCACCCCACATTCCGGGAATCATATATGCTACAAAAGTAAAAGTAATTATTGCAAGCATCAGACGCGGTACTGAAATAAATGGTAAATCAGAGTCGTGTGCAAACTTAAGTTTCCCAAGCAGATACAATCCTAATAAGAAGAAAATTACTATCCAGAAAGCAAGATATATTTCTCTGTCGAGGATTCCCCAATGGTAAGTTTGATCGGCAATACTAAGAAATTTTAATCCCAGGGCCAATTCAAGGAAACCCAGAACGACTTTTACCGAATTTAACCAACCACCCGATTTTGGCAAACCTTCCAACAAACTTGGGAAAAATGCAAACATTGTAAATGGAAGAGCAAAGGCAAGTGAGAATCCAAACATTCCAACTATTGGTTTCAATATTTGTCCTCCTGCCGACTCAACTAAAATGGTTCCAACAATAGGTCCGGTACAACTAAATGAAACCAAAACCAATGTTAATGCCATGAAAACAGGGCCTAAAAATCCACCTTTGTCAGCCTTCTGATCCGATTTATTTACTATCCAACTTGGCAATGTAATTTCGAACATTCCGAAAAACGAAAATGCAAATATTACAAATATTAAGAAGAATAATATATTTGGTAACCAATGAGTGCTTAGCCAGTTAGCTATTTCTGGGCCGGCAATAACTGCTAAAACAGAACCTATGAAAACATAAATAGCAATAATGCTTATTCCGTATATTATTGCTTCCACTTTTCCCTTTGCCTTGTCAGCACCTTCTTTCATAAAAAAGGAAACAGTCATAGGAATCATAGGGAAAACACAAGGAGTTAATATTGCAGCTAAACCACCTAAAAACGACAAGATGAAGAACCCCCAAAGTGAGGCATTTTTTCCGGTAATATCTACCGCTCCCAGGTCGTTATTTAAATTAGTATCACTTTCTTCGGTAGTGGAAGAAATTATTTGTTCATTGGTTTTACCATTGAATTTATATTCAATATCAGTATACAGTGCAATACAACTTACATCATTACACGACATATATTGTATTTCACCAACCACATCTATTACATCATCATCGGATGTTAGTTCGATGCTTTGTTTAAATACCGCTGTTTTATTGAAGAATTTAATGTCCAACTCAAAAACTTTATCGTATTCCTTAATTGGTTTTGTAACTTCTTCGGCTTTCCCAATAAGTTTAAAACCGTTTTGTTCTTCAAAAACGAATTCCGTTGGCAAAGGTCCGTCTTCAACTTTTTCTACTGAGTAGAGGTGGTACCCATCTTCAACGGTAGCAGTAAAAATTAAGTCAAATTTTCTGTCAGCAATTTTTTCAGCGGAGAATTTCCAGGTAACAGGTTCAATAATTTTGTTGGCTACAGGGGATTCTATTTCAGCAAACTTGAAATTAAAATCAACGTCGCTAGGCGGAAGACACCGCATATCATCACAGCACATAAATTCCAATGAACCAGTAATTTTGGCATTGGAATTAAGTATTTTTACCTTTTGCTTAAATATTGCTTCATTGGCGAAATATTTAAGTTCCATTTCAAAATTAGGATCATACTCTTCGATAACCGGGCTTAGTTCCTTAACCTTTCCAATCAACTCATAATCATCACTTTCGTTGAATTTAAAAGTAGTTGCAGGAGGCGACATTGGTATGTCCTGAGAGTATAAATGCCACTTATGGTCTATAGAGGCAGTAAAAACTAATTCATACTCATTATCCGAAATTTTCTCTTTTGAAAAATCCCATTTAACTGGCTCGAAAATTTGAGCATTTATTCCTGAGAATAAAAGTATTGAAGCAAATAGTAATATTATCCTAGACTTCATATATAATTTTTTTTTCAATTAATAATCCCCAAAGGGAATTGCAAAAATACAAAACCGAACGATAGATTAAGTCTTTTCCTGACAACCCGGTAATATCATTTGTTGCACTCTTTGCATATTCCTGACACTTTTTGTGTAAATTTAACTTTTAATATTTCTTTGGTGGATTTTGTAACTTTAAAATTATCGGAAGGTCGCAGCCCGACAACACAAATAATTTTTTCGCTGGAACACAAAATCCACACTTTTTCCTTTTCCGGTATACTTAATTTTTGATTAATAAAAAAGTCGCTCAGCAGTTTATTGCCTTTTAGTCCGAAGGGTTTAAATTTGTCACCTTCCCTCCATCTCCTTAGTTTAAGAGGAAATGTCAACTTATTAAAATCGAAATATGCAATATTTTTATCATGACTAAATTCAATTCCATCTTCATTTTTATTTACGAAAAACTCCAAATTAATTGGTTCCTTAATTTCTTTTTGATCTGATAAAATTTCGAACTCTCCTTTCTCTTCTTCCGTGTTTATCCTTTGAATTATGAAATGATTTCTGTCGTTTACCAAGCGATATGTTTCCGAAAAATAAACCTTCCCACTTTGCTGTTTTCCAAAACCTTCACATATGGAATGGCATACGTTACGACTAAATTCATAAGGTTTTAAAATTCTGTATACCCATGAATTTAAAGGATGTAAATTAAGCAGTTTTTTATGAGGTAAAAATATGGATTCGTCTTTAAATTCTAAAATTTCATTTCGTTTCTCCTCGATTAACTGATTAAAAATATTATCATCATCGGCCAGATGACTCATACTTTTAGCAATTGTATCACTGGAAGACGGATCAATATTTTTAAGTATTGGAATAAGTTCATGCCTGATTTTATTTCTCAGGTATTTTTTCGATTTGTTGGAAGAGTCCTCTCTAAAATCAATTTTATTTATTTTCGAATACTCGCTAATTTCTTTTCTGTAAACACACATTAATGGCCTTACAATTTTTTTGTTTTTAACTGGAATGCCTTTTATCCCTGCAAGACCGCTTCCTCTCAACAAATTAATAAATAAAGTTTCAATATTATCATCCAGATGATGTGCCACAGCAAGTTTATCAATATTATAAGTTTCAATGAGTTTATCGAACCAATTGTACCTTAGTTGCCTGGCAGCAATTTGAATTGATAATTTGTTTTTTTCAGCATATTCAAGAGTGCTAAATCTTTCAATATATAATTTAACTCCCAGTTTATCAGTAAGTTGTGAAACAAACAATTCATCCTCATCCGACTCACTTCCTCTGAGTTTAAAATTACAATGTGCAGCAACAACATTATAGCCTTCATTTACTAAAAAATGAAGTAATACAACGGAGTCTAAACCTCCACTAATTGCTAACAGAATTTTATCCTCCCGCTTAAATAAACTGTTAAATTCAATGAAATTTCTAAGCTTTTCTTTCACATTGCAAAATTAATAATCATTTGATAATAAAGCACAAACTATAATTATTTAGGATAATTTGTAAAATCTTGAAATAATTATTACTTTAGAGCGGTTTTTGCTTGTATTAGAATTTATTTAGGGGGAGTGATTAAACTATTAATGAGTTCAACGTATCTAAACTGTTTTAGTTACACAAATTGGTAGATCAAATTAATTACCCAAAATAGTTTCTTCAGTAGCAAATATCAAAAACAGAATTTATTAACGAACTAAAATTAAGAAATTGATTTAAACTAATTACTCTCCACTATTATGGCTGAAACTAACCGCTTAAAAAAGGAAAATGAGGAGTTAAAATCTCGAATTAAATCTTTAGAGGAAGAAATTAATGCAAAAGACTTAATTGAAAAACGACTAGTGGAAAACGAAGGTTTTTATAAGTATTTATTTAGTCAAATAACTATACCTTACGAATCACTAAATCCTAAAGGCGAAATAGTTGAGGTGAACCAAGCCTGGCTCGACCTCATGAAAGTAAAAAGTAAAAAAGATGTAATTGGAAAAAGTATAACTGAGTTTATACATCCCGACTCCATTAGTGTTCTGCAAGAGAATTTCCCCAGATTTTTAAAAAACGGTTTTGTAAGAGATGTAGAATTTCATTTACTTAAATCAACAGGAGAGGATTTTTACATAAAAAACAATGGTATAATCAACTATAAACCAGATGGCAGTCCGAAACAAACTTTTTGTCTTTTCCATGATATATCCGAAAATAAAAGAATTGAAAAGTTATTATATGATGAATTAGAATTGTCAAAAAAACTAATAAACTCAACCCCTAATATAATTTATATTTATGACCTTACTTTAAATAAAAATATTACGATTAACGACAGAGTTTATCAAATTTTAGAATATTCGAAAGAAGACATAGAAGAGTTTGGTAACAGCATTCTGAAGCAATTAATACACCCCGATGATTTTAAATACTACCTTGAAAATGTAATTCCAGCATATGCTAATTTGCGAAAAGATGAATTTATTGAGAACACTTATCGCATGAGAAAAAAGGATGGCAATTACATATGGATGCTTTCCAAAGAGGTGGTTTTCAATTATGATAAGGTTGGTAAACCATCACAAATTTTTGGCATAGCCGAAGATGTTACTGAAAAAATAATAACAGAAAAAAAACTTATTGAAAGCGAAGAAAAATACCGTAACCTTGTAGAAAGGGCAAATGATGGTATTTGTATTATTCAAAACAGAAAAATAGTTTTTGCAAATACAAAATTTGTTGACCTATGGGGCAGCAGCAAGGGAAAACTGATCGGCACAGAATTTACTTCTCTTTTGGCGGAGGGAGAAGTTGAAAAAGTTGACACCTCATACAAATTAAGGCTTGCCGGTAAAAACGTACCACAAATTTATGAATCGATATTTAAAAACTCAAAAGGTGAGCACATTGATATAGAAATAAATGCAGGTTTGATAGAATATAAAGGCAATGCCGCAAATTTGGTATTAATTCATGATATAAGAGACAGGAAAAATGCTGAGAAAAAAATATTGGAACAAATGGATGATCTTAGCAGGTCGAATAAACTCATGGTATCTCGTGAGCATAAAATGATAGAATTAAAACGAGAAATCAATGAACTCCGATCAAAATTAGGAATAGAGAAAAAATATAATGCCCCGGAGAAATCTAAGTTATTTAGTAATGACATAAATTAAACATACTGATATGCACTTTAATACATCCGAGCAGGAAAAATTACAATTGGGTTTTGGAGACCATAGTTGCAACTGGGGAGTTCATATGTGTTGTTTATATGAAACAGAAAAAGAAAGAGATGATGTTATTTTCAAATATTTACTTCAAGGATTTAAAAAAGAAGACTTAGACCTATACATTTATAGCGAGCGCAGCAAAAAGGATTTCGAAACAAAGTTCACTGCTTATTGTCCTGAATGCAGCAAAGAATTAAACAACACTGATAATTTTATACTATCAACGGCCAAAGACTTTTATTATCCTGAAGGAATTTTCGATCCATTGAAAATGGAGGATAAGTTAAATTCATTTTTTACAGAAACACAAAAAGGTGGTAAGCGAAACTTGAGAGCAATTGCAGAAATGGCATGGGCATTAGAAACCATGCCCGGAGTTGAGCATTTAATGGTGTATGAAAGCAGATTAAATAATTTCGTTGAAGGAAAACCTCTAGTTAGTATATGTATGTATAATATTAATAAATTCAGTGGTAAAATTATTATGAATGCATTAAAAACTCACCCATATACCATTACCGGAGGTGTAATAACTCAAAATCCATACTATCAAAAACCGGAAATTTGGTTAAGAGAAAATGCTCCTCAATTTTTAAATAAATAAATTGAAATTAATGAACCTGATACACGATTTATTTTTACTCACATTCAATCTCTCCAAACTTGGAAGTGAAAAGAATATTATTGACCTTTATATTGAGGGCCTGAATGACATATTTTCACCATCAAAATTTGAATTTTTAGAAGAAAGTAATGATGATGATAATACTTTACCGTTGAGCACTTTAAATTCATTTTTTGGTTATATCAAAATTTCCGGCAATAAAAACTTATCTGAAGAAAAACTAAGTTTAATTGCAAACACTTCATTTATGGTTGGAAGTTTGTTACACAGGCTCCAACTTCAGCATACACTTGAAATTAAACTTGAAGAGATAGAAGATTTATATGAAGAAAAATCCATCAAACTAAGAACTACCATCGAAGACCTTCAAAATTCAAGAATTGCTTCAATGAACTTAATTGAAGACCTAACCGATCAAATAGATATACGTAAAGAAAAAGAAAGAGAATTAAGGGATAGTAAAGAAAAATTTCAAACTATACTCAATGAAACACCTGTTGTAATTTTCTATTTCAATAGAGAAAGTATAGTTACAGAATTAAACCCTGCCATGGAGGGTATTTTTGGACTGAAAAAATCTAAAATTATTGGGCTTAATTTACGTAAAGTAATTACCGATGAAAGGATGAAAAAAGTTCTTTCTGATACTTTTACAAAGGGTAGCGGTTATTTTGAGGGTGAATATCATTCTGTTATATCTAAGAAAACTTCGTATCTAAAAGCCATCGGTAAAGGCATTAAAAATAACAAAGGCAAAATAATAGCAGGTTTAGGTTTAGTAGAAGATATAAGTCTTAAAAAGAGAGACGAACTTCTTTTAGCAGAACAACAGAAAATGCTGGAAAGCATATTGGAAGGTACAAATGCTGGGACCTGGGATTGGGATATCATTTCCGGCGACCTCAAGATAAATGATCGATGGGCAGATATTATGGGATATACTGTAGAAGAATTGAGCCCTGTTAGTGTAAAAACCTGGAGAAACAATGTCCATCCTGAAGATTTAAAAAAAGCAAATAATGACTTGGAAGAACACCTGGAAGGGAAAACTGATTATTATAATGTAGAGTTTCGTCAACCTCATAAAAAAGGAAACTGGGTATGGGTAAATGCAAGAGGTAAAGTTTCTGAAAGAGACCAGTCAGGAAAAGCGCTTAGAATGAGTGGCACTCATATAGATATTACCCATCGTAAAAGTATTGAACTCGAACTGCAAAATCAAAACGAAGAATATGAAGCCTTAAATGAAGAGTTAAATGCTAATCTGGACAAAACACAAAAGTTAAATATTGAACTGGAAACGGCTTTGGAAAAAGCAAAAGAATCTGACAGATTGAAAAATGCATTTCTTGCAAATATGAGCCATGAAATAAGAACTCCTATGAATGGCATTCTCGGCTTTGCCAGATTACTTGAAGGTGAAAACTTATCAGAAGACCAACTAAGTAAGTATGTGGGAATTATAAAAAAGAGCGGAAAAAGAATGCTTACTACTATAAATGGTATAATTGACATTTCGCGAATAGAATCAAATCAAGTTGATATAAATATTTCCAAGGTCAATCTTAGTATTCTTATGGATGAACTTTATCAGTTTTTTCAAATTGAGAGTATAGAAAAAAATATAGAATTGGTAATAGATCTTAATTTAAAAAAATCTGAATACCAAATAATTACGGATGGCGACATGTTAAATGCCATACTCACCAACTTGGTTAAAAACGCATTCAAGTATACCCAAGAAGGTAAAATAGAAGTAGGGTGCAGTTTTGCCGATGGGGTTTTCTCCTTCTTTGTTAAAGATTCAGGTATAGGAATTGAAACAAATCGACAAAAAGCTATTTTTGATAGATTCGTACAAGCAGACATAGAAGATAAGTATGTATATGAAGGAAGCGGATTGGGCCTGTCAATTTCAAAAGCATATATCGAAATGCTAGGGGGAAAGATATGGGTGAATTCAAAAAAAGGTGTAGGGTCGACCTTCCATTTTACTTTACCATCACAAAAGGAACTTGTTGTTAATGAGTATGATAAAATAGAAATTAAAAGAAATTATACTAGTATAAAACTATTAAAGGAAAATGATATGAAAGTGCTAATTGTAGAAGATGAGGAAGTTTCTGACAACCTCCTGACTATTATTTTAAGAGACTATTGTAAAACCATATTACACGCTAAAAATGGTATTGATGCAATCAATATATGTAAGGAACATAAAGATATCAATTTAATTTTTATGGACATCAAAATGCCTGAATTGGGTGGTTATGAGGCTACAAAAGAGATCCGAAAGTTTAATAAAAATGTTAAAATAATTGCCCAAACAGCCTATGCCCTTTCCGGGGATAGAGAAAAGGCCATAAATGCAGGTTGCGACGATTATATTGCCAAACCAATTATGTCGGATAATCTTAAACCTCTAATCGACAAATATTTAATTATTAAATAATAAATTAAAACTACTTATTTGTAATTATTCCAATATGAACAAAAAACAACACAAATTAAAACAGATTTATAAATATTACGAAACATTCTTAGACTTATCTAATAACGCAGTTCTCATTTTTGATATGGATAAGAATATTATTGACGCAAGTAATCAGTTTTGTAAGTTATGTGGTTTGGATAGAGAACAAATGTATTCTTTAAAACTCGATGACCTAATTCTGGGAAAAGATAATAATACAAGCAAACAACTCAACAATTTGCACAAAACAGTTATAAAGGAAAAGAGAATTAATAACTTCCTCGCTAAATTTGAAGTTGATAATACTGTAATTAATTTTAAAATAAATGCGTCTGTAATCGAGCAAAATAACAATGATACAGTTATTGTATCTTCTTGGCACGACATAAGTGACCTGATATTATATAATGAAAAAGCCAGTGAAAATAAAAGAAAACTAAAAACTTTACTAGACAATTTACGGGGATTTGCCTTTAGGTGCAAAAACGACAAAAACTGGACTATGGAATTTGTAAGTGCTGCTTTCGAAGGACTTACCGGATATTCCCGTAAAGATGTTATTAACAATAAGAATATTAATTATACCGATATAATTATTCCAGACCACAGGGGTAGAGTTTGGGATGAAGTTCAGGTTGCCATTGAGAATAAAATGCCATATGAATTACATTATAGTATTATTAACAAATCAGGTGACATTCGTTTAGTTGAAGAAAACGGCATTGGGATTTACTCCGAAGATAATGGTGAACTAATTGCTATTGAAGGATATGTAATCGATATTACTGACCGTAAGAAAAATGAAAACAAACTACGTCAACTCAGTACTGCCGTTAACCAAAGTCCCGCAGTTATTGTAATAACTGATATTAATGGCAACATTGAATATGCAAATCCTAAATTCACTGAACTAACAAAATATACCTTAAAAGAAGTTATTGGAGAAAACCCAAGAATATTAAAATCAGGAGAACAACCTAAGGATTTTTATAAGAATATGTGGGAAACAATATTGGCTGGAAAAACCTGGAAAGGTGATGTGCACAATATTAAAAAATCCGGCGAGACTTTCTGGGAAAGAGTTTCCATTTCTCCAATCTTTGATGAATCGGGTAAGATCAAAAATTTTATTAAAATTGCCGAGGACATTACTCGACAAAAACATGATTTATTAAAACTCCAACAAAGTGAAGAATCTTACCGTAAGCTAATAGAAACAACATCTGAAGGTTTTTGGCTAATTAACGAACAAAGTAAAACCATTGCCGTAAACAAATCGTTATGCAAAATGCTTGGGTATTCAAAAAAAGAAATGCTGGGCAAAACACCATTTGATTTTGTGGATGATGAAAATTTAAAAATTTTTAAACATCAAATATCCATTAGTAATAATAATAAACAAAGAGCATACGAAATTCAATTGCGAAAAAAAGATGGCAAAAATATTTTTACTTTGTTTAGTGCCACAACTATGTTAAATCATGAAAATAATTTCGATGGTTCTTTTGCCTTTGTTAGAGACATCACCGAACAGAAAAGATCGCAGTTGATACAGAAAATTCTGTATAATATTAGTAAAGCAAATACAATTAGCGATAATTTACAAGCCCTTATTTCGATAATACAAAAAGAGGTTGGTAAAGTTGTAGATACAACAAATTTTTATGTTGCCCTATACGATGAAAAAAATGATATTCTAAGTTTTCCTTATTATGCCGATAAATACGACAGTTTTACAACTGCAAGAGCAGAAAAGACTCTGTCGAAATATGTTATTGAGACAAATAAACCACTTCTAGCTGATATAGAGTTGAAAAAAGAGTTATTTGAAAAAGGGAAACTAAATTATGTTGGAACAAAATCAAAAATTTGGATGGGTGTACCCTTGAAAAACGAAGGCGAAGTATTTGGCGTTTTTGCAGTTCAAAACTATGATGATAAAGAAACTTATAGCATAGAAGATCTGTCGATTATGGAAATTATCGCTGACCAGATAAGTATTTCTATTCAAAGAAAACAAAGCGAAAATGCCTTAAAGCGTGCTTTAGAAAAAGCTACTGAAAGTGATAAATTAAAATCGGCCTTCCTTCAAAATATAAGCCATGAGATACGAACACCTATGAACGGACTTCTTGGCTTTACAAGCCTTTTAAAGAACTCTGATTTAAGTGGTGAAGAACAACAGGAATATGTTGACATTATTATGGAAAGTGGAGGAAGACTGCTTAATACTTTGGATGATATCATGAACATTTCAATGATAGAAACCGGACAGATAACAACTATTAATTCAGAGTTTAATGTTAATAAAGAATTAGAACAACAATTTGAACTACATAAAGATGATACTATAGAAAAAAGCCTTGAGTTAGTTATCAAACCTGATAAATCTAAAAATGAAATAATTTTAGAAACTGATTACGATAAATTTAATTCTATACTTTCTTATCTCATTAGAAATGCTATAAAATATACTTTTAAAGGCAAAATAGAAATAGGCTTTAACGAACGAATCGACCACATTGAATTTTACGTCAAAGATAGCGGAATAGGAATACCTAATGATAGAATGGAAGCAATATTTGACATTTTTGTGCAAGCCGATTTAACAGAAGTAAAAGCAAAAGAAGGTAGTGGTTTAGGCCTATCAATTACAAAAGCCTATGTTGAAATTCTCGGAGGTAAAATATGGGCAGAATCAGTTGAAGGAGAAGGCTCAACTTTCTATTTCACAATTCCTTATAAGTCTATCGACACACAAATAACAGGGGAAGATAATATTACTAAAAAAGATCTGAATAATCTAAAAATATTAATTGTAGAGGATGAAGACTTTTCCATAGAATATTTGAAGATAGTGTTAAGAAAATACAGCTCTGATTTCCTTCAGGCCAAAAACGGCCAGGAAGGAATAGAAATAGCCAGAGAAAATCCTGATTTGGATATAATATTTATGGACATAAGAATGCCTATAGTAAATGGATATAAAGCCACTGAAGAAATAAGGAAATTCAATAAAAAGGTGAAAATAATTGCACAATCGGCCTATGCACTACAAGGCGATGAAGATAAAGCGTTAAATATTGGTTGTGATGCCTATTTGACAAAACCAATCGACAAAAAAGAACTTATAAGTACAGTTGAGGCTTTATTAAAAATGTAACTTAGAGATACTAATTTCTAATCTATATTCCAGGTGCTGCCACTGCGTAACAAATCGTCAACATTTTTATAAGGAGAAACTTCTTTTTCATGCTCAACAGATTCCCAAACCGATTCCTCAAGAGTAGGTGCTTTTACTGAGCGAATTACTCCCAAAGCAGCAGGAAATTCAGGTGGTGCCATATTAGCCAGCATGATATGAATTCCTGAATCCTCAATTGTTGGATTATGAACAAGCAGGTCGTCTTCTGTAATCCCATTTTCACCCAAAGTAACAACTTCAAGTTGTGATCCATTTAAGATAATCCCTTTTTCATTATCCTTACCAAATTTCATTGGTTTTCCAGCTTCAAGAAAAATCTGATTCTCGTCTTTGGTTTCTCTTGATGTAATCAATCCGTGGATTTTATTATTAAAAATAACACAGTTTGCAAGTATTTCAACTATTGAAGTTCCTTTATGTTTGGCCGCTTCAGCAAATACCTCTGTCATCATTTTAATATTTGTGTCAACTACACGTGCAAAGAATTTTCCTTTTGCTCCCATAACAAGTTCACCAGGATTGAATGGAATTTCAAAGGAACCCTGAGGCGATGTTTTTGTCTTACTTCCCTTAGGAGTAGTAGGAGAATACTGACCTTTTGTAAGTCCGTAAATCTTATTATTGAAAAGTAAAATATTTACATCAGGATTTCTTCTGGCAACATGTATAAAATGATTACCACCAATAGCCATTGAATCACCATCACCGGTTATCATCCATACACTTAACTTAGGGTTTGCCAATTTTATTCCGGTTGCTAAAGCAGCAGCACGTCCATGAATACCATGTATTCCGTATGTATTCATATAATAAGGGAAACGTGATGAACATCCGATACCGGATACAACCACAAAATCATCTTTCTCGATACCTAATTCAGGAAAAACCGACTCCACAGATTTTAATATTGCATGGTCGCCACAACCCGGACACCATTTTACCATCTGGTCGCTTTCAAAATCCTTTTTCGTAAGTTCCAATTTAGACGTATCTATAATATTTTCCATTTTTCTACTTGTTTATAAGAGCAATAAATTCCTTTTTTAATTCTGAAACCGTAAATGGTAATCCTTGTATCTTATTGTATTGTTGATAAGAAAACTGAGGCATTCGCATTCTCAGATAATTAACAAACTGACCAAGATTAATTTCACAAACAAGTATTTTTTTATACTTACTTAAAATCTCTTCAGTATTTTTTGGTAAAGGCTTTATGTATTTAAAATGTGCAAAAGCAATGGAATGACCTTCTGTTAAAAGTTGCTCAACAGCAGTAAGCATAACACCATGTGTTCCACCCCAACTAACAACTAAAGTATCTGCATTTTCATCACCAAAAACATCCTGATCATCAATATAATTAGCAACTCTTTCAACTTTTTCCTCCCTGATTTTACACATTAACTCGTGATTTTCAGTATCATGAGAAACATTACCTGTAATGTTCTCCTTCTCTAAACCACCTATTCTATGTCGTAAGCCTTTGGTGCCAGGTACAGCCCAGGGGCGACTTAACTTCTTTTCATCGCGGCTATAAGGCTGGAAATCAGGATCATTTGCTTTTACTAATGGTGGAATAATTTCTGGTAAATCCTTAACATTAGGTATTTTAAATACCTCCGAACCATTAGCCAGTGAACCATCAGTTAACAGAACTACCGGAGTCATATGCTCCAAAGTTAATTTTGCAGCCTCGTAAGCCGAATAAAAACAATCGGAAGGGCTACTTGCCGCAATAGTTATTACAGGCGCTTCACCATTTCTACCAAACAAAACCTGCATTAAATCGCTTTGCTCTGACTTTGTTGGCAATCCTGTTGATGGACCTCCTCTTTGAACATCCACAACAACTAAAGGTAATTCGGTTATAACCGCCAAACCTAAAGCCTCACTCTTTAAGGATAATCCCGGTCCTGAAGTGGTGGTAACAGGTAATGCTCCTGCAAAACTTGCTCCTATTGTTGAAACAATTCCTGCAATTTCATCTTCTGCTTGTAAGGAAATTGCCGTAAACTGTTTATGTTTTGAGAGTTCTTGTAAAATCTCCGTTGCTGGAGTAATAGGATAACTACCACAAAATAAATTTAAACCTGAACGCTCGGCAGCCGCTAACAAACCCCATGAAGTGGCAAGGTTACCGGTTACATTTCTATATTGTCCTTTTACAAGTGGAGCAGGCTCTACCTTAAAAGTATTTACAAACGATTCAATGGTATCAGCATAATTGTAGCCGGCTTCAAGAACCAACTTATTTGCTTTTACTATTATCGGTTTAGAGGCAAACTTTGTTTCAAAGAAGCTGAAAATTTCTTCATAACTCCTGTTGAACATATAAAGTATCATTCCCAAAGCAAACATATTCTTCGACTTTTGCGCCGATTTATTATCTATATCGAGTTCACTTACTGCACTTTTTGTCATCGAACTAATAGGTCCACTCAATAATATATGTCCATTTAAACTTCCGTCAGTCAAAGGGTTTTGCTCATAGCCAGCTTTCTCTATATTCTTTTCATTGAATGCATCACTATCAACAATAATAATTGCATCTTCAGTAATCCAGTTCATGTTAGCCTTTAATGATGCAGGATTCATCGCAACAAGCACGTCGGCAACATCACCGGAAGTATGAATATCATTACTTCCAAAATGAATTTGGAACCCGGAAACACCTGCTACTGTTCCTTGAGGTGCTCTAATCTCTGCAGGATAATCAGGAAATGTTGCAAAATCATTTCCCGCAAAGGCTGTTGAATCTGAAAATAAACTGCCCGTTAATTGCATTCCGTCACCCGAATCACCGGCGAATCTAATAACTGCATTTTTTAATTCAATAATTCTATTCTTAACCTTGGTCATAATTTACTTTTTATATGGCAAATGTAAATCAATATTTAAAAGCTAGCGGTATGAACCAGCTTTTTTTTAACATGAAATTTTTAAAAAAATATCAAAATAATATTGATATATATGCCTGTATTAAAGATAATTACAAATTGTAAAAATACAATTATTGAATTTTTTTACATTAATTATAATTAGTCTAAATTTCAAATAGCGCAATTTTAACGCTAATATCGCAACATTTGCAAAATAAGTTGTTAGTAATGATCACAACATCAATTTTTAGTGTTAATTATTGAACAATAAATAACGTTAAAAAAAACGGACTTTTATAGTTGTACTTTCACAATATATATATATTTGCAAATTATATTTTAATATTAAAATTAGATTATTATGGCTTATAAAATTTCAGACGATTGTACCGCTTGCGGTACTTGTATCGACGAATGTCCTGTTGACGCAATTTCAGAAGGTGATATCTACGTTATAGATCCAGATCTTTGTACTGATTGTGGTGCTTGCGCTGACGTTTGTCCAGTGGAAGCTATCCACCCTGAATAGTAACAGGATTAATAGTATTTTCAGAGCCCGGCTTGTTGCCGGGTTTTTTTTAAGGATTTTTATTATTTAAATGCATTCTAAATAATTGAAATTGTTGAAATTTGCCCTTAATATTTCTTTGTATATTTGATTTTAAAACATATTATCGTCAAATGGATAAATACGATTTTATTAATAATACAAATCCGGAAGTAATTGATGAATTATACAAAAAGTATAAATCAAATCCGGAGGAGTTAGAAGAGGGTTGGCGCAAGTTTTTTATGGGCTTCGACTTCGGTCAGAATCAATACAAAACAAACCCAAATGAAAGTGCCGGAATTACCAATGATGAATTTAAGGTAATTAACCTGATTAATGACTATCGTAGAAGAGGGCATTTGTTTACCCTCACAAATCCCGTTAGGAAAAGACGAGTTTATAAACCCGACCTTTCAATTTCAAATTACGGATTAAGCGAAGCGGATCTCGAAAAAGAATATGAAGCCGGAAACGAATTAGGACTAGGTAAAGCCAGATTAAAAGACATTATCAGTTTCCTACAACAAACCTATTGCAGTTCAATTGGCGTTGAATATGTTTTTATCAGGGATGAGAAAATTGTAAATTGGCTGAAAGATAAAATAGAAAAAACTAAAAATACTCCCAGTTTCTCCAATGATTTAAAAAAATACATCCTTCAGAAACTTATGAGGGCTGTTTATTTCGAAAAATTCCTTCAGAAAAAATTCCCCGGACAAAAGCGATTTTCGCTGGAAGGGGCCGAGGCACTTGTTCCTGCATTGGATTCGGTTATGGAAAAAGGAAGTGAACTTGGAATTGAGGAGTTTATTATTGGAATGCCACATAGGGGCAGGCTGAATGTACTTGCAAATATTTTACGTAAGCCATTCGAAGATATTTTCCATGAGTTTGATGGTGTAAGTTATAGTGATGAAAAAGTGCTTGGCGATGTAAAATATCATCTTGGATATACTGTAAAACGTAAAACCATACAGAAAAAAGATGTTAAGATGACACTTGCCCCAAACCCTTCTCATCTGGAGGCAGTTGATCCGGTAGTGGAAGGAATTACAAGAGCAAAAATCGATAAGTTATATAAAGGTGATGTAAATAAAATAGCTCCTATTTTAATACATGGTGACGCATCAATAGCAGGGCAAGGTGTTGTTTATGAGGTTATCCAAATGCAGGATCTAAAGGGCTATAGCACAGGAGGAACCATCCACCTGGTAATTAACAATCAGGTAGGATTTACAACTGATTATCTTGATGCCCGGTCGAGCACTTATTGTACCGATGTAGCCAAAACGACTTTGTCACCAGTTTTCCATGTAAATGGCGATGATGCCGAAGCTGTTTCCTTCAGCATACAAATGGCTATGGAATTTAGAAATACTTTCCACAAAGATGTTTTTATTGACATACTTTGTTATCGCAAGTACGGACATAATGAAGGTGATGAACCACGATTTACTCAACCTCTTTTGTATAAGGAAATTGCCAAACATCCCGATCCATATCAAATTTATAAAAAGCATCTTATCGAAGAAGGTGTTGTGGATGATGAGTACTGTAAGAATGAAGAAAAAGTAATTAATAAAAAACTAGAAGAAAATCTCAAAGCATCAAAATCGCATACTAAAACTGAAATAGACAATTTCCTTGGTGAAACCTGGAAAGAAATAAAAAAAGCTAATGATGCAGATTTTATTAAATCGCCTGATACGTCGATTTCTAAAAAGAAACTATTAAACTATACTGAGAAAATTGCGGCTTTGCCGGATTCCATGAAGTTTTTCAATAAAACTCTTCGTTTACAAAAACAAAGAAAAGATATTGTTGTTGAAGATGGAAAACTCGACTGGGCAATGGGTGAGTTAATGGCATATGCAAGTTTGCTTGATGAAGGTATTCCCGTTAGGTTAAGCGGACAGGATGTTGAAAGGGGAACATTTTCACATAGGCATGCTGTGCTACATGTGGAGGATTAAACTGATAAATATGTTCCGCTAAACAATATTAGTAAATCGCAGGCTAAATTTGAAGTTTATAATTCCTCATTATCAGAATATGGTGTTTTGGGATTTGAATATGGCTATTCTCTTGCTTCACCTTATTCATTAACAATTTGGGAAGCTCAGTTTGGCGATTTTGCTAATACTGCCCAGGTTATTTTCGATCAGTTTTTAAGTAGTGCCGAAGATAAATGGAATATTATGAACGACCTGGTTGTTTTGCTTCCTCATGGCTTTGAAGGACAGGGACCTGAACATTCCAGTGCAAGAATGGAAAGGTTTTTAACACTTGCTGCTGAAAATAATTTCCAAATTGTAAACAGTACTACACCTGCTAACTTCTTTCATGTTTTACGACGTCAGTTGAAAAGAGATATCAGAAAACCATTGGTTATTTTTACTCCTAAAAGCTTATTGCGGCATCCTAAATGCATCTCAAGCATAGATGATTTTACCAGCGGAGGCTTTAAGGAAGTTATTGATGATGAATTAGTTATTCCAGATAAGGTGCATAGAGTTGCCTTCTGTAGTGGTAAAGTATATTACGATTTACTTGCTGAAAGAGAAAAACTAAAAGCGATGGGAGTGGCTTTGGTAAGAGTTGAACAATTATATCCTTTCCCAAAAACAAAGGTTATGAATATTGTTTCGAAATACCATAAAGCAACTTCACTAATGTGGGTTCAGGAAGAACCTGCAAATATGGGTGCTCACGACTTTTTCAAAAAACAATTCGACGAAGAGGATAATGTGAAATTCCAACTGGTAGCACGACCAGCCAGTGGTAGTCCTGCCACAGGAAGTCCGAATTTCCATAAATTAAGATATCAGAAAATAGTGGATAAAGTATTTGGCGTTTGCGATTGTCCTTATCTTGAAGACGATTGTAAAATGGTTTGTATAGGAAACCGTTGGGCAAGTTTTGAACAGGAACTTGAAAAGTATAAACTGGATGAGATGAGTTCGAGTTTTCACAGTGGTAAAAAACCTCTGAAATAGGCTTCGTCAATTTTGATAAAAACGTAATTTAGCCATAGGTTATTAAAACCTTGAATTGTAGAATAGAATTAGAGCGTTAATAGCATTAAAAATAAAACCATGTTAGTTGAAATTAAAGTTCCAAGTCCCGGAGAATCGATAAATGAGGTGCAAATTGCCTCATGGTTAGTCGAAAATGGTGATTATGTTGAGATGGATCAGGATATAGTTGAAGTGGATTCCGATAAAGCTACACTTAGTATACCTGCAACAGAAAGTGGTAAAATAGAATTAAAAGTTGAAGAAGGTGAAACGATTGAAGTAGGATCGGTGATAGCCGTTGTTGATACTTCAGCAAAAGGAACACCAAAAGAAAAAAAGGAAGAAACTATTCAGGAGGAAAAAACCGAACCTAAGGAATCTAAAGAACCTAAAAAAGAAATCAAAGCAACTGCAGAAAAAACCGAATCTTCCGATTCAACCCCAGGTCATTATGATGCTAAAGTTTCTCCATTAGCAAAAAAATTAATGGATGAGGAAGGAATTTCTGAAGAACAACTAATTGAATTCTTTAAATCATACCGTATTGGTAAAAAGGATGTTGACTTTTATAAGGAAAATAAAGGCAATAATCCAACAGCAAAAAGTTCAAATGTAACTACTTCCTGGTCAGGAGGTCGTGAAAGTAATAATTCCAAAATGAGCATGTTACGTAAAAAACTGGCTCAACGACTGGTTTCCGTTAAAAACGAAACCGCTATGCTTACTACCTTTAACGAGGTGAATATGAGTGCCATAATGGAAATACGCTCTAAGTACAAAGAGACTTTTAAAGAAAAATATGGTGTTGGCTTGGGCTTTATGTCGTTTTTTACAAAAGCAATTACCGAAGCTATTGTTCATTTTCCAGCGATAAACTCACAAATAAACGGTGATGAAATTATTGGTTTCGATTATGTTGATATTGGAATAGCAGTAAGCGCTACCAAAGGCCTTATGGTACCTGTTATAAGAAATGCAGAAATGCTTGGACTTGCAGAAATTGAAAACGAGATTAAGCGTCTTGCCATAAAAGCAAGAGATGGCAAATTAAGTATCGATGATATGCAAGGCGGCACATTTACCATTACAAATGGTGGCGTTTTCGGGTCTATGCTTTCAACACCAATTATCAATCCTCCTCAAAGTGCAATCCTTGGAATGCACAATATTGTTGAACGCCCCATTGCAGTTAATGGAAAAGTTGAGATTCACCCCATAATGTATGTCGCTCTTTCTTACGACCACAGAATTATAGATGGTAGTACTTCAGTTGGATTCCTGGTGAAAGTAAAAGAGATGCTGGAAAATCCTGAAAAAATGCTCTTTGGCGGCAGTAGTCCAATGGAGAGTTTGCTGGGGATATAAAAAGGCTAATCCCGAGGACTCGGGAAAAGGCTAAAGGCTAAAGGCTAAAGTAGAAAGTGAATAAAGTTATAAGTGCGCTAAAGTGACTAAAGTTATTAGTTTGCGTGTTATACTGGTTGAAAAAGTGACAGAGTGACGAGGTGATGTAGTAACATTTTATCAGTTATAACCAAAACGAATCCGCGGTAATCCGCCTAATCTGCGTCATCCGTGTTCCTGTCTCTCATGCTACTAAAATGGTCACATTTCAGTTATGTAAACTTGAGTAAATATGTTAAACATGCACCATATAACTTGTAACTTGAAACTATCAAAACTCAAAATTTCAAAACAAATATTAAAAAACCCCGCACATTAAGCGGTTTGTGTATTTTTGCTTTTTATTTCATGTGCTGATGTTCATGATAAGAGATATTAAATGAAGAAAATACTTTTAGTTCCGTTAAAAATAATACGCAATTTCTTTCTGCTGCTTTTTATTGTGCTGGCAGGATTTTATGTAATGGCTCCTGTTTATGAATTTTCAGGACCATCACAATTCTCAGGAGATAAACTATATAATCCATATCAAAATATTGATTCTAGCAATTGGAAAAGATATAATTTTCAGGTTCAATCGAGGGCATGGGGAGGAATAACCAGCGGAAGCACAAACAGCAATGAACTGATAGACAGTATTTATAAGCGGCTGCATTTCGATTATGTTGCAACTTCCGACTATCAAAAAATAAACCGCCATGGCTCAAAACTCGATAAATATATCCCCACCTACGAACATGGTTATAATGCTTTTAAAACTCATCAGGTTTGTATAGATGCTAAAAAAGTTGTTTGGACCGATTTTATCTTCTTTCAAACTCTTAGCATGAAACAATATATAATCGATTTGTTAAGTAAAAACTCCACAATTGTTGCTCTGGCTCATCCTACTTTAAGAAATGGTTATAAGTTGGAAGACATGAAATATCTGACCAACTACAATATGATTGAGGCTCTTACCAATATGAGAGTTTCTATGGAACATTGGGATGTTGCTTTATCATCGGGCAATCCAGTTTGGGTGCTTGGTGATGATGATGCTCATGATGTGCTTAACTCAAATGAAGTGGGACGAAGGTTTACAATTATAAACTCCCCCAGCCTGAAAAAGGAAGATATTATTAAGAGTATGCTTTATGGAAGTTCATATGCTTTCGATTTATATCGTCATGATGATGAAGATATGGAAGTTAAATTTAAAAGAGCAAAAGATATCCCCTTTTTAAAGTCAGCTTTGATGTATGGAGATACTCTAAAAATTGAAGTTAATAATGAAGCAGCATACTTTAATTTTGTTGGCCAGAATGGAAAAGTTCTTCAAACAAATAAAAACACAAAAGCGGCAAATTACATAATACAAAACAACGATACATACGTCCGTACAAAAATTACTTTTCCCGATTCTTCATCAATTTATTTGAATCCTGTTATCCGCTTTAGCGGAGAAAAACCTGTTTCTAAACTAAGTGCAAAAATCGATTCACGGGCCACAACCGGATTAAGAATAATTTACTTTTTAATTGCACTCACAGCAGTTTATTTTTATGTAAAACGCAAACAAAATAAGCAGAAAAGATGATGATGTCGAATAAGGGAATCTGGCGCAAAAGGCTATATTTATTAGCAATCATTTCGATGATTATCAGAATGATTATTGCCGGATTTACTGAATTTGGAAACGATGAAGTTTATTATCGCCTTTATGCTCTTTATCCCGACTGGTCGCATTTCGACCACCCACTTATGGTTGGCTTGGTAATGCAACTCTTCAGTTTTAATATGGCTTTCGACAGCGAATTATTCCTCAGAATGTCGTCGATTATTTTGGGAACCATAAATATTTTTATTGTTTTTAATATTGGCAAAACACTTAAAAACAGCCGCCTTGGATTTTTGTCTGCACTTTTATATACATCCTCAATATATGCCTTTGTAATTACAGGAATTTTCATACTGCCCGATACGCCGCAGCAGTTTTTCTGGTTGCTGAGTTTAAATGTGATGTTAAAAACACTTCCAACCTGCCCTAATATTAAAACAAATGCTTATCGAATGCTACGGATGGGATTGTTAATCGGTTTAACAATAATATCAAAATATACAGGTGTATTTTTATGGTTCGGGGCGTTTTTATATATTTTGTTTTTTAACCGTGAATGGCTTAAAAAGAAGTGGTTATATATTTCCATCTTCCTCACTTTTGTAGTTAGTTTACCTATATTAATATGGAATTTCCAGAATGATTTCATAAGTTTCACTTTCCACGAAGCCAGAGTTGATGTGGTAGGTTATCACATCGATTTCGACTATTTTCTTACGGAAGTATTAGGGGAGTTTCTTTATAATAATCCGGTTAATTACATACTTATAATAATAGGTATTTTTGCTGCTTTCAGAAATAAACTCAATATTGAAAGAAAACACAAAAACGTGATTTTATTAGCCTCTTTACCATTGATATTTCTATTTTTGGGGTTCTCGCTATTTCGCTCCACCCTACCCCACTGGACCGCTCCCGGGATTACATCATTAATATTTTTAGCAGCTGCTTGGCTTGACCAAAAATTCGAAAAGAATCACAAAAAGAATATTATTCCATGGCCCATCAAATTATCCTTAGGTATACTTATTCTTATTGTTGTTCTTGGTTTTTACCAGATAAATTACGGCTTAATTAACATTGTGAAAAACGATAAATATACAGAACTTGGAAGTAATGACCCCAGTTTAGATATGTTTGGTTATGAGCAAATTGGATCAGAGTTTGCAAATATTTATAAGAAAGATATTTCACAAGGAATAATGGATAAAAACTCTTTTATGGCTGGAAAAAAATGGTTCCCATTGGCCAATTTCGATTATTATGTAGCCACTCCTTTGGGGATGAAATCTTACGGTTTTGGGGGATTGGAAAAGATTCACAAATATGCTTGGATAAATCAAATAAATGGGAAACCGGAACTTGGGATGGACGCATATTACATTACCGACAGTCGTGAATACAGCAGCCCAAATGAATTCTTCAAAAATTACTTTGATAAGGTTGAAGTTGCTGATACAATACAAGTCTATAGATCTGGAAAAATTGCAAAAAGAGCATTTGTCTTCCGATTAAAAACCCTAAAAAAATTACCGGAAAATTATTTAAATATTGAATAAATTTAGCGATAAGTAACTTTCTCAACCTTATGATCTATTGGATCAAGGCTATGCAAATACTTATAAATTGCCTGTAAATCTTTATCTTTCATGTTCCCATACATATTCCACGGCATGAGTGTATTGAACTCTTGCAAACCATTTATCTTTTGAAGTTTCTTTACTGAATCGTATGATTGGAATCGCTTA
The DNA here is from genome assembly GCA_002869365.1 of Marinilabiliales bacterium. GTDB lineage: Bacteria > Bacteroidota > Bacteroidia > Bacteroidales > F082 > BM524. The sequence continues at coordinate 10,719 of PKTA01000200.1, read as the reverse complement.
ACAAACATATCCTCCGTCCACATTCCAATTCCATTAACTTTATTAGGAGTAATATTTGGGGCTCTTAATGTACCAAAAGGAAGTTCAAATTCACGACCTCCGGCAAATTTCATTTCATCAACCAATTGACCTTTTTCGAAAGGAGTATGACAATCGGCACAAGCCGCAATATTAACAAGATATTTTCCATAAGCAACTTGATCACTTTCTTCGGGCTTTGGCATATGACTTGCCTCCTGTGGAATAATATGCATAATTAAACTAAAGGGAAAATCCGGATCTGAAGTCGGCACATCCTTTACAACTGGGTTCAAACTTCGTACATACGCAATAATTGAGTATATGTCTTCTTTATCTGCCTTACCATAACTCAAATATGGCATTATAGGAAATATCGGGTCACCGTTTTTCTTAACCCCCGATGTAATGGCACGATAAAGTTCTCCATCTGAATAATTCTTGATACCATAGGGAGTAATATTTGGAGCATAATAATCTCCGGGAAAACCCATTTCACGACTAAATTCATCGCCACCGGCGCCAAAAGTTCCCGGTGTAATCGGACCTGAATATTTGTTCCAGTCGCGTACCGAATGGCAATCCATACAAACCATAACATGATTTGCCAGGTATTCACCTCTTTCTACCCTTTCAGGAGTAATTTCAACGGTTAATTCCGTTACGGCAATATTGGGTTTAAAATATTTGACATATGATAGGACTGAAACTGCCAGAATAATTACTATTAGTAAAATGTAGAGTACAATTTTGAGGAATTTCATTTTGTTGACTTTTTATTTATCCGAATGTTTTATTGCGAATATAAATGCAAATTGCTCGTTTTTTTTGGTTAAGTCGGTAATTAACAAAAGTTTAACACTAATGAATGCTTTATTAAATATTTGATCTTGAACTTTTTGATTTGATTGCGAAAATAATTTACCTAAGAATACATTATGGCTATTAGTAAATACTTAAACTGCGTTTAACCAGTTAAATGCTCCTTTTGATGTGGCGAAAACGCTTAAAAAATAGTTTTCATCTTCTTTTTTCTTTGCCATTAATATAGCAAGGGCGACATTTTTCGGTTCGCTATGAATAACAGCATGTCGTATTGAAGTATATTTTTTGGCAACTTCATACATTCTTTTGGAGAGAATTTGTAATGCCTCCATAGCGAATTCAACTTTTGAATTGCGGGCATCTTCAACAATTCTTAATTTTCTTGGAAGTGTTTTATCATTATTAAGAAAATCTAATCCGCTTAACATATCATTAAGAGTTACATTATCTTCGCTCACTACATAGAGATATTCGCCGAAAGCATCTGTTCTTTTCTCTATCATATTTATTTGCTTATTTAAGCATTAAATTTTCCTCTGCTAATGTAAGAAAAAAACAATAAAACTGCCTATTGATAATTGTCATAAAAAAAGGGAGATTGAAATAAATCAAACTCCCTTTTCTATATTAAAAATATTTTAAATCATTTTTGCAGGGTCAACCCATTTGGTAAATTCTTCATCAGTAAGAAAGCCTAATTCGAGAGCGGCCTCACGTAAAGTTGTTCCTGCGCTATGCGCTTTTTTAGCAATTTTAGCAGCCTTTTCATATCCAATATGAGTATTTAAGGCAGTAACAAGCATTAGTGAATTTTCCAGGTTTTGCTTGATAACTTTATCATTAGGTTCGATACCAACCACTGCGTTTTTAGTGAATGACACACAAGCATCTCCCAGCAAGCGTGCAGCTTGTAAAAGATTATAAATCATAACAGGTTTAAAAACATTCAATTGAAAATGTCCTTGCATTCCTCCCGCAGTTATGGCAGCGTCATTACCAATAACCTGAGCACAAACCATTGTAATAGCTTCATTTTGGGTAGGATTAACCTTGCCAGGCATTATTGAAGACCCGGGTTCATTTGCCGGAAGTTGAATTTCACCTATACTACATCTTGGCCCTGAAGCAAGCATTCTGATATTATTTGCAATATGCATTAAACTAACGGCCAGTTGTTTAAGCGCTCCGGAAGCCTCCACTATGGCATCATGTGCTGATAGAGCTTCAAATTTATTTTCAGCAGTAACAAAAGGAAAACCTGTAAGTTCGGCAATTTTTTCGGCAACTTTTACCGCATAATTAGGAGGAGTATTAATTCCTGTTCCAACAGCAGTTCCTCCAAGAGCAAGTTCCGTTAAGTGGCTCAAAGTAGCTTTCAATGCTTTTATACCGTGATCGAGTTGAGATACATACCCTGAGAATTCCTGGCCCAAAGTTAAAGGAGTAGCATCCATAAGGTGAGTACGACCGGCTTTAACAATTCCCATAAAAGCTTTTGATTTTTCGTCAAGTGCATTTCTAAGCATTTCTACGCCCGGAATTGTTGTTTCAACTATCATTTTATAAGCGGCAATATGCATGGCCGTTGGGAAAGTGTCGTTTGACGATTGTGATTTGTTAACATCATCGTTGGGATGTAAAACTTTCTTTTCATCTGAGAGTTTGCCTCCACTAATAACATGACCACGGTTGGCAAGAACCTCATTCATATTCATATTGCTTTGGGTTCCCGAACCAGTTTGCCATATTACCAAAGGAAAATTACCTTCCAGTTCTCCGGCGATAACCTCATCGGCAGCCTTTGCAATAAGTTCTGCCTTTTTTGGATCAAGCCCTCCAATTTCGGCATTAGTAAGTGCTGCGGCTTTTTTCAGATAAGCAAAGGCTTCAATAATTTCCTTAGGCATGGAACCTTCATCACCAATTTCAAAATTCATTTTCGATCTTTGGGTTTGGGCTGCCCAATATTTATCGGCAGGAACCTGTACTTCACCCATAGTGTCATGTTCAACTCTATATTGCATTGTATCAGTATTTTATATTATTAAAACAATTTTTCTATTTCTTCAGCCGGATCTCCCCAAACTGCAGTATTATTCTTTATTACTATTGGCCGTTTAAGTAGTTTTGGATGTTCTACAATAATCTCCATCCATTCTTCATCGGTGAAATTTTTTGCCTTAAAATCCGATTTGTAAATAGCCTCTTGTGTTCTTATCATTTCAAATGGCCTTTTGTTCAATCTCATTAAAATGAGTTTCAGATCTTCTACAGTTAATGGATTTTTCAGATACTCTACAACCTTATAATCTTCCGTGCGATCCTTCACATATTGCAATCCCGCTCGCGATTTCTTACATCTCGGATTATGATAAATAGTATACATTTTTTTTATGATTTGATTAAACCTCAAAATTAGTGAATGTGACTGAATATTTTGCTGAAAATGGGAATTAATATTCATGATTTATGGAAAAACTTTAATCCTAGAATTTTATTCAATATCCTAATCAAATAAATTTTCTCTTATCTTTATCCCTAATTCATTTTCTTGAAATAGAAAACATTAACCATAGAGAACAAATTATAACAAATGGATTATCAAAGTATTAGCATAATCATAGTAGCCTCTTTGATAGGCCTGGTATACTTATTAAAAATTCGAAATGTAGATATTTACGAAAAAGAACCTTTTTGGAAATTATTGATGGTTGCAATTTTTGGGGGAATTATTTCTGTTATTGCTTCATTAATATTATATGAATTTGTAGATGTACAACATAATTTTGTAGATGCAATTATCAAAATTGGCTTCATAGAGGAGTTGTCTAAACTACTGGCCCTAATGGCATTAGTTAGTTTTATCAAGAACGATTTCAACGAAATTGCTGATGGAGTAATATATATTACAGCAATAGCATTGGGCTTTGCAATAATCGAAAACATCTTCTATACTTTTAATTATAACAATTCTTATACACTGCTGGTCCAGAGATCAATTTTTGCTGTTATGGGTCATATTTCTTTTTCAGGTTACATGGGCCTGGCATATTATATTCATAAAAGAGTTCATAAAAATTACCTCGGAATTATTCTATCAGTAATCCTGGCAGCATTAGCACACGGACTATACGATGGTGTTTTGTTTGAAGAGGTTTTAAATCCAATCTTCAACATAGTTTTCATTATTTTGATAATTCTCCAATATCGTTTATTTAAAGCTTTACTGGGATTTTCAAAATTCAGACAAAACATGAGCAAAGACATTTTTGTTAAAACACAAAATACACTGTTTTTGTATTGCTGTAAATGTGATAAAAGTCTCAAATCCAATGAATTCGAATTTCAAAAAATTAAAATTGGATATTGTGATAGTTGTGGTAATGCAATTGTTAACTCAGATAATATTTTTCATATGATTGAGTATTATCGCCCAACACTTAAACCATCAAAATTTTTAAAAAGAATAAACAAAACAGAAAAAATTACCTTTCTTGATGAGGGCAAAAAAGTTTATTTCCATACCCAACGTACTTATCTAAGCTCCGAAATAAATGATTTGGCGGGTTGGCTAAATAATTCAAATTCTAATGATGAGAAAAAGATATTAAATATTCCCATACTAGGGAGTTTGATCAAACTTCTGGGGATACGATATATAAGCAACTAATCCTTCTTCTTATTTCCTTTATTAAAAGGCTTACGTCCTTTATTTTTATTCTTATTAAAATCAGGCTTTCTTCCGGAATTTTTTGAATTTCCTCTTTTCTGAAATCCTCCTCTTTTTTGTGGCCTGAATTTAGGATCCCAATTAGGGCCTTCACCAAGTTCATTTGGAAGAGGAAGTTTTCTGATTTCCGTTTCGATAAGTTGTTCTATCTTATGAAACTTATACATATCATCCTCATTGATAAGGGTTAGAGCCATCCCTGTTGCATCTGCACGGGCAGTTCTTCCAACGCGATGTACATAATCTTCTGCATCTCCGGGAACATCGAAATTGATTACCAAATCAATTTCTTTTATGTCGATACCCCGACTCAAAACGTCAGTTGCCACGAGTACTTTTGTGTTTTTAGAGCGGAATGATCTAAGCACATCTTCTCTCTTATCCTGTTCAAGGTCGGAGGAAATAGCTGCGACTTCATATTCCTTATTTCTTAATGCAATTGAAATATCGAAAACTTTTTTACGAGTAGAGCTGAAAATAAGTATGCTTTTCAGTGAATCCTTATTGTTGATAAGCGATTTTACAAGTTTTATTTTTTGCGTATCATAAACCAGATATGCAGCTTGTAAAACACCTTCGGCAGGCTTGGAAAGACCGATATTTATTTCAAACGGATTATTTAATATATTTTTTGCAAGATGACGAATTTCCGGAGGCATGGTTGCTGAAAATAATAAAGACTGTCTTTTAACTGGTAGATAACTGATAATCTTCATGATATCATCATTAAACCCCATGTCGAGCATACGGTCGGCCTCGTCGAGTATGAGATGTTTGAGTTTATCGAATTTCACATAACCATTGGCGAGATGTGAAATCAGTTTACCCGGAGTTGCAACAATTATATCGGCTCCCATTGAAAGTGCCTTTTTTTGTTGCACCCAATCCTGACCATCGCCGCCGCCATAAACAGCCAATGATGAAACAGGAGTAAAATATGCAAATCCTTGTATTTGCTGATCGATCTGAACTGCCAGCTCACGAGTAGGAACAATAACCAGAACACTGGTTTCCTTTTGATGCTCACGGGATATTTGATCCAGTGTTGGTAAAATAAAAGCAGCTGTTTTTCCTGTACCTGTTTGTGCACAGGCTATAAGGTCACTACCATCCAAAATTTTGGGTATTGCCATTTCCTGCACGGGTGTTGCCTTTTCAAAACCCATATGAGAAATAGCTTCGATTACATCAGGATTTAGGTTTAATTCATTAAATTTCATTTATTATAATATATATCGGCAAATGTATCCAATTTATTTGATATTAACTGTATTCAGTTGTTAGTGTACCTAAAATCACTTTTTTAGGTTTTACAAACATGTATTAATAAACCTTATGATGTACATTTCCTCCCAAATCATAATATTCTACAATAATTTGCGAAGGCATAGATAATGTTACCTGCATACTACTCTTCATCTCTTTTAATGCCTCAATAATTTCGGGTTTGTCCACAAAACTTTCATTTATTAATACTGTAACTTTCATTAAATTATCAACTTTCTCTGCCCTAACGGAGTTTTGCTGGTCATCACCAAAATAACCATATCTTCTAAGTACTCCGGCAATTTTGTTTAAGGATTCCAAACCAATATTACCCTTATCATAATAAATTTCATTATTTGTTACTCCATAAGTTGTTACATCTCCTTTAAAGGGAGCTTGGTTCATTCCAATTAGAAATAAAATTGCGATTGATATTAAAATACCTCCCAAACTATATGGAAGTATAAACCATGAAGAGGCTTTTTTTGCTCCTTCTTCAAATTCTTCATTTATCCTGTTCTTTAGGAATTTTCTATAGGTAAATGAAGACAAACCAACAAAGATTCCGGTAACGATTATCCCCGAAAGTTTTCCTATTATTTCATTTTCAACATTAAACATTAATACCCAAAAAATAGTAGTTAATAAAACCATTGTTGAGATAACAATACGAGCCTCTTCCTTCTTTTTGAGTTTTCTAAAACTTCTGTATAACATCAGGCCACCGGCCAATGGACCTCCAATAAATGTTGACAGATTAATTTGTTTTTCGGTAAAATACTTTTTCATTATTTTAGGTTTTAAATGATTTTCAAAACTAAAAATTTATACAATATCAGGCAAATTATGAAAGTTGTTTTATTACATGTTTTCATATCTTTGCCGCATGAGCACTGATTTGGATATTTTATTGGCAGAAGAGTGGATTAAACCACATGGAACACCTTTGGTTATTGCAGGTCCGTGCAGTGCTGAAAATGAAGAACAAATATTGATTACCGCTAGAGAAATAGCAAAAATTAGGCAGGTAAATGTTTTTAGAGCCGGAATTTGGAAACCACGTACCCGCCCGGGTGAGTTTGAAGGCGCAGGAACCAAAGCCTTAAAATGGCTGGAAAAAGCAAAGGCAGAAACAGGTCTTAAAACTGCCGTTGAAGTTGCCCGCCCTGAGCATATTGAACAGGCTTTAAAACATAATGTGGATATTGTTTGGGTAGGAGCTCGTACAGTTGTAAATCCTTTTTCGGTACAAGAAATTGCAGATGCCCTGAGGGGAACCAACATACCTGTTATGGTTAAAAATCCGGTTAACCCTGATTTAAAATTATGGATAGGCGCCATCGAAAGGATAAATGCTGTTGGAATAAATAAGATAATGGCTATCCATAGAGGATTTCATTATTTTGGAAGTTCTGAATTCAGAAATGCCCCCATGTGGGAAATACCTATTGAGTTAAAACGCTTGGTGCCCGATTTGCCAATTATTGTTGACCCCAGCCATATTTGCGGCAGGCGAGATATAATTGAAGATGTTTCGCAAAAAGCCCTTGACCTGGAAATGGATGGACTGATGATAGAAACTCATTATAATCCCGATATTGCTCTTACCGATGCCGCTCAACAATTAACTCCAGCAAGTTTGGCAATAATCCTAGATGCTCTGAAAATCAGAGAAACAGATGGGGATATCGCCTTCGAATCCAAACTCGAAACCTTAAGGTCGGAAATCGATAAACTGGATGTGGAATTACTCCAAATACTTGCAAAACGTATGGATATTATTGATGAGATTGGCCACTATAAAAAAGATAATGATATAACTATTCTTCAAATGAAACGCTGGGCAGGAATTATTGAAGATCGCCTTGCAATTGGTTCTCAACTTAAGTTGGAAGAAGAATTTTTAAAGCGAATGCTCAACATTATCCATAAGGAATCTATTCAAAGGCAGACGGATATTTTTAATAGAGGTGAAAGGCTAAAGGCTAAAGGCTAAAGTTGAAAGGCTAAAGTAGAAAGTTCGATAATTGTCTAAAGTTATGAGTGTTGAATTATGAGTTATGAGCATTCACAAAACTATTGTCAACACCTAACGTAACTCGAAACCCGCATGCAATTATTTCAAAAACTCAACAGTTTCCTTTATTCCCTGCTTATAATTAGTGGGCTTATAATTAAAGTACTTTTCAAATTTTGTGGAATCGAAATAGTAATCGTATTTATTTTGGTAATTCATTTCAACTAATTCAGCAATTGTTTTATCAAATATTCCGGCCATTTTTATCATCCATGGTTTTAATACAGAATATTTCGGTTTTACTCCAATTTCTTTTGCAGCAATTTCTATGAATTCCTTTCCATTTATTGGCGGATTATAACTAGGCAAATGCCATATCTGATTGAAACTTTTATCGTCATTTGCCATAAGTATCATGGCGTTGGCACAATCCATGGTATAGGTAAAAGTATGAATGGTTTTGTCGCTTGCCATCCACTGAGCCGATTTTCCTTTCATAAGTTTTTCGAGTGCCAGAATATAGGGTACACTTGTTTTTGTAGCATGAGGACCGTATAAATCTGCTGCTCTAGCTATGGAAACATCCAAATCACTTTTTTCGAATTCATCAATTAACATTTGAGCAATTTGGGCCCTTACTTTACCCTTTTTACTGCATGGATTAACAGGGGTTTCCTCCGTCATTTTACCATCAACTTTTCCGTACATATAAACATTGTCGAAGAAAATGAGCTTAGCATCAACACTCTTACATGCTCTTATAGTGTTTTCCATTATTTTAGGCCATAACTCAGCCCAAACTTTGTATTTATATTCAAGGCCTACAAGTAAATAAACTATATCAGAACCTTCAACACTTTTTAATGTTTGTTCATAAGATGTAAGATCGGCTTTAACCGAATTAGTACCCTTTATCGAAAACCCACTACGGGAAACCAAACGTATATCTAAATTACTTTTTAAAAGTTCGTATGTAAGAGCATTGCCAATTGATCCGCCTGCTCCTAATATTGTATGTTGCATTATTTTAAAGTTTAATTAGAATTCAAATTTACATAAAAACATAATGGCTGATGTTAATTTTAGGTTAATGCTGGAAAGGCTAAAGTGTAAAGGCTAATGGCTAAAGTAGAAAGGGTAAAGGCTAAAGTAGAAAGTGTGCTATAGTGCCTAAAGCAGTGAGCTATGAGTTTGCGAGTCTGTTATGTTAGGGAAGTGACAAGGGCAAAACAGAATCACAGGTTGAGGTTTAGGTTGTAAGGTAACAGACTGGCTAGGTGTTAAATTAGTAAAAAGGAGGTGCAAATCCAGAAATTGGCTGTCAGTTCGATGGAGGAAGAATGATCCGTCCGACGGAAGAAATCCTGAGTAAAACCCACTTTTCCGGGGGTTATCTCTCCGTTGCCTGACAAATAGATATGAATGGTTTGTTATTAGGGGGGATCTCTCAGTCGTGCCTCATTCGAGATGACAGCGATGTTAATGAGGCGATGTGTCACCTACGTGCCGTGATAGGTATTCCACTGCTCTTACCTCGACAAGATAACTTGCTTTTTTTGTTATCGAATTATATAATATTCAGCATATTTTAAATTCTGAAAACACTATTTTTGCAATCTTTAAAAAACAATAATGTCTACACCCGGTGAAATAAAAATAGAAGATTATAATTATCAACTTCCTGAAGAGAGGATAGCCAAGTATCCTCTGGAAAAAAGAGATGCTTCCAAACTTTTGTATTTTAAAGACGGAAGGCCTAACAGCAAGTTATTTAGCGACTTACCTGATTTGCTTCCTGAAAATTCATTTCTCATTTTTAATGAAACCAGAGTAATACAAGCAAGATTAAAATTCAGGAAAAGTACGGGTGCGACAATAGAGATATTTTGCCTTGAACCACATTATCCTACCAACGATTTCCAACTGGCATTTCAACAACATTCACCTGTAATTTGGAAATGCATGATAGGTAATGCCAAGAGATGGAAATCAGGGAGGCTCAGTAGTGAGTTTGAGTTTGGAGGCAGGAGTATTATACTTGAAGCAGAAATTAAAGAGCGATTATCAGATGCATGGCTGGTGGAATTCTCTTGGAATGAAGAGATAAAATTTCATGAAATTATTGAACAAAACGGACTTACTCCATTGCCTCCTTATTTAAACCGCGAAGCAGAAGAAAGTGATAAAAACAGATACCAAACTGTTTACGCACATTATGATGGATCGGTTGCAGCACCAACTGCAGGATTGCATTTTACCGATAAAATAATTTCTGAATTACGAACCAAAGGTATTGAACATGAAAAACTAACTCTTCATGTGGGAGCAGGAACCTTTAAGCCAGTTTCTGCTGAGCAGATTTCTGATCATGAAATGCATAGTGAACATATTATCGTTTCGCTTAAAAGTTTAGAAAATATAAAAACCAATCTGCAAAACAATAAAACTATTATTCCTGTTGGTACAACTAGTATGCGGTCGCTGGAAAGTTTATTTTGGATGGCTCTCAGATTAGAAAACGGAGACGAGAGCATGCAAGTTAATCAATGGGATCCCTATAAATTGGAAATTCCTGATGGATTCGATGCAATTGAAGCCCTCAATATATTAATTAATCACTTAAAGCATAATGAAAAGGATTCTCTTTCCGGGGAAACCCGCCTTATGATAGCCCCGGGATATGATTTTAAATTTGCAAAGGGTTTAATAACTAATTTCCATCAACCGAAAAGCACTTTATTATTATTAGTTTCTGCCCTTATCGGGGAAAAATGGAAACTGGCCTATAATTACGCTATGGAAAACAATTTCCGTTTTTTAAGCTATGGTGATAGTTGTTTGTTCTTAAAATAGTTGCGAGTTA
>PKTA01000031.1 GCA_002869365.1 Marinilabiliales bacterium | reverse complement strand
GCTGAGTTTTACCCATGCCACTTCGGGTAACATATTTCCGGCAGGAATTATTCCTTTGGCCATCATATCCCTACCTGTATCATAAACAAACATATGAACATAACCCCATAAAGTTTGAAGTGTCATATACATATGAACTCCTTTAGCCTGAGCACGTTCGATGGCAGGGTATAGTTCTTTATTAACATGGCCCAAACCTGTTCCCACGAAAATTATTCCTTTATAACCGCAATCTACTAAGGCATCGAGAGTGTCGGGCGACATACCAGGATAATAGTATAGCATTGTAACTTTATCGTTGAAATATGGCAGAATTTTCACATTTTTATCGTTTCTGCGTTTATTATAATTCTTTTTAATTGGAAGGATTTCTTCTCTGGTTATCCTTGCCAGGGGAGTGTCGCCAATGGTTCTGAAAGTTGAACGATAAGAAGAGTGCATTTTTCTCACTCTGGTTCCTTTGTGAAGCAATCCGTATTCATCGGAAGTAGGTCCGAACATACAAATCTGAACTTCGGCAATATCGGAATGTCCTGCAGCACGCATGGCATGCATAAGGTTTAAAGCAGCATCGGAACTTGGTCGGTCGGATGAACGTTGCGATCCTACCAAAACCACAGGTACAGGCAAATTCTGACACATAAATGTAAGGGCTGCTCCGGTATGGTGAAGAGTATCGGTTCCATGACCAATAACAATTCCATCAACACCTTTTTCAATTTCTTTACCTATGGCTTTTGCAAGAGCGATGTATTGTTTAGGTCCCATATTTTCTGAAAAAACAGCAAAAACTTTCTCTGTATCCAGATTACAAATGTCGGCTAATTCAGGAACAGCACCATAAAGTTCGCCGGGGGAGAAAGCAGGAATTACGGCACCTGTGCGGTAATCGAGGCGTGAAGCTATAGTTCCTCCTGTTCCAAACAGTTTAACTTTCGGAAGTCCTTTAGTATATGGAAATTCTTTTTCAGGAATTTTATAATTGGCTTTTTTATAGCCGGTTTCAACCATATTTTTTATGTTCCTTATGTCGATACCAATATTATATCCTGTAATAATTTTTACAACTATATGTTTATCGTCATCATTTTCCGAACGCGGCAAAACAGTACCTTCAAAAGTGCCTCTTGTGGTTTCTACTTTGGTAGTACCCCAAACTCTTACATTATATTTCTTCAGCACTTCCAGTGCATCGCCTTTATATCCTTGAAAAATATCGTTATCCATTGTTAATTGCTTTACTAAGTTCCTGAAGATTAATATTTCCTAATGCCTGATTTTTCAACTGACCCATTATCCAGTTTCTTTGTTTTACTTTATCAATTTCCGTTTTTCCTTCTGCAAATTTCAATTTTAAAATAGGTATTCTTGCAAGAATTTCTTCTTTTGGAATTCTTTTGAGTTTTAATGTCAAAATTATGGATTCGAATTCCATTTTAGGATGCTCCATTAAAAACGGAATCATTTTTTCTGCTAGTTTAAAATCAAGGTTTTCCTTTTTCAAAAACTCAAACAAGCGAAGTATAATCCTGTAATTGAATTCTTTATCAGCAGATTTGCGACCTTCTTCAAACTTTAGTTTATGCCCTATAAAGGTTCCTAAATATGATTCCTGGATTCCGGTTTTTTCAATTATCTCCTCCATTAGAGGGAAAAGGTTTTTCGAAAATATATAGGTATAAACATCTTCGGGAACTCCCCATGCTTTGAGTTTATAATATCTTTCGATAATATCCTCAGGCATATTTTCTTCAAGCGATCTTATGTAATCGTCTTCCAAAGGAATAGGAGCAGAATCGGTATCAGGATACATACGGTCGGCACCAGGTAATACACGCTCGAAAATTGTTGTTCCGTCGGTGAGCGATTTTCTGGTTTCTTCAGGTATTCCTTCCAAAGCCATAATACATCTCTCCTCTATGGTTTCCAAAGCAGTTTTTATATCTTCTTCTTCGCACCAGAAAACAATCTGCGCATCGCCACTTTTGGCATTTACATTCTTTTTAATGAAATCCAGATCATCGTTTGTAAGGCTTTCATCTAAAACTTCCGAATGAATATTGTTTGGCTTTTCAATACAAGCAATAACTTTTAAACGGTCGGAAATTTCGTTGGCAAATGATTTTCCGGGTTGTGTAAACCACGAAAGACTGCCTTCAAAATCAGGTAGGTTAACAGCAATAATTTTTAATCCCTTTAGGGAAGCATTTTTTAGTAATTCATTTTTAAATGGGAAATCAGTACTAATTTCTGTACTTTGAATTTTCCATTTATTTTTATCAATGTTTTTATTCAGAAGATAGTCGCGCATCCGCAAAAGTGACCACTGACGAAATACCTCATTATGAGTTAATTCGGGTATCCATTTTGTGTGGGCAACGCCTTTTATTTCAACTCGTGATCCGCCTTTACAGCTAACATTCACATCCTGACGTCCGGCGCCTATTCCGGTTCTGACTTTGTTGGTGCTTCGGTTTAAAAAACGAATATAATCGCAACCTTCTTTTACTTCCTGTGGGTTAATAAAATCAGGATAAGTAACAGTTTCTATTAATGGCATTCCCAGTCGGTCGGTTTTATAAATACGACGGTGGCCGATATCCGATATCTCACGACATGAATCTTCTTCAATACTCAACTGGATGAGCCTTACTTTTTTCTTGGGAAGTTGAAGTTCACCCTCCACACCAATAATTGCTGTTCTTTGAAATCCTGTTGGGATACTGCCGTCGAGGTATTGTTTACGGGTAATATGAACTTCTCCAACTATGTTTAATTTCGAAAGTAGTGAAATTTCGATGGCGATTTCAAGTGCTTCACGGTTCATGGGAAAAGGTGGAGTGTCGTCAACTTCGTAAGTACATGCAGTTTCGTTTTTTATACGATAAATTATTTCTTTACGTGTTTTAAACTCCATGAGGGCAGTGCCATCGTATTCACCTAATTCGCTCAGGGTAGGACGCATATGCCTTATTATCTCAGCATCAAAATCATCATGCTCATTATAAAGTCCGGCAGGGCAGTGGCAAAACATTTTTTCTTTGGTAAGCAACTGCTGATGTACTTCCAGTCCCGACATAAAGCCGATGCGGTCGTAATCCTCTTGTTTAGCCTTTTGACGGGGAATCCATCCCGATTCCTTCTGGGTTTTTTCGAAATTATATTTGGGGTTGAAACTCATATTAAAACCTTATGAAAAATAAAGGCCAAATGTAAAAAAAAGAATCATGGCCAAGGGTAATTAAATTCTTATAATGGTTCTAAATATTGATAGTGTTATTGTGTTTGGTTGATAGGAACTCTGATGACGCGGATTAAACGGATTTGCGCGGATTATTTTAGTTTAAAAGTAAACCTATCAGTTTTAATAATTTAAAATTCTACCCCAGTATTAAATAAATCCTCTTTGAAGCATTTAATAGACCCGCTTCTATATGCCAAATATGCGTCATCTGGGTTCCAATCATAACGTCTTCCTGCATAAATTTTTACATTCTCAAAAACTAATAATCTATTTGTTAATTTTGCGTTTGTATAGGATATGATAAGAAGAATAACAATAATTTACATTTTTTTGCTTTTGGCTGTTTCGGTCTTTTCGCAGCAAAAACCACGCGTTTATGTTGATGCTGCCGATTTGCAGGAATATGATGAAAGTCTTGGAAAGGATATAGAACGCCTTATCGGGAATGTTATCCTTCGCCACCAGTCTACTGTATTTTATTGCGATAGCGCCTATCTGAACAGTGCCAGCAGGAATTTTGAAGCCTTTGGTCATGTGCACATAAAAGTCAACGATACCGTTGATGTTTATGGCAAACGCATGATTTATACCGGCGACAACATGGTTGCAAACCTCTACGATAGTGTGAAACTTGTCGACAAAAAAACTATTCTTACTACGGAGCATCTCACCTTTAACAGAAATACAAATATTGCATTTTATGATGTGGGTGGTGAAATTGTAAATGAAGAAAATAATTTAACCAGTAAAAGAGGATATTATCATACAAACATAAAAACATTTTATTTTCAAAAGGATGTGGTTTTAATAAATCCTGATTCGGAAACTTATTCCGATACACTGATATACAATACTTTATCGAAGATAGCCTATTTTCGCGGTCCTACTGTTATCCGTGGAAAGGAAAGTATAATTTATTGTGAAGACGGGATGTATGATACGGAAAACGACTTTTCAAAACTTACCAAGCGACCTCGCATCAGCAATGCCGAACAGATTATTACTGCCGACAGTTTATATTATAATAATAATACATCATACGGCCGTGCTTTTGGTCGGGTACAGATAGACGATACCCTGCACAAAGTGATAATTCGTGGCAAAAAAGGAGAGGTTTGGGATGCGAAAGGCTTGTCGTATATTACCGAAAGAGCCCTTGCAATTTCTTATGACGATAAAGATTCGCTGTATATTCATGGTGATACTTTGTGGATGAATTTCGACAAAGAACGCAAAGCCAAAAAACTAATGGCATATTATAAAGTGCGTATGTATAAAACCGACTTGCAGGCAAAATGCGATTCGATGGTTTATACCATGAACGACTCCACAATAAGATTTTTAAATGATCCTGTATTATGGTCGGGTAAAAATCAACTGACAGCAGATTCAATTAGTGTTATTACTTCAGGCGGAATTATCGATTCGCTGGTGATGTATAATTCATCATTTATCATTTCACGAGATACCGTTGAAAATTTCAACCAGATAAAAGGTAAAAATATGGTTGGATATTTTGTAAATAACGAATTATCAAGAATAGTTGTTGATGGTAATGCCCAAACAATTTATTGGATACGTGATGAAGACAAGGAGTTGATTGGCGTTGATTTTTCGGAATCCAGCAATATGGTTATTAGAATGAAAGACAATGAATTACAAACTATTAACTATAAGTTTCAGCCCACAGAAAAAATGCATCCCGAAAAGGAAGTTACTCCTGAAATGAAGCGGCTTAAGGGCTTTTTATGGTTTGAAGATATTCGCCCCTTGAACAAACTTGATGTGTTTAGAGTTCCGGAAAAAGCAGTACCTGAAACTGAATAAAAAATCATTTAATTATACACTAATCTTACAGTCTTATGATTGAATGATGATTTGTGCTTAAAAAATTTCATTTTGTGACAAGAACAATATCTAAATAAAACAAAAACGTCATCGCAAGACGTATAGACTTAATAGGATAATTTTTACCTTGATGTACTAGCAGCGAAGCCTGACTGCCGTCTAGGCAGGCAATCTGATTGTGAAAGTATCATTAAAGCCCTGATCAGATTGCTTCATCCCTTTATTCTTAAGTATTAATTAATGGAATAAAGGACGGGATTCGCAATGACGTTTCGGTTATCCGAAGGTATTCACGTCATTGCGATCTTGCCTGAGGCAAGAGAAGCAATCTGATAAAAATTCATTCAAATAGCACACAATTATATTGCTTCTCTGTAGTAGATGAATAGAAATGAAGTATTTAGTAAGATTTAATTAAAACAACGAAAACTTAACATATCGTTTTGGATTCTCTCTGATGTCTTTCAGCAACAAATTAAGTTCTGCAGCAGAGCGATCCAGTTCTATATAAAGACTATCGTTATGAACCAGCATACCCACGGTGCCCTGACCCTCGTTTATCTTCGTTAATATGGAGTTTAACTGAGCAATCGCTACATCAGCCTTACCCAATGTTCCCGGTATATCTGTTTTTGCGAGAGAATCACTTAAAGTTTTAAAGTTTGTTATAATTGTGGCAATTTCCTCTCTGTTATTGCTAAGTGTGTATGTAAGTGAATCAACATTTTGTAATATGGAAGAAATATTTGATCTCTCGGTAATTACCAATGAATCGAGATTGGATGTGGTGCTTTCAAGATTGTAAAAGGTATTCTTAATACTATTAAAACTTTCCTTTAGGTTGTCACGTGCATTTTCGTTAAAAACCGTTCTAAATGCAACAACCAGGGAGTCGATGGAAGCAAGCAGGTTTTCTGCTTTCATTTTAATTGGCTGCACCTGTGCATTAACTTCATCCATAAGAGAAGCCTCTATGCCCGTTAGAAGAGTATCTCCGGGAGCAATTATCTCGGGTGAACTTCCCAATCTTAATTCTATTGCTTTGGAGCCCATTAGGTCGGCACTATAAATTCTTGCAAGCGAATTTTTTGGTACAGGGAACTTATTTTGCAGAGTAAGAGCAACAATAATGTTTCCTGACATATCGGGATTAAAATACATATCGCTAACCTGCCCGACTTTAAAACCGTTTATAAGTACGGGATTCGCAATTGACAGGCCACTTACTTGCTCGTATTCGGCAAAAACAATTGTTTGTTTATTAAATATATCCTTTCCTTTAAGGAAGTTATAACCCCAGATAAACAATCCGATGGCTACTATAAATGTAATTCCTATAAAGAGTTTTTTGTAAGTAGTCATAACAATAATTGTTTACTTAATAAGCATCTGCTTCTATAAAATAGATGGTTTCATTCAAAATCAAAAATACTCAATATTAGTACAGTATGCTACAAATAATTGTTATTTTTCGTTAAGAATTTGTTTTGCTTTAGAAATAGAAATCCTTTCATCATCTAAAAAAGCAACTGTAAAAGCATCTTTAAATCCTTTACTTCTAACTGTCTTTTTATGATTTTCTGCTTCATCCAGACTGTTAAACTTCCCGCTTGTAAATTTATACATACCATTATGCTCATACATATAAACATCATTTAGGGAGTTAAATCGTTTATCATCTTTTTTTATTTTGCTGGGAGTAACATAAAACTGTACTCTGTAAATTACTGAACTATTGCTTGTAGATGATTTTTGCTCCGAATTAATATCTTCCTGATTTTCCTCATTTTCTTGTCGGTAGTCGTATGCTCCACTTTCACTTTCATAATCTCTTTTATATTCTTTTACTGCTCTGTAGATTGCAGAAGCCATATACGACTGGCCTTTTTCCGACAATAGAAATGCTTCTTCGGTAGTATTACTAATGTAACCTAATTCAACCAAAACCGAAGGCATAGCGGTACGCCATAAAACCAAAAATCCGGCCTGGTGAACACCTCTGTCTTTTCTTCCTACTCTGTCTTTAAATTGTTTCTGTATTCGGCTGGCAAGGTCGAGACTTTGCATCAGATGTTCACTTTGAAACAATGTAAGGCTGATAAGAGATTCCTCAGAGTTTGGGTTGAAACCTGCATAAATATCCTGTTGATTTTCTTCCAGCATTATGGCTGCATTTTCAGTCATCGCAACTTCCATATTCCTTTTTGTACGCTTTTCCTCAACACCTAAGGCATAAGTTTCTGACCCATATGGTGAATGTGAATTATTGGAATTACAGTGAATGGAAATAAAAAGATCTGCATTTGCCTCATTGGCAATTTGTCCTCTGCGGTGGAGTTCAACAAACTTATCTGTTTTACGGGTGTATACAACTTTTACGCCTTTTAAATTTTGCTCAATATAATGTCCTGTTTTTAAAGCTACTGCAAGAGCAATGTCTTTTTCTTTGCTCTTTTTACCCATAGCGCCGGGGTCTTTTCCACCATGACCGGCATCGATGACAATGGTTTTTATTTTTCCTGCATTCTGACTTATAATACTAAATGGCGAAAGGAAAAAAATGCTTAAAACAATACATAGATGTAAGATACGTTTCATAGAGTGTAATCTAATTTTTGGAATTATATTTGCAGCAAATTTTTTCATAATTCATAGTAAACAAAAGTAATTAAAGCATTTTGCAAAATCGATTTACAGCCGGTATTTTATTAACATGCTATTGGTTATTATTTAATAGTTTTAGTATTAACGATGCTAGTGCTAAATCATTGCATTTATACGATTTTGATTACTCGAATCCAACTTTAGTTTTACCCGATACAACCGAAGTACTTACCCAACAACAACAGGATTCATTATTTCTTTTACAGAGATTAAAAGATTCTCAGTCTGATACTTCAACTGTTGCTTTAAAAGACACCACTTTCAACTTAAAAAACACCAGCGACACTCTGACAAAAAAGGCAAAGGAAGCACAACTGGATGCCATGGTAGAGCGCATCGCCGTTGACTCCATAGTTCAGGATATTAAAAACCGTAAAGTTTATATGTATGGAGATGCGGTTATTAATTATCAGGATATCAGTCTAAAGGCGGCATATATTGAAATTGACTTTAATACAAATCAGGTATTTGCAAAAGGTATAGCCGACTCAACGGGAAAAATGACAGGTGTTCCTGAATTTACCGAGGGAGGGCAAACCTTTAAGGCCCAGGAAATGACATATAATTTCGATACGAAAAAAGGTATTATTTCGAAGGTAATTACCGAAGATGATGCAGGTTTTTTACACGGACAGAAGGTGAAGAAACTGGATGATAATTCCATAAATGTTTATAAAGGGCAATATACTACTTGTAATTTGGAAGAGGATCCGCATTATTCATTTAGGTTTAATAAGGCAAAGGTTATTCCCGATAGTAAAATTATAACCGGGCCTGCATATATGGAAATCGAAGGTATGCCAACTCCTCTTGGTGTTCCTTTTGGATATTTTCCTAATAAAATGGGCAGGACATCCGGAATATTAGTTCCTACATACGGAGAATCTAAGAACAGAGGTTTTTATCTTGAAAATGGTGGTTATTACTGGGGCATTAGCGAATATTTTGATTTTCAGATTACCGGAGATATTTATACCAGAGGAAGTTGGAGTGTAAAGCCCAAAGTGAGATATAAAAAACGCTATAAATACAGTGGTTCTTTTGATGGAGGTTATGCCAAAAATGTTGTGGGAACTAAAAATGCTCCGGATTATTCTAAGTCAACCGACTTCAGGATAAAATGGACTCATCGTCAGGATCCCAAGGCTCGTCCCAGAAGTACTTTTACTGCTAATGTAAATATTGTTAGTTCAAACTTTGTTAAATATAATGTTGTTGATGTAAACGACTATTTATCCAACGAGTTTCAATCGAGTGTGGCCTATCAAACAAACTGGGCAAATAAGTACTTTTTAACAGCAAATATGAGCCACCGCCAGAATACAAAAACCCATGCCGTACAGGTAACTTTACCCGAATTAACATTTTCTGTTAACAGATTCTATCCCCTTAAAAGGGAAGGTGGAAAGAAAAGATTTTATGAGGATTTGACTGTTTCCTATAGCATGAATGCAAAAAATACTATTAGCACTCTCGACTCTCTATTGTTCGATGGTAATACACTTAAACGCAATATGCAAAATGGCATGGTGCACAAAGTGCCAATTAGTTTGCCACTGAAAGTCATGAAGTATTTTAACCTTAGTACTTCTATTAACCTTACCGACCGTATGTATAGTTCAAGTGTAAGAAAATACTGGACAGATGAAACAGTTGTTGTTGAGGAGGACACAATTGTTGGTTATATTCGAACCGACACCATTCCGGGTTTCAAGAATGCAATAGATTATAGTTTCACTTCCAACTTAACCACAAAAGTTTATGGTATGGTGAAGTTTAAAAAGGGCCCTTTGAGAGCTATCAGGCATGTTTTTACCCCTAGCGTTGGATTTTCATATACTCCTGATTTTGGTTCAGAACAATGGGGTTATTATGATACTTATACCGATACTGCAGGAAATGTAATTACATATTCAAAATTTGAAGGTTCATTGTATGGATCACCACCCAAGCAAAAATCGGGAAGGATTAATTTTAGTTTTGGCAATAATCTGGAAATCAAAGTCCCATCCCGTAAGGATACCATTACCGGTATGAAAAAAATTGCTCTTATTGAAAGTTTTACTATCAATGGAAGTTATGATTTGTCGGTCGACTCGATGAATATGTCACTTATTACCATGAGTGGAAGAACAAAGTTGTGGAAGAATATGAGTCTGCAATACAGTTCTATTTGGGATCCCTATGCTCTTGATGATGAAGGAAACCGAACGGCAGAATATGAATGGTCGAGGCATAGGCGACTGATACGGTTGGATAAAACGACATGGAATCTGAGTTTCAATCTTAAGTTCGGAGATAAGGATTTTAAAAAGGATAAGAAAGAACCGGAAAATATAACTGAGGATGAAAAAGAGGAAATAGAGGAAAACCCTGATAATTATGTGGATTGGAATATCCCATGGTCGGTAGATTTATCTTATAATTTTGCCTATACCAACGATATTACATATATAAACTGGCTAAGTCAATATAATGATACTGAGGTTTATATAGAGTTTCTTAAGGAAGGTAGGATTAATGCTTTGGAAAGGCAGAATGAAAGAACTATTGTTCAAACTATGAGTTTTAGCGGACAGGTAAATATAACACCTAAATGGAAGTTTACCATGCGTTCGGGTTGGGATTTTACCAATAATCAGTTGTCGTATACTTCAATTAACCTTTATCGTGATTTACATTGTTGGGAGATGCGTTTCAGTTGGATACCCATTGGTCCACGCCAAAGTTGGAACTTTTCAATAAATGTGAAAGCATCTGTATTGCAGGATTTGAAGCTTAATAAAAAGAAAGATTTCCGTGACATTTAGTCTTTGAAAGAAATTGCCAAATACTTCGTTATTCTTGTTTTTGAATCAGTCATTTACTTGAGTAAACTCCTTGAATTCAAAAACTTCGAAAGCCTCATCTTTAACAATTTCTTCCTAAAGCCTAACCAGTTTGTATTAATTAGCAGCATTTGATCTTTGAAAGAAATTGCCAAATACTTCGTTATTCTTGTTTTTGAATCAGTCATAATGAGTAAACTGCCCACTGCCAATTGCCTACTGTTTACTCCTTACTCCCTACTAAGTTATATTTCCCCAACTCAATATAAACCGGCCCGTCAGGTTTCAGAATGCTTTGGTAAAGTATAATTTCATTCACATTAAATGATTGGATTTTTTTATCTTTTACCTTGTTGATTATACTTTGAAAGTGTTTTTTATTATTCAGTTTTTTTATTCTCCCGATGGTAAGATGCGGAACAAAATTTTGCCTGTCTCTTTTAAAGCCATTTTCATGGAATAGGTTGAGTAAATCTTCACCAAAGGATTTTATTTCTTCATTATTTGTAATTCCGAACCAAATAACTCTTGGATCGTAGGAAGAGCCAAAAATGCCTGTTTTATCGAACTCAAAATTTAGTGGAGACTTTTTTTTGCTGATATTTTCGAGAACATACTTTATTTTTGAGATGTCTTCATTTGGGGTTGGCCCCAGAAATTTGAGAGTAAGATGCATAACATCCGGTTTAACCCATTTTATCAAATCCTGTTTAAGATTGGTTTTCAGAAAATTATAAGTCTCCAAAAAATTTTCATCTGGCTTTAATTTAATAGCGACAAACAGTCGTTTCATATTAGAATAATTATTTCAACAAATATGAAAAAAATTAACTTTAGAATGAGGAGTAAACCAATTTTTTTTACTTTTGCCGCCTGATGGGGGATTAGCTCAGTTGGCTAGAGCGTTTGACTGGCAGTCAAAAGGTCAGCGGTTCGATTCCGCTATTCTCCACCTTCGCCCTCCAAGTGCTTTGAAAAAGCACGAAGGAGGGCCACCAAACATCAACTAAACTCAATAGTATTAACTTATAAATAGCCGGGCTCCGGCGGACTCAGTCCACAAAAGCATAAAAAAATGTGGTACGTTTACATATTAAGATGCAACAATAATAAATATTATACCGGTTGTACGGGCAATCTTGAAATGAGGTTAGAACGTCATAACAGAGGTCAGGTACATTATACCAGTGATAAACTTCCTGTTGAACTAGTAAATTATGTGGCATTTAAAGAAAAATACAAGGCTTTTCAATTTGAAAAATACCTGAAATCAGGTTCAGGAATTGCCTTTAGGAATAAGAGACTTATTTGAATTTAATCGTAATGAACCTCCGAAGTGCTTTGAAAAAGCACGAAGGGGGGCTCATAACCAAAACCTCAAAT
>PKTA01000097.1 GCA_002869365.1 Marinilabiliales bacterium | reverse complement strand
GGCTATTACTGCTCTGGCGATGGCAACTCGTTGTTGCTGTCCACCAGACAATTGCTGTGGAAAATGCTTGGCACGATGACCAATTTTCATTCTTTGTAATACAGCATTTACTTTTTTGGCTCGCTCACTTGCTTTAATCTTTAAGTATAATAATGGAAGTTCCACATTATCGTAAACATTTAGTTCGTCAATCAGATTGAAACTCTGAAAAACAAAGCCAATATTGCCTTTGCGAAAGTCTGTACGGTCTTTTTCTTTTAACTTACTAACCTCTGTTCCATTAAAAACATACGAGCCTTCAGTAGGATTGTCAAGCAGACCGATAATGTTAAGGAATGTTGACTTTCCGCAACCTGATGGTCCCATGATTGCCACAAACTCACTTTTCTTTACATGAATATCTACATTGTTTAATGCATAAGTTTCAACCTCTTCGGTACGAAACACTTTTCCTAATTTTTCTGTTTTAATCATCATATTATTTTTTTATAGCGTATGTTGTTTTTATCAATTGTTAATTTACTCATATCGCAACGATTCAATAGGATTTCTGCGTGCTGCTTTCCAACTTTGAAAACTAACTGTAAGCAAGGCAATTACAAAAGCCAACGAGCCAGAAAGAGCAAAAATCCACCAACTTAGGCTTGTTTTGTAAGAAAAATTCTCGAGCCATTTATTCATGACGAAATATGCAATGGGAACAGCAACAATAAATGCAACAGTTACCCATTTTAAAAAGTCTTTATTTAGCATAACTACCACGTCGGAAATGTGGGCGCCATTTACTTTGCGAACACCAATTTCCTTGGTTCGGGTTTCTGCCGCCATGGTCGATAGTGAAATTATTCCAAGCGTTGCAATTAAAATTGCCAATAATGAAAAAATGCCTAACAATTTCACCATCATCCTTTCGCTGGTATATAACTGATTAAATTCTTCATCAATAAATTGATACTTACATAAACTTCCGGGAGCCATTTCTCTATATATTTTATCAATATAATTGAGAGATTGGGTTGTGTTTCCAGCAGTTAGTTTTAGTAATGCTATGTTGTGGTAATCATTAGGTGCCCAATAAAAAATCATCGGTTCAATTTTGTTGTGAAACGATTCAAAATGGAAATTTTTTATTACTCCCAGTAATCTGCGTTTACCTATTGCATAGCCGTCATCTTTTGTTTTTGAGTTTTTCATAATATCCCAGGCAGCTTCGTTAAGAATATAACCTTCACCCATTTGACTTTGAATATCCTCCGAAAATTTATCGCCTTGCAGAAGTTCAATACCCATGAGTGGAATAAATTCAGGATCAATAATAGCATATTTGAATACATGCCTCTTGTCATTAACAATAACCAGAGTGCCATATTGTTTAAACTGGGTAATATTGTCTGAAATAAATGACACTTCGCTAATGTTCGGGTTTTCGAGTAACCTCGATTTAAAATTGGGTAAGTTTTTCTTTAACGAAGGAACCAAATCAATACTCAAAACTTGTTCTTTGTTTAAGCCAAGATTACTGTTCTGAGTAAAAATTAACTGTTTATAGGTAATAATTGTCCCACAAATTAAAACAATGGAAATAGCATACTGGAACGTGATTAATCCTACATTAAACCCAGTACGTTTTGCTACCACCTGTCCCCCTTTTAAACTTTGACGCGAATCAGCCTTCAGTAAAAAATAGGCGGGCACCAATCCATAAATAATACCCAGAGTTATTATTCCAGAAACAATGAAAAGCATACTTTGAATATTGAATATATTAAGAATATTCAACTCCTTGTTTATTAAGTTTTCATATAAAGGTAGCGACCAGAAAACAATGGCGAAGGCGATTATAACTGAAATTGTAACTAAAATAACAGAGTCGATCATGAATTGAACAATGATAGCTGTTTTTGAACTTCCATGAATTCTTCGGATATGAATATCGTTTGCCCTTTTAAGCCCTCTGGAAATGGTCAGGTTAATGAAATTAATGCTTGCAATAAGGATAATAAGTGCACCAACCACCATTAAAAT
>PKTA01000083.1 GCA_002869365.1 Marinilabiliales bacterium | reverse complement strand
TGGTGAGTATGCATGGTTTTGCTTTTAATGTTAATACTAATCTGGATTATTTCAATTATATAGTTCCATGTGGGATAGTCGACAAAGGAGTTACAAGTCTGCAAAATGAGTTAGGGAGAGAAATACCCCTTGAAGAAGTTCAGCAGTTGTTGCAAGAACAATTTGAAAAAGTATATGGTTTTAAACTGGAGGCCTTAACTTAATATCGCTTTAAGCACATCCACCGACTTTAGATCTTTAAAGCCGGGAAAATGTATTTTATAATAGTTTACCAGGGCATTAATAAGGTCTCTTCTTTGAGAAGAAGTCAATGATAATTTTGCTGCTTCCTCAAAGGTATTTTCATATAATTTATTGAAATGAAAAGTTAATTCCTCGTTTAAATAATTTGCTGTTTTAGGTATGAAATTTACAAAAACCCCATTCTCCAAATCAAAAAAACGATGGTTTGCCATACTGCTTTTTTTTGGGTAAAAACCCAGAAATCGAGATAGTTGTATCATAAAGGCAAGGTGAAAATTCAAGGCGCTTTCCTCACTTAAATCGAACCATGTTAGGGAATGTGCCAGCCAATCGAAAAGGCTTTCGTTGGAACTTTCTTCTTTTATGGTATTTATAAGTATTTCATCAAGAAAGAATAAAATTGAACGCTTTATTTCATCGAAGGGAATGCTTTGATAGGAATAATGGCTTCTTATCTCCTTAAGGGTATGAATAGTTTTATTTTCATTATGATAAGTAACAATTTCAACTTGAGAAAGGGGTTCAAACAAAGCAATTTTCGATTTCGACTTCCTGCTTCTAACGCCTTTTGCCATATACGACTGAAGTCCGAAATCTCTTGTATATATTCTTGCAATAATACTTGATTCAGAATATTTTACGTAACTTAAAACTATTCCTTTGCTTTGCTTTAGCACAATATTAATTGATGAATAATATCTTGGTAGCAACTTTTTGGCTACCATCGGCATTGGTTACAAATACTAAATAAACACCTGTTGCGGCGCGTTTACCATTAAAATCTCTTCCATCCCACACGGCTTGGCCGCCTTCTGATCTTGTTTCATAAACAAGGTTACCATACGAATCAGTTATTTTAACAGACGCGTCATTTATAAGCCCCTTAATACCTATCAGACCAGTGAAATCTTCTCTTACTGGATTTGGATAAGCATAAACATTATTTATACCTGTAGGGTTGTCGGGGGCAGCACTGCTTTTATAGGATATAATTCCGTTGGATGTACCAATAAAAACTTCACCATTGCCATTTATTGCAATATCAGTTATATTATTTGAAAGTAACGGACTATTGTCGGTTGTGAAATGGTATATTTCCTGCAAACCGTCGGGGGATAATAAAAATACACCAGCTCTGTCGGTACCTATCCATTTTTGGTTGGCGCCATCAATTGTAATTGCTGTAACGGTTTCTGTCTCCAGCAAAATATCGGCCAATCCAGAACCATCATTCCTTGGAACAAGTATCTGAGAGGCATCGAAATTTTCTCCTGTTTGAAAGATTTTTGAAGGGGAATAAAAAACGCTTATTCCTTCATCACTACCAATCCAAACTTCTCCATCCTGGTCAACAGCAAAGGCATATACTTTATTACCCGGTATCCCCCCATTTCCGGTGGATGCACTTAAAACCTTTACTCTGTCATCGCTGGTGTCATCAATAGTGTTGTTATCGTTAAAAACGGCTATATACCCGTCTTTTCTCTTCATTATCCACTTTTGGTTTTGTTTGTCAACTATTAGTTTGCCAATATCGGCAGCGCTCATAGAACCGCCCAGATTAAATGCTTTCCATGTACCATCATTTTTTAATACCGATAATACATCGTTAGCGCCTGTATTTGCTACCCATAAATTGTGCTGATCATCGAAATCTATTCCACTTACATTTGTTAAATAAGGTGCTGAAACCCATGGTTGAAGACTACTGTTAGTTTCATCATAAATATTAACTAATTGATTGTTTTCAATTTTAAGTAATCCACCTTGCCACGTTCCTACGTAAGTTATATTTGTTAGGGTTGGATCAACTTTTACACAAACCATATCGCTAATGGTGTCGAAGGCAGGAGTGTTTGTCCTGCTGATTGTATACCAACTGTCATCAACAAATGTGAAAACGCCATCAGGATTATATGTCTTTCCCCAATCAGACTGATACCCACCGGGAGCAACTGAAACTGCATCACCTGAAGCATCCATAGCGAACACATTTTTGGTACCCGGACCATTGGGCTTAATATATTCCCCTTTACTTCCTTTGCTCCAGGATTTAACCAAACCGTTACTCCTATCGCCTATCCAAACATTTCCTTCTTTATCCATTTGTGCTGCAAGGCATCTAATTGTTTCGCCAACTGGATTAAATACAGCATATTCCCGATTCATGCTATCATCATAAACATAAGTACTATAAGTATTTACCAACAAAAACTTACCTTCACTCACGTTCATTTGATAGTGGTCGTAAGTATTGTCCGTGGAGAAGTAATCCCAATTTTCACCATTGAAAACAAACATAGTATCCTGACCAAAATCCCCAGTTTGATAATTAGTATAAATTTTGCCTTGGAAAGATTGTATAAGATTATATGTTACATTTGGGTAAATAAGTCTGTCATCCTTCGTCCACTGATTAAAATCTGCTAAATTATTTGCATTTACATCAGCATAATAAATTCCATTTTCTGTAGCCGCATATAAATAACTGTCATCGTAAGTAATATCTAATATATTTACAGCAGAACCCTCATCTCCAATATAGTATGTATCGTTAATTTCTCTTTTCGACATATCTAAAACAACTATTCCAAAACCGCAGGATAAAAATGCCATTTCATCTTTGAAAACAATATTATTAATGGTTTTATTTCCAAGAATATCCTTGTCTTTTATATCTGAGATATTTATTACGTTCTGATCAGCATCAACGATATCCAGATTTGCATCGCCATAAGCAATTAGAAGTTCTTTTTGTACAGAGTTATAATCAATTTTATTTATGCCTACTGAACTTAATCCTTTTACCTTGTCAAACCTGTCAACACGGTTGTCTGTAGTGTTGTAAGTAAATAAATTGTAAGGAGTTGCTGCATAAACCATTTCATCTGCCACGGCAACATCAATAACCATGTCGTAAGGCATATGTGTTCTCCAATCACCAATGGCCGGAATTTGGGCAGAAACAATATTAAATGCCAAAACAAAAAAGCCCAGCGCCATTACGTATTTGATTTTCATAGAATTTTTGAATTTGTTGATATTGATATTATGTGAAGTATTAACTGTAAAACACTCATTTTATTGCAAAAATACAAGTAAAAAAGTAATTGTACTCTAAAGAATTAAATATAAAAACTATTCAGTTCAACAATATAATTAATCATATCATTAAAAAATGTTAATCGAAAAAAAGCCATTTTACATGAAAGTCAATAATGAGTACATTTGCGCGTTTTTATGAAAAATTTCGAATTCAAATATATCAAAGGAATTTTAATTTCTTTTTCATTTTTATTTCTTACTTATTCTTGTGGGGAGACTAACAAAAAGAAAAAGGAAGTAAAAACCTTCCCGTTGGTAAAAACATCATTTATCCTTGATGGTGATAGTTTGATAATTGCCAAAAAGGCCAAAGAACTTGATGAAAAATTTACTCGTCTTCAAAAATTAACAGGCTTTAATGGCAGCGTACTTTACACTGAAAAAGGCCGGGTAATATTTAAAAAAGCCTATGGTTTTAAAGATGTAAGACATAAACGCGACAGTCTTACAACTCATGATGCTTTTCAATTGGCTTCGGTATCTAAAATGTTTTCTGCTATGTGCATTATGATATTGAAAAACGATGGAAAACTCAATTATGATGATGATATTAGGCTCTATCTGCCCAAATTTCCTTACGAAGGAGTTAACCTACGTATGTTATTGACTCATCGCAGCGGTTTGCCGCGATACATGAGTCTTGCATTAGACAAATGGGAGAATAAAAAACTACCGATGGATAATGATGATATGCTGAAACTTTTTGAAAAATACCCTCCCGACAGGTATTTTGCACCAGATGACGGATTTCATTATTGCAACACAAATTATGCACTTCTGGCAAATATTGTAGAAGAGGTGGCAGGGATGAGTTTTGAAGATTTTGTGCAAGAGAGAATATTCAAACCTCTGGGAATGAATGATTCTTTCGTTTATAATATGCGAAACGATTCGGCAGTAGGATTATATATTGACAAGGGAGTGCCTGGTTTTTACAGAAGAGGCTGGAGATGGAGAGAAATGGAAAACGATTATCTGAATGGAGTAATGGGAGATAAAAGTATTTATACTTCTGTTGAAGACTTAATAAAATTTGATAAGTCGCTGGACAATTTTTCGCTCTTACCCCGGGAAGTTATTGAAGAAGCATTTAAACCTGGAAGTCCAAAATACTGGAAGCGTAAAAATAACTATGGTTTCGGATGGAGAATAAAGGAAAGCATGGATAGCACTGTTTATCATTTCGGCTGGTGGAAAGGATTCCGCACATTTTATATACGAGAGATGAAGCATCATAAAACCCTTATTGTATTGTCGAACAAAGACAAAGGACCTGGCTCTCAGAATTTTTGGAATATTATTGAATCAGATACTTTGCCACTTGGTTATAGTTCGGAGATTAATTGACAATTAAAAGTTGACAATTGATAATGAAAAGTGAATAATTATAAATTTAACAATATTTAAAACACATTGCCTAATTATCCATTGTCAATTATCCATTCTACATTAAAATCACTATCTTTGCAATTCATTTAAAAACATAAAATAATGATGAATAAAAACGTAGAAAAGTCTATTAATGAACAAATTAAAAAAGAAGAATTTTCGTCACGTCTTTATTTGGCGATGGCAATATGGTGCGAGTCGAATGGCTTTCCCGGAGCAGCAGAGTTTTTATACAAACATGCGGATGAGGAGAGAGTTCATATGCTAAAACTTGTTCATTTTGTTGCTGACAGAGGTGGCAAGGCAAAACTAATGCCTATGAATCCTCCTGAGCAGGATTATAAATCGCTTTTGGAAGTTTTTAAAGAAATTATGAAACATGAAGAGTATATTACTGCATCGATAAATGAACTGTATGGAGTTGCTCTTAAAGAAAATGAATTTACAACTGCAAACTTCCTGCAATGGTATATAACTGAGCAAGTTGAGGAAGAAAAACTATTCAGTACTATACTCGATAAAATCAGTCTCGTAGGAGCCGACAAAGCCGGAATGTTCCATATTGATAAAGAACTAGAAGGTATGGCCGCTTCCAAAACTGTTCCTGAAGCAGGAGCGTAATTTTGGAGTGATGGAGTATTGGAGTAATGGGGTGAAAGACCCTCAGTACTCCCTTTCTGCTTTTAGCAATAATTACTTTCTCTTTTCTTCAAAAGAATTAATCCTGTCGTTTACATTTTTCTTAAGATTATTGTAAAAGAAATTGTAATCGAATACATGATAAATTCCTATGGGAAATGATTTTGATACATTATAGTAATGCGGATTTGGTTCTGCTGCTAATAGCGCTCCAGTAGACAAATCAATTTGGGCAGATGTAAACTTTGGAATAATAGTGTCAATTTCTCCGTTGTTTGTGAAGAAAACAGCCCCTAAATTTTTATCTTTTTGAGCAATTTTCCCAGTGGTTGACCATGATATTGGATTAATACAGTGTGCACCTTCATATAATACAGGTGAGCCACTTGCTCCGGGAGCCTGGGTGTTATATGTTATTATTACTCCCAAATCTGTTGAATCCTGAGCCAGTTTTAGCAGAGGATTTGCTTTCAAATCATCGTCGGTAACAGTATAGCCAATCAAATATGCTGCTATCATGTTTTTATAAACATCATTATTAAAATCTTTGTCTTTTAAAAGTTTTAATAGCATTTCTGAACCCTGACTATGACCGGCAATAAAAAACGAACGTCCATTATTCAGACTATCCAAATAATAATAAAATGCACTTTTTACATCACTAAAACCTACAGAAATTAATGAGTCCTGAACCTTTTTTTCCTTTGATAAAACAGTCATGGAAACTTGTCGGTAATAGGGAGCGAAAATATTACAACTTCCATTGAAAATGCTTGCCTGTTTTTTTACTGCATAGTTTGCCGATATTCTCAGAGTAGTGTCGTTTATATCCATTAACAGCATATTGGTATCACCAAAAATTGTTGGATATACAAAAAACACATCTACATCTTTATCAATTGTTTGACTTTGCGCCACCCAATTTGCCTTTTTTGAATAATCTATACTATCATCAACAACTGAATTATTTTCATTGCAGCATGAAACTACAATAAGTAAAATTGCCAGGGATGCTAATAATTTAATAGTGTTTTTGAAATATTTTGAATAGAATTTCATGGGAAAAGATTTCATTAATTAATTGGTTTATAAACATCCAAAGTTAGTTAAACCAAATAATATGTTTGCTATGCTAGAGACATTTAGAAGGGTTCTAAGTAAATATATAGAAAATGGAAAAATGAAATGTTTATTATTTTTCCTCCATTGCAGCAGTTAACTTCTCGTAGAATTCGCTGCCAAATTTCCTTATTATTGGCTCCTCAAGATATTTATAAAGAGGGAGCCCCTTATCGTTTCCATTTAATAGTGCAGGGGCACAAATACTCCATTTGTTATAGTTTATTGCAGTAAATTCTCCCACTTTACTTAAACGGATAGGGTAAAGATGGCATGAAATGGGTTTGCGGTATTTTATTTTACCTTCCAGCCAGGCTTTTTCAATAGCACAAAGATTTAAACCGTTTTCAACATAAACAAAAGCACATTCTTCTCCATTAACCAGAGGTGTAACATATTCTGCATCAGCATCATAATCAAATACTCCAGTAAGTTCTATTACTTCTTTTCCGGCTTCCGACATATATGGTTTAATACCATCTATATAGTCTTCAAGTATCGAAATTTCTTCTTCCTCAAGAGGCGCACCGGCATCTCCTAAAACACAACAGTTTCCTTTACATGCCGATAAATTGCAAGCGAATTTTATTTCTCTTAATTCGTCAGAAATAAGTATGTCATCAATTTGAATCATATTGCCAATATTTATTCTTCTTCCGCCTCAGGCGGATTAAAATTTTATGAGCGGCAAAAGTATACAATATTGAAATCATCAAAGCTAAATTTAGCAATCAATTAATTAGTTACATTTGTTTTAAATTATCAATCGATTTATCATGACTGAAATTACAAGAACTTTCGACGTTTTGTCGAATCTGGAAGAAAATTATCCTAGCGACCAAGCTTTATCAGTAAAAAGAAACGGCAAGTGGGAGCACTTCAGCACTGCTGAGTACCGAAAAAATGTTGATAGTTTCAGTCTAGGACTGTTAGCCAAAGGTTTTAAAAAAGGAGATAAAATAGCAACAGTTAGCAATAATCGTCCTGAATGGAACTTTATTGACTTTGGAATGTCGCAAATTGGTTGTGTTCATGTAGGTATTTATGCTACCATTAGCGAAGAGGAATATATGCATATTCTTTCCCATTCCGATTCAAGAATATTGATAGTTTCCAGTGAAGATCTTTATCTAAAAATTAAGCCCATATTTGATAAAATAGATACGCTTGAAGAGATTTACACCATTGATGAGGTAAAGGGTACTACAAACTGGAAAGCGATTTGTGATCTAGGTATTTCCAAAGAAAAGGAATTGCGTCCTGAATTGATAAAGAGGCGTAATGATGTTGACCCACAGGATTTGTTAACACTAATTTATACTTCCGGCACAACCGGACTCTCAAAAGGAGTTATGTTAACACATGATAATGTTGTGAGCAATTTTAAACTGGCTCAAAAAGTTGTGGGTTATTTAAAACCCAACGACAGGGCTTTGAGTTTCCTTCCTTTATCGCATGTTTTAGAGAGAGTAGGTAGTTATTTGTGGCAGTCGCTGGGACTGAAAATTTATTATGCCGAAAGTATTGAAACCATTGGTGATAATATGCGTGAAATAAAGGTGAATGTGTTTATTACCGTTCCAAGAGTATTTGAAAAGGTTTATGATAAGATAATTAATAAAGGCCGTGAATTGAGCCCTGTTAAAAAGGCTCTCTTCTTTTGGGCCGTTAAAGTTGGCGACAAATATGATCCTAATCCTGACAACAGAAGCGCACTGTATAATTTCAAGTTGAAAATTGCCAATAAACTAATTTTCAGCAAATGGCGCGAAGCATTGGGAGGAGAATTAAAGGGTGTTATTTCGGGTGGTGCCGCACTTCAGGCACGTTTAGCAAGAATCTTCTGGGCTGCAGAAATAATAGTTCAGGAAGGTTATGGTTTAACAGAAACATCGCCTTTAATTTCAGCTACTTTACCATATTATCCGGGAGTAAAATTTGGCAGCGTAGGTTTGGTGCCTGAAGAACTCGAAGTTAAAATTGCCGAAGATGGAGAAATTCTGGAAAGAGGTGCCAACCTTATGAAAGGTTATTATAAAGATCCTGAAAAAACTGCCGAAGCCATTGACAAGGATGGCTGGTTTCATACTGGTGACATAGGTACGCTTGATGAAAACCGTATGCTAACAATTACCGATCGTAAAAAGGAAATATTTAAACTTTCGGGAGGAAAATATGTTGCTCCGCAAGCAGTGGAGAATAAATTTAAAGAATCGCAATTTATTGAACAGATAATGGTTGTGGGAGCCAATGAAAAATTTACTGCCGCATTAATTATCCCCGACTTTATATTTCTGCATAACTGGTGTACATTACACAATGTTAAGTTTCGCGAAAACGATGATTTGATAAAGAAACAAGTTATAATCGATCGCTATCAGAGGGAACTAGACAAATATAACGAAGGTTTTGGTCAGGTAGAAAAAGTTAAGGTGTTCCGCCTAGTGGCGGATGAATGGAGTCCTGAAAACGGACTATTATCTCCAACACAAAAACTTAAGCGTAAAAAAGTAAGAGAAAAATATATACCTCTTTTGGATGAGATTTACGAAAAAAACAAAAACTAATCAGGTTTAGTTTCCTTACTTCCTAATCCGAGCCATAACATACCGATGGTTGCCGATATTAATGATGCAGCCATGATACCAACTTTGGCAATTTCCTTGTGAGATGGATCTTTAAAAGCTAGTTCTGAGATAAATATCGACATTGTAAACCCGATACCTGCCAGAAATGAAACACCATATATCTGCCGCCAAGTTACACCTTCCGGCAAATCTGAAATTTTAAGCCAAACCATAAGGCGTGAGAAAAATGAAATTCCTATAAACTTACCTAGTACAAGACCTCCAATAATTCCCAGAGAAATTGGGTGAAGCAACATATCGCCTATGCTCCCCGTAATATGCACTCCGGCATTACTCAAGGCAAAAACCGGCAAAATAAAGTAGGTAGTAAAGGGATGCAGAGCATGTTCGAGTTTTTGAAGAGGAGTATGTGCTTTGTCGTTTAGGTCCTCAATATTGGTGATTAAGAGAGCCTGTTTTTCGGTTAGTAAAGCACTGTTGTTTGGCTCTACTTGTCTAAATTCCATCAAACAGGCAGTCATTCTCTTAATATATTCAAACTCATTAATTTTAGTACGTGCAGGTATGGTAAATGCAATTAATACGCCGGCTATGGTAGCATGAACTCCCGAGAAAAAGAATGCCATCCAAACACCAACAAATCCAACAATGGCATAAAACACTGTCCTTCTAATTCCCGATAAGTTAGCAATAACCAGTATTATCAGGAAAAAACCTCCTATCATCAAATCGTTGTAGTCGATAGAATCTGTATAGAAAAATGCGATTACTAAAACAGCACCCAGGTCATCGGCTATTGCCAGAGCAGTGAGAAAAATTTTAAGGTTTATATTCACTCTTTTTCCGAGCATTGCAAGCAAACCCAATGCGAATGCTATATCTGTAGCCATAGGAACGCCCCATCCATCGAGTATTTCGGGATTATTAAAAGCAATCAAGGTGTAAACAAGTGCCGGAATAAGCATTCCTCCCAGGGCAGCAGCAATGGGCATGGAGGCCTTTTTTAATGATGACAACTCACCATTCATTATTTCCCTTTTTATTTCCAGGCCAATCATAAAGAAAAACATAGCCATTAAACCATCATTTATCCAATAATGAAGGGAGGTAATCATATTAAAATCACCAAAAGCAAAGCCTACTTTTAAATCGTGCCATAAATAATGATAAAATTCGTAAAATGATGAGTTTGCCCAGAAAACAGCAATTATAGTAGCGGCTATCAGAACCAGACCACCGTATGCTTCTTCATTTATATATCGCGTAATAAAAAATGAATTAAGAGGTTTATTTTTCATTTCCCAGTAGTTTTGTATTAGCTAAAGTAAATAATTATAGTAAATAGTTAAAGTGTAAGTTGGTATAAACAGGGAATCTATAAATGAAATGATTCCTCGTCGTAATCAAAATCCACAAAAAAGTCAACACCTTCTTTTAATTGTTGAACCTCTTCCTGCTCTTTTTGAATTACTTTCAACCTGAAATCATCCACATCTTCATTTTCCACATAATGATTTTTTTCCTTGGCTTCTTCATATGTCAGTTCAATAAACACCTTAAATTTTGACTCTTTGCATTTTATTGAATATAAGCCTTTTATAATGAGGATATCAACGCCTTTAAAGTCGGTTGTTAATTCATCAACATAGTCGGTAAACAAGTCTACATAAGGTAGTTTAGCAATTCGATTATTTTTAAAATCATCTATGGTTTTATAAATTTTTTCCCAGTCGTATTCTTCTGCACCAACGGCATCGATACAGTTTTTTTTACGCCATTCTTTTCTTTCGAGAGGGGGTATTTTATAATAATTATCGAGTTCCATAATTTTTACCCTTAAGCCCTGATCTTTAAAAAGACGTCCCAAAAGATAACATACAGTAGATTTACCAGTCCCCACTTCACCGGTAACGGTTAATATATATTTTGGAGTAATCTTATCTTTAATCTGGTCGTAAATTAAATTTGCTGCAGCCTTATGTTTGCTGCTTATGGTTATTATTTGATTTTGCATGATTCTCTTTTATATTAGCAATAATATTTCAAAAAATTTGATATTAACAATTTGCAAGGATACATTTTTTGGTATTTGAAGGGCTTAAAAAATGCTTAAAAAAATGAAATAATTTTGTTTTGTTTGTCGGAGAGATGGGATTCGAACCCACGACCCCTACGTCCCGAACGTAGTGCGCTGCCTGACTGCGCCACTCTCCGAAATTTTAGCCTTATTGTTATTATATTACGAAAAGGATTGCAAAGGTAAAAAGATTAAAAACCAAATCTTATTTTTGAATGAATAAACTATGGTATATACTTTGGATTATTTCTTAAAATATAAATATTACCCAAAACTCAGCACTTATTATTATTAAATACTTACTTTTGGAGTAACCAAAACCAAATCAAATAGAATTAAGTGGAATATTACAAAGTGCATATATACACAACATATTATAAGATATAAAGCATGATAGTTAAACATATAAGTAGTTAGCAACAATATGAAAAAAAATAAAATATACGGATTGATTTCAATTGGAATTATGATTGGAGTTTTATTTCCTCAAGGACTTCAAAATTTGATATTAAAAATCTTTGAAAGAATACTTTTTAATTCAAACCTTGATATTTTTATTGCTAGTGGAATTTCAGCTTTAATTGGGTTAATCTTAACCATTCTTATTTTTAAAAAATTAATGAATTATTTTACGGATTTTGACTACTCGAAGAAATCTGAAATAAAGAAAGCGTTGATAATTGGAATATTCATCAATATTAGTTTTCTGATTATTTGGTTTTTCATACCAATAATCGACTCTAGGTTTGGAGAAAGTTATACTAATAATTTAAAAATTGGATATGAAATATTACACTCGAATATATTCTTAAGCGAAGTATTGATTAATGGAATGAGTTCCTTAATCTGTTATGTATTGATTATTATAATAATATTTAAAAAAGTAAATACTGTTG
>PKTA01000085.1 GCA_002869365.1 Marinilabiliales bacterium | reverse complement strand
CGTTCCAATAATAATATTCCCGACTGAGAAACAATTAGATATTTTTCTCCTTTATAACGAACTTCTATGGCGCCACTTTTCAGGAAAATTGCAAGATCCCCAACCTTTGCCTGCAGAGGAATATAATTTGGTTTATCACTACTTTTTTTCCATGGTTCTTCAATATCTTCACTTGGTATTGGTATTGGATAACCTGGTCCGGTTTTTACGATATAACCCGACTGCACTTCCTCTTTTTCCTTATAGCCTGGGGGAAGTAATAGTCCACCTTTACTTTTGTTAGATTCGTTTGATGGTTTTATTAAAACTCTGTCGCCAACAACAATTAAATTATCCATGCAATTTTTTTACAAAATTAATAAATGCATCCGGCATAGGAAATCAATAATTATACTTCATAAAGTTCATTTCTATGTGCCAATATCTTTTCATCAACT
The DNA here is from genome assembly GCA_002869365.1 of Marinilabiliales bacterium. Classification (GTDB taxonomy): domain Bacteria; phylum Bacteroidota; class Bacteroidia; order Bacteroidales; family F082; genus BM524. Next base: position 11,905 of record PKTA01000085.1, on the reverse strand, counting down.
ATATAGTCATCATAATCCATATACTTATCAATCATACCATTTGGAGTAATTTCAATTATCCTGTTGGCAACCGATTGTATAAACTGATGATCGTGTGATGAAAAGAAAATATTGCCTTTAAATCCTTCCAGTGAATTGTTAAAAGCCTGAATGGATTCCATGTCCAGATGGTTTGTTGGTGTGTCGAGAACCATGGCATTTGCATTTTCCATCATCATACGGGCTATCATACAACGCATTTTTTCTCCACCGGAAAGTACATTTGCCTTTTTATATACTTCTTCACCTGAAAAGAGCATTTTACCAAGAAAGCCTCTCAAATAAATTTCAGTGGTATCCTGGGAGAACTGTGCCAGCCAGTCGAGGAGATTTAATTTAGTTTTAAAAAATGCTGTATTATCAAGTGGTAAATATGCTTTGGAAATTGTTATTCCCCAATCGTAAGTTCCGCTGTCGGCCTTTTCATTTTCGTTTAGAATTTCGAAGAAAGATGTTAATGCCAAAGGATCTCTTGAAAGGAAAACTATACGATCATTTTTTCCCGCTGCGAATGTTACATCCTTAAACAAATATTTACCATTAACAATTTTAGAAAGACCTTCCACTTCCAAAACCTTATTTCCCGGTTCACGATCGGGAGTAAAAATAATTGCAGGGTATTTACGTGTAGAAGGCTTAATATCATCCACATTCAACTTCTCAAGAATTTTCTTTCTGCTTGTAGTTTGCTTCGACTTTTTAACGTTGGCACTAAAACGGCTTATAAATTCCTGAAGTTCTTTTCTTTTTTCTGCAGCCTTCTTATTTTGCATCTGCTGCTGCTTCAATGCCAACTGGCTCGACTGATACCAAAAACTATAGTTACCCGCAAACATTTGGATATTATTGTGGTCGATATCAATTGTTTTAGTACTTATGGCATCAAGAAAGTGCCTGTCGTGAGAAACTACCAGAACTGTCTTTTCATAGTTAGCAAGATAATTTTCCAGCCAGGAAACCGTATCCAAATCCAGATCGTTGGTAGGCTCATCCAGCAGTAGGTTGTCGGGTTTTCCAAACAATGCTCTTGCAAGCAACACTTTAACTTTCTGTTTACCACTAATATCTTTCATGAGTTTATTATGCAGTTCCTCTTTAACTCCCAGCCCGCTAAGTAGGCTTGCCGCATCACTTTCTGCATTCCAGCCATCCATATCGGCAAATTGTGCCTCCAGTTCAGAAACTCTTACACCATCTTCATCAGAAAAATCAGGTTTTGAGTAAATTTCATCCTTCGCCTTCATAACTTTCGAAAGCTCCTCATAACCCATTAATACAGTATCGATTACACTAAGGTCGTTAAAGGCAGATCTGTCTTGCTGAAGCACTGATAAACGCTCTCCGGCACCTAAACTTACATTTCCTGCGGTAGAATCTATTTCTCCGCTTAATATTTTAATAAAGGTAGATTTTCCGGCACCATTAGCACCAATAACACCATAGCAGTTGCCCGGTGTAAAAACCATATTTACTTCCTGAAAAAGTACTCTTTTGCCAAATTGAATGGCTAAATTTGAGACAGTTATCATTTGATAGCTTATTTTAGTAAAAAAAGCGGCAAAAATAGTATATTTTTGCCTCAACAAAGATAGTTTATTATGAAGTTCACAATGTTTAAAACTCCCCAGCCGAAGAATTTTACCTACAGGCCACGTTACTACGACAAAGCCAAGGAGGAAAGGGAAAGAAGAAAGGCGGAACTTGGTTATGAATCTAAATTAGATCATGGTGAAAACCTACGGGCAATGATCTCACAAAGATGGAGAAAGGACGATTCGGAAAAATCACGGTCTCGCTTTAAAGTTGCCTCTTATTTAGTAATGGCTACAATAATTGTAGGTAGCATTTATGTAATATTTTTAACCGACTTTGTGGATAAGTTGGTAGCTCTTTTTGGTGTTGGAAGATAATGCTTTACACCATAATCATTAATATACAGAATATAATTTATGCTCAGTATAATAAAACAACTTCCCGATTCGGTTGCTAACCAAATTGCTGCCGGAGAGGTTATCCAAAGGCCTGCCTCAGCAGTTAAAGAGTTGCTGGAAAATGCTGTTGATGCTGGTGCCGGAGAGATAAATTTAATAATAAAAGATGCCGGGAAAACACTTGTGCAGGTAGTAGATGATGGCTGTGGTATGACTGCCATAGATGCCCGCATGAGTTTTGAACGCCATGCAACTTCAAAAATCAGCAAAGCGGAAGATTTATTTGCTATTAAAACCATGGGGTTCCGTGGTGAAGCTTTAGCTTCTATTGCAGCCATAGCCCAATTGGAATTAAAAACCAGAGTTCATGATGAAGAACTTGGCACTAAGATAGTTATAGAAGGGTCTGCCCTAAAAAGTCAGGATGCATGCCAATGTGATGTTGGATCGAATATAATGGTTAAAAACCTGTTTTTTAATGTCCCTGCACGACGTAACTTCCTCAAATCTAATGCCGCCGAAACAAGGCATATCTATGAGGAGTTTATCAGAGTTGCCATGGTAAACACAGATATTGAATTCAGCCTGATAAATAATGATAAGGTAGTTTACAAACTCGAAAAAGGAAGTTTTAAATTCCGTTTAGTGTCAATTTACGGCAAACTTTACGATCAGAAGATAATTCATATTGAACAAAAGACCGACCTGGTTTACATATCAGGATTTATTGGAAAACCTCAGTTTGCTAAAAAAACCAGAGGTGAACAGTACTTTTTTGTTAATGGGCGTTATATTAAACATGCCTATTTAAATCATGCGGTAAATAATGCCTATAGCCAACTCATGGCTGAGGATGCATATCCTTCATATTTCATAAAAATTGATATTGATCCTGCTGATATTGATATAAATATCCATCCCACAAAAACTGAAGTAAACTTCAAGGATGCACGGTATATTTATGCAATACTTCATGCTGCTGCCAAACAGTCGATTGGTAAGCATACCCTCACTCCTACTATCGATTTTGATGTAGATCCTTCGGTAGAAGCGGCGTTGAATATGCCTCCACAGAAAGAAGTAAGGCAGCCCGAAGTGAAAATAAATCCGGCATATAATCCATTTGAAGAAGAAAAGAAAAAGCCTGCTCATGCAGAGGGTTTTCTAAAACCAAAGGTTGATAAAAACTGGGAAGAACTTTATGCCGGATTAAAAAATCAAATTGAGAATGATCAAAAGCCTGAACATCATACTGAAGGCCAGCAAAAAATGGATATTGAGAAAAAAATGTCTGTTGGCAAGTTCTTTCAACTACATAATAAATATATAGCAACTTCAGTTCGTTCGGGGCTCATGTTAATAAACCAGCAACGTGCTCATGAGAGAATATTATATGAGCAATATTTAAATCAAATCAGCAATCAAACAAAGGCATCACAGCAGCAATTATTCCCGATAAATATTTCATTTTCACATTCTGACGCACAGATTATCAAAGACTTAAGTAAAGACTTAAAATTGCTTGGGTTTGATATGGAAGAATTTGGACAAAACGGCTTTGTGCTAAACGGATTACCTGTTGGAATGAATGAGAGTATTTCTAAAAACACACTTGAAAATATTATTGAGAACTACAAAAAGGAATCTACATCTTTATCCTTCGACAAAAACATAATACTTGCCCGTACAATGGCATCAAATTTGTCAATCAAGGCAGGAGTTCGCCTTGGGCAAGAAGAGATGGAAGATATTTTTGATAAACTTTTTGCCTGTGCAATTCCGGAAAAATCGCCCGGAGGAAAAGGTGTTCTCACTATTTTACAACTTGAAGATATCGACAAGTTAATAAAATAGATTTATTTAATCATCTGTTAAACAGAAATATATAAGAAAATTATGAGTCAGTACAGACCATCAGGTTTTAAAATGCTACCTCCGGTAATTAAGAACCTTATAATAATAAATGTTTTATTTTACCTGGCAACATTTGCTTTTGGTTCGGCATTTAATATCGATCTGGTAAAAATATTAGGACTTCATTACCCTACATCTCAGGATTTTGGAACATGGCAGATTGTCAGTTATATGTTTATGCATAGTCCAACAAGTATTATGCATATTTTATTCAATATGTTTGCCTTGTGGATGTTCGGTAATACCCTGGAAAATATTTGGGGATCGAAGCGTTTTTTAAACTACTATCTTGTAACAGGAATAGGCGCAGCAGTTGTTCAAATAATAGTTGCTTATGTTAGGATAAGTTACATAGAAGCCTCAATGAGCGCAGAGCAAATAGCAACTGTTATGCAGGAAGGTGCCGCAGTTTTAGGCAAGGGCATGAATTATCAGAATGAAGCTATGCAACAGTTAAATCTGATTATTAATACACCTACAATTGGTGCATCAGGAGCGGTATTTGGAATACTTTTGGCTTTTGGTATGATGTTTCCAAACTCTCTTATTTATGTTTATTTTGCCATACCGGTAAAAGCCAAATATTTCGTTATGATTTATGGTGCCATAGAACTTTATACAGGTATTGCCAACAGTCAGGGTGATAATGTTGCACACTTTGCACACCTGGGGGGAATGCTATTTGGCTTTATTTTACTTAGAATTTGGAAACGTCAAGGTAAACTATATTAGAACACTAAAATAACTGAAATAAGATAGATAAATGCAAGGTTTTAATCAATTTCAACGTAGTCCTGCCGACATACTAAAACAGGTGTTTTTAGGCCCCGGAATTATATCAAGGCTGATACTTATAAATACTTCGGTTTATTTGTTTGTGACAATTGTAGCAACACTAACGTGGTTGTTTACAGGCGATTCCGGAAACATTATCAGCCCCTTAGGTTCCTGGTTGGCTTTACCATCTGACTTTGGTACGCTTGCAACTCGCCCATGGACATTATTGAGTTATATGTTTCTCCATGAAGGATTTTTTCATCTTTTCTTCAATATGATCCTTTTATATTTTGGAGGATTGATTTTCCAGGAATACCTGAGTAGTAGTAAACTTCTATGGACATATATATTAGGAGGACTAACAGGTGCTGCATTTTTTATAATAGCCTTCAACCTATTTCCTGTTTTCGATGGAGTGAAATCAGAAGCCATGGCTCTGGGAGCCTCTGCCTCAGTATTGGCAATAGTAATTGCTATATCTGCCTATGTACCCGATTATACCATCCATTTGTTTTTGTTTGGAAAAATCAAACTAAAATATATGGCTCTCATAATGATATTGATTGATGTATTGAGCATACAATCGGCAAATGCAGGAGGACATATTGCTCACCTGGGAGGTGCTTTATGGGGCTTTCTATACGGATTCTCCCTAAGGAGAGGTAACGATCTTTATGGCTCACTTTACGGCTTTAAACTTCCCAAATTTACCTGGAAATCGAGCAAAAAAGTAAAGTTCACAACTTCACGTCCTGATTCGGGACGTCCTATCCACGATGACGAATACAACAAAAGAAAAGTGGCAGCCCAGGAAGAAATTGACAGAATACTTGATAAAATTTCACACTCAGGTTATAGCAGCCTCACCAAAGAAGAAAAACAAATGCTGTTTAATAATAGTAATAAAAAATAAGTATTGGCTAAAAAGAAGAAATATAGCATCATAAGAAGAATAATTGCTTTGGTAAATATTGCCTTTGCAATATTATTGGCTTTTTCGCTTTTTGCCTCCACTACGCTTGCATCCGACTATCCATTATTTGCCATTACAGGATTGTATTACCCTGTAATACTGATAATTAACCTAGCATTTGTTTTATTCTGGATATTTATTCACAGAAAATATATTCTCATCTCGCTGGTTGTAATTTTATTGGGAATCTCAAATCTGAATAATACATTCAATTTCTCTTTTGCCTCAACGGCAAAACTTAATGATAGCAGTACTTTTAAAGTGCTTTCGTATAATGTAAGGCAGTTTCAGGCAAGAGATAATCTTACGAAATTAATTATTCAGAACGACATACTAAATTTCCTCACTGAGCAAAATGCCGAAATTATCTGTTTGCAGGAATTTCAATCGCATAATAAAAATATTTACGAGCCTTTAAAACAAATTAGGGACACCTTAAACACTGGGACATATTATTACGAAAGTTATTACAACCCACGCTATAATTACCTTACGGGATTGGTTACCTTTTCAACATTAAAAGCAGTCGACAAAGGGAAACTTAAGTTTGATGGAAGTCGCACATTTGCAATTTATACCGATTTGCTTTTGGATAATGATACTATTAGAGTTTACAATATTCATTTGGCAAGTATAAGTTTAAATCCCAACGACATTGATTTTGTTATAAAACCCGATATGGAAAATAACGAAGAATTTAAAACCAAAGCCGGAAAGATATATGAAAAACTTACTAAAGCTTTTGTTTTAAGGCAAAAGCAAGTGACTGTACTTAAACAGGAAATTGAGAAATCGCCATATAAAATATTGCTGGCAGGAGATTTTAACGATACTCCTTCATCAAACGTTTATAGTCAGATTTCCAGCCTGCTTACCGATAGTTTTACTGAAAAAGGAAGCGGTATGGGAATAACTTACGCAGGAAAAATACCATTCTTAAGAATTGACTATATCTTTGCAAGTGAAAATTTTAAAGCATTAGAATTTACTAAACACAATATACTCAGGTCGGACCACTATCCGGTATCGGCCGTATTTAAAACTAAATAATAAAACATGAACAAATTAATTTTAATCGCAACAATCTTATTTACAGCCTACTTTAGCAATGCTCAGACAAGTATTTACGATTTTACCGTAAACGACATCGACGGAAATGAATTTGCCTTAAAACAGTTAGAAGGCAAAAAAGTAATGATAGTAAATGTTGCATCAAAATGCGGATTTACTCCTCAATACGAACAACTCGAAAATATTTATGAAACTTATAAGGATAAAAACTTTACAATAATTGCGTTTCCGGCTAATAATTTTAAAGAACAAGAACCGGGTTCCAATGAAGAAATAAAGGAGTTCTGTACCTTAAATTATGGTGTAAGTTTCCCAATAATGGCCAAAATTTCTGTTAAGGGAGACGACATACACCCGCTCTACAAATGGCTAACAACCAAAGATTTAAACGACACCTCTAACTCAAGTGTAAAATGGAACTTTCAAAAATACCTAATTGGAGAAGACGGTAAAGTTGAAGAGGTTATGAACCCCTGGGTTAAACCCGACAGTAAAAAAATTATCAAGTGGATTGAAGAGTAAAATCAGCCTCTTGACTGATGAAATACATGATAAATTTCATCAATTAAATTTCTTCCTAATTAATACATTTGCCACAAATTTAAAAAGATAAAAATGAAGTTAAATATTCTAACAATTATTACTGTATTATTTTTTGCTGTATCATGCGAAAATGTAAAAAATCCTCATAGTGGTGACGATCATAGTCAAGTTGCCGGAATGGCTGATACTACCGTTCATTATAAACAGGAAAAACACCTTAAAAATATCAAACAACTTACAAATGGAGGCGACAATGCCGAGGCCTACTTTAGTTTTAACGATGAAATGATTACTTTCCAGGCAAAAAATCCTGACTGGAATGCACCTTGCGATCAGATATATACATTTTCCTTTGCAGATGGTGATATGCTTGACAAAATGCCTAATCTTATAAGTGAAGGTTTAGGTCGTACAACATGTTCATATTTTATGCCCGGAGATACTTCAATACTTTATGGTTCTACCCGTTCTGGCGGAGATGCATGCCCTCCAGACCCAGAGAGAAGAGAAGATGGAAAATATGTTTGGCCAATATATCCTGACTTCGACATTTATGTTGCTAACCTTAAAGGTGAAGTTATCGACACATTGGTATCTGGTCCTGGCTATGATGCGGAAGCAACAGTTTCCCGCCAGGGAGATAAAATAGTTTTTACTTCAGATAGAAGCGGAGATTTAGAACTTTATACCTGTGATATTGACGGTAGCAATCAAAAACAAATTACTCATGAATTAGGTTATGATGGTGGAGCCTTCTTTTCACCTGATGGAACTAAACTAATATTCAGATCATCACGACCTAAAACTGAGGCAGAAATCAAAGAATATCAGGACTTACTTAAACAAGGACTTGTAAAGCCAACAAACATGGAACTTTATATTTGTAATGTGGATGGTAGCGAATTACGCCAAATAACAAAACTTGGTAAAGCCAACTGGGCACCTTATTTCCATCCTTCGGGAGAAAAAGTAATTTTTAGTTCAAATCATAAAGGTAAACGCGGTTTTGAGTTTAACTTGTTTATGATAAATATTGATGGAACGGGTTTAGAACAAATTACTTACGATCATATTTTTGATGCATTTCCAATGTTTTCCAACGATGGTAAGAAACTTATCTTTTCTTCCAATAGAAACAATGGAGGAACAAAAAACACTAACCTTTTCATTGCTGATTGGGTAGACTAATAAAAAGAACAACTTACAAAAAGGTTCATCGATTAATTTCTTTGAACCTTTTTTTTTGATATTTTTGAAAATTACATAACCTAAGTTAATATGGCAAGCACTGAATTAGAAGAAAAAAGGACAAAGGTTTACGAACTTCTGTCGAACTTAAATATCGATTATAAAGTCTACGAGCACCCGCCTCTCGATACTATTGAGATTGCGCAAGAGTACTGGAAAGACATTGATGCCATGCACTGCAAAAACCTTTTCTTCCGCAACCATAAAGGAAATAAACATTATTTGGTAATCATCAAGGATACAACTCCTTTTGTGTTAAAAGGTCTTGAAAAGAAGTTAAAACAGGGTAAACTAACTTTCGGTTCAGAGAAAAGGCTTTCTACTTATATGGGAGTAAAGCCTGGCTCAGTATCACCATTTGGGCTTATCAACGATGGGGAGCATCATGTTTATGTTTTTATGGATGAACAGTTAAAAACTGCTGAATACATAAGTTTTCATCCAAATGACAATACGGCCTCTCTGGTACTCAAATTCAGCGATTTTATCAAATACCTTAATTATATGGGCAATAAGTTCGAATTTATAAGTCCGAATGCCGATATTGATTAGATTTGTATTTTAATTTTTTCGACATATGAATGCAAAAACCGGAATAAATATTAACTCCGAAATAGGTAAGTTAAACAGTGTTATTGTTCACATTCCCGGCCCTGAGGTTGAGAATATGACGCCTGAAAATGCTCAAAGAGCGCTTTATAGTGATATTTTAAATCTGGCAATTGCTCTTCCTGAATACAACAACTTTGTGGGAGTTTTAAAAAAATACACAAATGTTTTCGAAGTAAAGGAATTACTTCAGGACATAATGGAAGATGATGGAGTAAAACAAGAGTTAATTCAAAGAATTTGCCAAAAGGAGAAATTTGAATACCGTAATGTATGCGACCATATCAGGTCCTTACCGGGAAGAGAATTGGCAGGAAAACTCATTGAAGGTGTTGAAATGAGAAAAGAAAACCTTACAAACTTTCTTGATGACGAAAAATATTGCCTTAATCCTTTGCCAAACTTCTTTTTTACCAGAGATGCCAGTTTTAGCATGGGAAATACCGCAATGATAAGTAAAATGGCCAAAAGTGTCAGAGATCGTGAAACGCTGATAATGGAAGCTATTTTTAAACACCATCCCAACTTCAGGGTAAAAACACTGAATCCTATTACAAATTTCGACGAAACAGGAAAGGCAAGTATAGAAGGTGGTGATGTGCTTATAGCAAGAGAAGACATTATCCTTATTGGAAAAGGCGATAGAACAAGTTCACAGGGAATCGATTCAATTATCGAATATGTAAAAACCATGGAAGGCGTGCAACATATTATCGTTCAGGAACTTCCAAAAATCCCTGAATCGTTTATACATCTCGATATGACATTTACTTTTCTTGATAAAGACAAGTGCATGATATTCGAGCCGTTAATACTTAGTGCAACAAGGCATTTAACAATTCATATTACTGTTGATGGTAATAAAGTTGCTTCCATAAAAGAACAAAAAAATATTTTGGTTGCTTTAAGATCCCTGGGAATGGATTTGGAACCTGTATACTGTGGAGGAAACCACGATACCAGAACCATGGAAAGAGAGCAGTGGCAAAGTGGAGCAAACTTCTTTGCCTTAGAACCGGGTAAGGTTATAGGATATGGTAGAAATGTATATACCATTGAGGAGATGAATAATCATGGTTTTGAAGTTATTACAGCCAAAGACATAGTAAATGGAGTAAGAGATTTAAATGACTACGAAAAGGCTGTAGTTACCATTAAGGGTAACGAATTATCGCGCGGTGGCGGAGGCGCAAGGTGTATGACTATGCCTGTAAACAGGGATAAAGTTAATTGGTAATACAAAAAATATATGCCTAACGCAATTCGAAAGTTTTATGGAGAACATCCTCTCACAACTATTGTTGTGGTGGGATTTATATTTCGTTTTGTGTCAGTAATTTTTTCCAAAGGTTTTGGCTGGATAGACGATCAGTTTCTTATAATTGAAATTGCCCAATCGTGGGTCGATAAAACCGACTATTATAAATGGCTTCCTGATACTCCAGGAAATACCGGCCCGGTAAAGTTCAGTTTCTTCTATACTGGAATAATATATTATATCCTTGATTTCCTCCAATGGTTAGGTATCGACAATCCTCAAACAAAAATGTATTTTATACGATTTTTACATGCCATTTGGTCGTTATTGATAATTCTTTTTTCCCATAAAATAACACTAAGATTCTCAAACATAAAAACTGCAAATACTGTTGCCTGGATAATGGCATTACTGTGGCTTTTCCCCTTCTTAAGCGTCCGTAACCTGGTGGAATACGTTAGTATACCTTTGGTATTGTGGGCATTATACCTTATAACCGGAAATAATAAAAAAATAATTATCTGGCTTTTAGCCGGATTTTTATTGGGTATTGCATTTAATATCAGGCTGCAAACTGCATTACTTACCTTTGGTTTTGCATTTGTATTATTGTTCAATAAAAAAATTAAAGGAACCATCTTTTTAAGTTTAGGATTTATAATTTCAGTAGGCATTTTTCAGGGCCTGATAGATTTATATTTCTGGGGATACCCTTTCGCGCAACTTATTGAATACGTAGGGTATAACATGGAAAGCGCAACTGCTTATACAGTAGGACCGTGGTATGTATATATGTTATTTTTAGTTGCTGTACTTGTACCACCCTATAGTTTACTCATGTTTTTTGGTTTTGCCATAAACTGGAAAAAACTAGCAATAATCTTTGTGCCTGTTATCATTTTTCTGATTTTTCATTCTTATTATCCCAATAAACAAGAACGATTTGTGGTAACCATTATTCCTTTAATAATAATTTCCGGTGTTATTGGCTGGAATTCCCTTTTGGAAAAGATTCAATCGCCAAAATGGAATAAAATAAGCAGAGGATTTGTAATAGCATTTTGGGTTATTAACTTTATACTTTTATTGCCAATTACAGTTATGTACTCCAAAAAAGCACGTGTTGAAAGTATGACTTATCTTTCTGCTTATAAGCAGATAAATTATTTTGTAATAGAAGATGTAGCCCGCTCTGTAGTTAGATTTCCGCCCATGTACTATCTTAATAAATGGGTAGATTACGATGCGATAATGAATGATGTTAATTTAAAATCTCTTGCAAAAAAAAGAAAATGGAAACTTACTGATAATCAGCCTGATTTTGTTTTGTTTTATCAGGAGGAAAATCTGGATAAGCGTGTAGAAAACCTTAAAAAATACCTGCCGGATTTAGTATTTGAAACAACCATAGAACCCGGAAATGCCGACAGAGTTTTACATTGGCTTAACCCTATTAATGCTAATGAAAATATTTATATTTACCGAAACATAGCAAAGATACCTGAGAAGATTGAATTATAATGTTGAGGTAGAGGTTGAGGT
>PKTA01000142.1 GCA_002869365.1 Marinilabiliales bacterium | reverse complement strand
TGTATATTTGCAGTCCGAAAAATGGTGGTTGTAGTTCAGTTGGTTAGAACGCCTGATTGTGGTTCAGGAGGTCGTGGGTTCGAATCCCATCTCCCACCCGTTAAAAAGGAAATCTCTTAGGGGGTTTCCTTTTTTTTTTATGTTAACTCAACACCCACAAAATAGCAGATTCTAAAGTGCTAAAAGGTCTTGAAATATAACCATCATCATTATTACTGACAAGTACCGGAATTACGATATCTTTGGGTTGCACAGTGATAATTGCAATTTTTTTATTACCAAATATTTCCAGATGTTTTTTGTAGAATTCAGGAATGGTGATATACTTCTCAATATTAAAACTAAAATTTGCATGTTTATAATCCAGGATGAAGCCCTTTACATTTTTAGGTATTATGTCATTTTCAAAAACATATTCCCAGGATGATTCAATATCTTCAATACTAATAGGTCCGTAGTAGTATTTAAACATTATCCCGATCGAATCATCATAATGATATTTGAATTTCTGATCCATTTAAACAAGAGATGTATTGATACTTGTTTTTTAGTTGTAAATGTAAGGAAAATAGTTATTTATGAAACCTCTAATTGAAAATACCTGAATTATTAGAAACAGGTTTATTGATTGTCTATTATTATTCCGACATTTTTATTACCAGTCAAAATTAGTCTTTATATGTCTAATTTAAATGTTAGTAAACACCAATATTAACTAGACCATCGCTTAATTATTTAATATTCAATTTATTGCGTAAACTTGTTTCTCCACTTAAGAGCATATTTTGATGCACTTGCATATTTGACTTTGCATAATCAGCCATTTTAAAAGCTTTACTTTTATTATGTTCAAAATAATTGGTTTTATCCTTATCTCTGTACTTGAATAATTGCAAATTATTGTCGCTCTTCATAATGCATAGATACATGGAATCGATTATCCCTATTTTATCATCATCATTAATAATGGCATATTTTCTTTTTTGGTGTATTAAGTCAATTCCAAGTGTATTGTTAACATATCCCTGATTTATTAATCCCATTAATGTTGGATAGATATCAATTTGACTTCCAATGTTTTTATATTGTTTGTTGGATTTGAAAATTTTGGGAGCGTAAAAAATTAATGGGGAGTGAAAGTAATTTAATGGAATATCGTATGTGGCATTAAGAGGCGCTCCATGGTCGGCAATAAAAATAAAAATTGTATTGTCAAACCAGTCTTCCTTTGAGGCTAATTGTATAAATCTATGTAAGGACCAATCAGCATACTCAACAATTTGGTCTTTTATGTCACTGTTTTTTGGGTGAAAATATTCCGGGATGTAAAATGGTCCGTGATCGCTGGCAGTCATAAATGTGACAAAAAATGGCTTATCTTCTTTAGCAAGTTTACTTATCTCTGGAACAGAATATCTAAACATATAATCATCGGGTACACCTAGGGTTGTTTTTACTTCAGACAAAGGATAATCGGCCTGACTTATAATGTTTTGAAAATCGTTAGCTCTTAAAAAACCTTCAACATTATCAAATTGGCTGTCGTGGGTTGTAAAATAAGTAGTTGAATAGCCAATGTTCTTAAGAGAACTACTAATGCCATCATACTTATGAATATTTTTCATTGTATGTTGTCTGTACAATGCGGGAAATGAAAAAAGAGTACTAAAAATACCATTAAATGTGTGTTTGCCTGCTGTGTAAATATTTTCAAAGTATATTGAATTATGTGATAAACTGTCGAGAAATGGAGTTAAGTTCTTTTTGTTTCCGTATCGGCTCATCTTAGCAGCACTCATAGCCTCCATAATAACAATTACAACATTGGGTTTTGAATCCTGAATTGTGTCAAACTGTACCTTTCTTGCGATTGGAGAACTATATTCAGGATTTTTAATATTCAGATAATGTTGAACTTTTTCAATTGCCTCCTGATCATCCATCAGGTGAATTTCACTATTATCTTTATTAAAACTATCAAGATAAGATCGCATAAGCGTAAAAACTGGATTTAACCCAAGTTTGTTTAAAAATGAATTATCTGAAAAATAGGCAGTTCCAATTTGAATTGGGGATTTTTCCTGAACTCTTCCTCTAATACCAATAAACATTATAGCTAAGAATAATAAAGAGATAACTGTATTTAAGGCAATATTTATTTTAACAGATTCCTTTTTTTGTGAAAAAAACTTTCTTAGCAGAAAATAGAATAGAGTTACAAGTATTAAAAATGGGATAATAATCAGAAAATACCTGGGTTCCTGAACTATCATTGATACAACAAAATCGAAATTCTCTATCCATTCGAAAGCACCAATTGAAAAACGGTCGTAAAACTGATTAAAATATGGAATATCTGCAGAAGAAATAATAAAAGCAACGGTAAAAAGAATAAATATCCAATAAAATATAATTTGTTCAACAATCTTGCTGTTGACACGAATTATCTCTAATATCAATAAAACAAAGGCTGGAAGAAAAAGGATATATCCTGAAATTACAATGTCAAATCTAATTCCCATTATGAAGGACTGAACAATTGTAAGAATTTGTACTTCCTCAAAATCAAGCAGATCTAATTCTGTTAAAAATAATATTACTCTAAAAATTGAAAAAACCGACAATACTATTAAATATGTTTTTAGTAATAAAAGGATGCTTTTGTTTATTCTCATTTTGCTTAAGTTTAATATTTTGTACGTACTTGTGGTAAAAAAATCAGTCGTTTGAGTACGGAATTGTTGTAAGTTTCAAGAATCGTCATTATCTCATTTTCTATCATAACACCTGGACTTAAAATTATCTGTTTAAACATGCTTATAAAATATGCTTTGAGCCATGAGAGATTATTATTTATGGCATAAAATTAGAAATTAATTTAATAGTAAAATTTGAATTGAGGTTTTCTTTTTTTTTGATTGAGAAATGACCTGATTTAAATATATTACAATCAGTTAGACAAAAAAGCAACATTTTGTTTATTTCGGGTTTGGGTGTTATTATTGTATATATAAAATAGATTCCATCTTTACATGGTGAAAATAAAGATGGAATCATGTTGAGATAAATCTGTAAAGAAGGACAGAACGAATCTGTCTTTTTTGTAAGCAAGTTTATTATAATATGAGAACAATGTTTAATTGTATTTAGGTATAGACTTAACTCTTGGTTTTCTCAATCATATGATTAATCACATTGCTGTGTTCATGCTGAGGACTGAACATGACTATTTCCGCATCAGAATTTACCTTAACATTATGCCCAGCCGGCCAATAAAACATATCATTGGCGTTGACAGTTTCCTGAATGCCATTGGCATCTGAGGTTGTAAGTTGACCTTTAATAACATAACCCCAGTGAGGACATTGACATAAGTTTCCCTCAAGCCCCATAAATAGCGGGGTGGTATCAACTCCCTCTGACAGGCTGAAATACTCACAACTTATTTTACCTAATCCGGTTGCATCACCGAAATCTTTTCTCTGACGAATAATAGCGCCTGGTATTTCCATTTTTACCTGAATATTCTCTTTCGCAATTTTCATTTTTAATCCTCCTTTTTAAATTACTTAGAAATTATAGTGTCTTTTAACGACCAGAGAATACCAAGCACATCTTTTTGAGATTCATAATCAATATTATGTTTTTTCAGAACTCCCATAATATCGTCAATTACATACATATATTCTGTAGCACTAATATTCATTCCCTGATGTGTGGTTGTCATGTCGTTGCCCTTGTATTCAACTGAACCACCGCTACCAGCGCTAAAAAATTCAATGGTATGTTGTCTGATTTCTGCAAATCGCTCAGGTTGATCCATATATGGTTTGAAGCGTGCATTGATTGCCGGATTATTCATGTGCGCTTGAATAACGTCATCAACAATGGCGGTTATGCCTACTGATCCACCCAACCTTTCAAAGAGTGATTTTGTTTCAGTGTTTGGTGTTTGAGCGCTTAATGAGAAAGTGATAAGTAAAAGCGCAAATAAAAATTTGAATTGTTTTTTCATAATAAATACTTTTAAATGTTTAGATAGCAAATATATTGCGACTAAATATCATTCAATAGCATATTTGGTTCTTCCACTAGTATTTATGGTTCAGTGACTTTATTAAAAATAAAAATAAGTTGGTTTATTTCTAACAAACGAGGAAGGTATAATTCCATATTTTTTACGGAAGCATCTGGCATAATAGGAAGGGCTGTTAAATCCAGAATCGAAAGCCACTTCTTTTATGTTCCCTTTTAACTTTTGCAATTGTTGCAATGATTTTCGTAGCCTGAAATGAAGTAAAAAAACTTGTGGAGATTTCCCGGTCAACCGAATCAACTCCCGATAGAGTTTTGATTTGCTGAAACCGATATATTTCTCGAAATCTTCGATTTTCAAGTCGACATTTTGCCATTCTTTTTCAGTAAATTCCATTAAATTGGTAAGAAATTTTTCTTCCATCGGTGTTAGCGTGTGTATTTGGTTACTGTTTAAAGTTTGTCCAAAATTCTCACTATCAAATAATTGCTTTACTTCATTTGATATAACAATTTCAGCAATGGAAATAAAACACATCCTTTGAGCCAGTTTAATAGTATCTTCAAAAATGGACTTTTTTTCGGTTACCGGAATACCAGCATGTAATCCGATAGATAATTCTGTAAAATTAATTTGGTATTGGGTTCTGAAAATCCTATAGTTTTCATTGATTTTTAAAGCACATAAAACAGCTTCTGTAACTTTTCTAAATGAAATTAGTAAACCATCTTCGTTTTGCTGAACAATATTTCCATTAAACGATTTTAGTATGGGAATTATCTGTTTGTAAATTTTTTGTAAATCTGAATGAACAGAAAGAGGAGCAGAATGTTTAAAAGAGTGAATTTCTATATTAAGCACCATTATTGTCCTAAAGGCTGTATCGTTAATGATATTCAGTGTTGTATTCCGGGCTTTTTCAGGATCCTCTATTCTACCTAAAAAAGATTCAACTATGGTTTTGTCAACTTCAATAATTTGATGAGGCACATTGCCATGAGCATGATGATGCATCTCAATAATAGAATTTATGTCGGGTGCTTCAATCAAACAAAAAGCCGTTTTCCGGTCATCATCGAACCAATATGTTAATCCCTTACAATCATATTTGTGTTGAATTTTTAAATCTTCCTGATGTATTTGTGCAACATTCTCGGCAGTAATAGTTTCAGAAACAACATGTCGGTCCATAAATATTGGCATACTCTATATGTTTTAAAAGTACTAAATTAACTTTTTTTATCGCATGCACTATTTAACAGCTTCTTTGTTTGTTTGCTGAATTTGCCGCCAAAGTTTATACGCTTACCAAAAATACACATATCTACCAAATTTCATTGTAGATAATTGCTTTTTTAAAATAAAGGCATTGAAATATTGGTTTTTTTTATTGAGGTAAATTTAAAGTAATTTTAATTGGAAATTTATAAACTTTTGATATTCATAAGACCATAATTCCCTATCGTAACTTACCAGAGTCTACTCAGGTCTTAACGTAAGGTGATCCCACGAAAGGGCAGGATAACTTTTGAGATGCATTCTCTCCGTAAGGCTTTTGGTCTAGTTCCTGCTTACTACACACATGGAATACATCATTTTATTTCTACTAAGTGTACAGAAGGATCGCTATCAAATCTTTCATGAAAAGTATAAACAGCATTACTTCTATGATCTGCTCCTAATATGAATATGATTCTCTTCCCTTTGTGCTTTGAAACGATATCATTTATTCTCTCTGAAATATGATTATCACGGGTTCTGTAGAATTCTGCTACTTTGCTATAAGGAGTATTCGAATAAAGACTATCTAATTTTTGATAATATAAAGAATTTAAAGAGTCATATCTTCCGTCATTAAGTTCAATAATTGTTGAAGAACTGGCAATTTCATTCTTCAAGGCACCTAATTTGTGCAATTCATTCAATGATTCCTGAAAAATGCTGTCAGTACCGGATTGTTTTTGCAATTTGAGAATATCTATTTCCTTGAAGTAATTACTATAAATTGGCTTCCCTTCAATGGAGGTTCCAAGCCAGTCAAACCCATAAACCGATTTCATACTATTTCGTTTTGCAGTTTCATACATTTCAAATGGGTAGTAATTCTTTAAATAAGATACTGAACTATCTATATCTTCCTGGCGTATTTCTACCCCCACAATCTCAGGATCAAAGTTCTCTATGTAGTTGAATAGATCATCATAAGAATAATTACTATTACTTTTATGCAAGCCATGAATTGAACTGCATATAATTACTTGAGTATCTTGCTCTTGACAAGAATACATGGTAAGTGATAAAACTATTACAGTGGATGCTAATAATTTCATAGGACTTATTTTTTTGTGTTTGGTAATTTTGTACAGAATTAAAAGTATGGAACTTATAATTCGGCACAGAACTAATTCATTAATTAAATAATTAAAATTTTCTACAGGTCGTAAAAGATGATCAGAGATGTATTTATACTGCACCGCATTATAAATACATCTGAAACTTACATCTAATATGATACATTAAAATCCCTTTTTAATTCTATTCTCATTAAAATCACTCGATCTTTTAATCCTGTTAACCTTTTTCCCTGATGCAAACGAATATTTTATTTTAAACCACAACGGAAATGCAGACATTTTAATGTTGTCTTCAGAATGAACATTAAAATTAGAGTTTGCAGATTCAATTCCCTGGTATGTAAATTTCCGTTTTAACGGAATGGCAGTTGTAAGTCCAAATTTTAGATTTCCGAAAAAAGTTTTATCAAGTGACATAAAATAGAGAACATCGTCGAAATATTTATTTTGAATTTTGGCATTTGCACTGTTGTATTTATACAAAAGCGAAAGTGCAATATCATATTTAAATAGAACTGTCATTGATAAACCCGACTCTAAAGCTAACAAACTTTGGTTTGTAATACTATTTGCTTTTGCTAACTGGTTAACTTGGGTTTGTATATAAAAAATCTTTATAAAAGGATTGAAAATAATGCTTTTATAAGGTTTTAAACTGCCAAATAATTTCAATCCGTATTGACTAATATTTCCTAAATTTTGTGTGCTTGTTTCAAAGAGCAGTGATTTATTCAAAATGCTCATGTTTTCAATTACTTCCGACGACAGTGAATAAAAAGTTCCGATGGAAATGAAATTATTATTAATCAGAATTGAGTAATCTAATGACAAATCATGATTAGTAACAGGATTCAAAAGTGGATTTCCTTGTTGGGTAGTATAGGGGTCAATAAAGTTTGAGTTTGGATTTAATTCATAAACATGAGGTCGTTTTAGAGATTTCCGATACGACAGTTTTATTGAACTCGTATTTGACAGATTGAATTTTGCCGTCAAATTTGGCAGAATAGAAAGTGTATTCTTTTCCCGGAATTCCGATGAATTTATTATTGCACTCTCAGCTCTCACACCTGCATTTACTTGAAATCTGGTTGATGTAAACGACAAAGTAGCATGTGCTGCCGTAACGATTTTTCGATAGTTGAAAGATGGTAATTCATAATCACTTAATATTTGTATATTCTCTTTTATACCAGTTTCCAATTTTAATCTAGGCTTTATTGGAAGACTAAAATCAAAACGTGCATTAAACATATTTTCAGATGGTTGCACAATATTTACAAGACTTTCATCGCTGTTATTATCATAGAGGCATGTGCTGTTTTGAGCATTAAAATTATAGTAATTTACTTCGAATTCAAACTATTTTCCGGGTGTTGCAAAAAAGTGTTTGTAATATAGAGAGGCAAATGCTGAACGGTTTTTATCTTTATCATCTCTGATGTATTCCCTGGAATTAATAATTTCATTTTCAATGGTTTTACTTATTGTAAGACTTCCATCGAATTCGTTTGAGTAGGGATTTATAAAACCATAAAAATTCAATTGATTCTTGTCGTCAAGGAAGTAGTCGAAGCCTAAATTAATTTTATGAGACCAGTTTTTTTGATGAATAGATTGTTGCTTGTTAATTTCAAATTGATGAGATGGAATTAAGACGCTTCTCTTATTATGTGCATCAATATTGAAATAACTAAACTCTCCATTATAAGATGCGAAAACATTAATTTTTTTAAAATTATAGTTTATTACGGCACTAGGAAAGGAATAAACTTCGTTCAAATTGACAGGGATTTCGGCATAAACATGTCCGTTTATCCCCACGTTATTATCCTTTTTCAGTACAACATTTATTAATCCTGAAATTTAAGAACTATATTTAGTCCCAGGATTGGTATTAATTTCTATTTTGTCAATCTTATCCGAACTTAATTGATTTAAAAAACTAGCATCTCTTTCAACTCCGTTTACCAGAACCAATACATTTTGCTTGCCTTCTAGCGAAATATTGTGTAATAAATCTATCTGAACGCCCGGCACAAGCTTTACCATATCAATTCCTGTATTCGATGCTTTTAGCATTTTTGTATTTACATAATAAATTGTTTTAACCAGATCCTGTCGGGCTTTTATTCGCTCAGCAACAACCATTGCCTCCGAAAGTTGTATTGCACTTTGGTGCAGAACTAAAACACCAACATCCACTGATTTCGGCTCTTGTATTGTTATTTTTTTTATCAGAGGTTCATAACCCATAAAACTTACCGTAAGCCAATAGATTCCTGTTTTATTGTTTGTTATTTCAAACTTCCCGTCGGCATCAGTTATTGTACCAGTTATTAATGCCGAATCCTGCTGATTGTAAAGAGCAACTGTAGCGAAACCTAGGGCTAGTGAATTATCATCTAAAATAATACCGCTAATCTTATATTCTTGTTGAGCTTTTATATCACCAAATTTCAGCAATACAATAAAAATTATTACCGTTTTTATTATCATTTTTCTTGCTGATCTGAATATTATTACTGTTGTCATATCTCATTATTTTCAGCAAATGAACAAAGGTTTTTGTTGAAGTTCAAAGAGTTGGGATATAATGATAATAAATGTTACGGGCAGCAAAAAGGGCGACATTTTTTGTTATAAAAAACAAAAATTTGTTACGAATATCAAGGGTTTAATGAGTAGTTTTATTTAATAAACTATCGAATATTTTTACTTTTTGTCTTGAAACTGGAACTTTGATATCGCAATTAGCAATGTTAAGGAGGTACCCTAAAGCATTTCCTTTTTTTGTGACAACTTTATTAATGTTTACAATAAATGCTCTGTGGCATCGGAAAAAGTTTGGGAATTCGGAAAGTTGTTTTTCGATTTTGGAGATAGAGTTGCGTATAGAAACTTTCTTAATTTCATTATTCCGGTAAAGATAGAAAATGGCATAATTTCCATCGGAAGTAACAAAAAGGAATTCGTTTGCACGAAAAGTTAGTGACTCCTTTTTTAAGTTTGAATTAATGTTGATTAATATTTCGTCTTCTTCCTTATTATTGTTTCGTAATTCAAATGATTCACTTTTTTGAAATCGATGTCTGTAATTTTTAGCCGTAAAAAATGCAAAAGGTAATATCCCAATTAGAAACGAATATTTACAGGAATCGAAAAAAGTAGTAAAATTCCATCGCGACACTTCAGTTGAACTTTCAAATATAAATCCTGCTAAGAATATTGCTATACCCATTACTTGTAGAACCAAATAAACAGCAATCAATTCTTTTAAGATTGACCAATTATTTGTTCCCGAAAAGAATCGAACCTTTTTTAGCAAAATAATGGTTAGCCAGGCAGTGAAAGAAGTAATAAATGAATAAAGAAATATGGTTATTTCAAAATTAAACCACTGACTTTTCTGTGCTTCTAATGGCTGGTATATAATGGTAAAACCTAAAATAAAAACAAAAAGAATAAATGCGCCGGTAACGGGCTTTTCAATAATATAATTTTGCGGATATTTTATTTCTAAATTGAGTTTCTTCATCGAACATTTCCAATTCTTTTGCGAATTAATGCATTTTTAGTGAAACTTTCAATCTTTACTTTATTTAGTTTTAATTTTATAATCTAACTACAATAGTTTCATTATAGCCTACTATCGTTTCCAAATATATCTCATCCTGATTAGAAACTTTGATATATAATTTTTCCTTTTCTCTTTTAATCTCAATATCAAAATTGTTGTTAAAGGCTTTTATGTTTCTCAATGCCATTGAATCCCATCCATCGGGCAATTTAGGTGAGAGCGTAAATTCTGATAGTCCTGTTGGGCGTATGCCGAAGATACCTTCAGTTATTATTCGGCAATATAAAGCACTTTCGGCCGATAAATGTCTCTGATTTCCTTCGGGATAAGCTTCTACGGGATATGGAACATGTTCTCCCAATAAGCGTCTTTTGGAATAGTAAATGAAGAAGGGCATGGCTTTTTTTGTTTCACCTGCCGCAAATACACCTCGTAAAGCATAAAGAGTGGCTCTGTCCCAAAAAGTTGTACTTCCCTCTGCCGATGCCAATCCGTCTTCTGTCCATAAATAATCAGAAAATAAAGCCTCTATAGTGCCCTTGCTTCTTGTAAATATATCTACCGTAAGAGGTGTGCAAATCCATGCACGCAGAACATCATTTCCGGCATAATATCTATAGGTTTCAAATCCTGAAATATTTCGTCCAAAATAACTTTCAATTGATTTCTCCAACTTCTTAGATTGTAAGTTGTAGTTGTCGAGAATAGAGTTGTCGATATTCAACTCTTTTCCAAGATAGGCTGCAGAAATCAATGCATCGTAATACAATGAAGAAGTATTTAAATTTGCTTTTCCTGCCGGAAACCTGCCTTCCAGTTCGTCGCTGTTGGAGGTTACAACTCCATCGTCGTTTACTTTTCTCTTGCAATATTCCAAACACCATTCAATTAATGGCCAAAGTTCCTTTGCTTGATTTTTATCACCATAGGCGAGGGCAAAGCGAGTAGCTCCATAGGCAATCATAGCCATATCACCTCTGTCGCCTGCTCCATTCCAAATGTCGATACCTTCTGCAATAATGGAACTGGGAATGGGCTTGTAATCATCATTCATAAATCTGGCAAAATGCCGAAAAGAGTTCATAGCCGATTCATTACCCTCAATGTTTCCAAGAAATGGGAAAAAGGGATTTGCATACTCCCCCTGATCATTAGCCCAAATTGCAGCATAATAATCACCTCCACCGGGACCGTGCATTAATCCGCCCTTGGTATCAAATATACTTTCAACAGCTCTTAGTTTTGCAAATGAAAACGCTCTGTTTGATATTTCATCAGGAGATTCAAAAACCAAATTATTAAAGGTTTCATTTATTAGTTTTTTGCGTTTATTTAATTCATAATCCGGGGAAATATATACATCTTCGGAACCGGATTTCTTCCCAGTATATATCAACGAATAATCTATTGATTCATTAGCATTCAGTGTAAAGGTTCCTTGCTTATTGGAAACAACTTTTATGATATAAACTCCATCAACTCCCTTATCTGCATCTGTTGCAATCGAATAGTCGACTTTAGGCATTTCAATTGTAACAGTTTTATTTGTAGGGTTATATATTTCAACTTTATCGAAGAAATAAGCCTCATCAGTGGAAGGAAACAACTGATGTTTAATTGATATTCCCTCCTTGGTTGTGGATTCGTAACTTAGGATTCCTTTTATATAAAAACTGTCAGGTTCTTCATTTACAAACTCTCCATTAACTTTTATGCGGCCTAATTGAGCATAATCAATATCATGAGAAAGACTGGCATGAGTATTATTTGGAATAGTCCTTAGCATTGGAAAAACTAAGTGGACTTTTTCCTTTAATATTCCATTTTGTACACCATAATGTACAATTGAGGATATAAATAGTCCGCTCATTTCTATATGATCCATGTGTGAATCATTGGCTTTTACCTGCCATTCTATGCCTCCATCATCTGTTAATTGCCAGCGTGTATCATTTTGAGTATGAGCATAGCCAATAAGAAATAAAGAAAATGTAAAGAGAAATAATATTTTTAATGCTGTTTTCATTTTTTTTGAAATTACCATTTATATCCACAAAAAAACTATAAAAAACTCAAAATACATTGTGTACAATTAACTTTTTGTACAAATATTATTTTATTGTCGATTTTTATGAAAGTAAAATTAGGAATTTAGGATTAAGGAGAGCCGCTTTTATTTAAATAAAAAAGCCTTCCATTCATTATTAAGAACAGAAGGCTTTATATCTTATAATACCAATTGTCTAGGTATCGATATTGGCGTATTTTGCGTTGGCTTCGATAAATTCTCTCCTTGGAGGTACTTCATCACCCATAAGCATTGAGAACACATGGTCGGCTTCTGAGCCATTCTCGATGGTAACCTGACGCAGGGTACGTCTCGCAGGATCCATTGTTGTTGACCATAACTGCTCAGCATTCATCTCACCAAGACCTTTATATCTCTGAATATGTATTCCTTTTTCAGTTCCGTCGGGAGATAGTTCTTGAACATATTTCTGTCTGTCTTCTTCCGTCCAACAATATTTTTCAGTTTTACCTTTTCTAATTAAATAGAGTGGGGGAGTTGCAATATAAATATAGCCTTTATCGATTAGTTCAGGCATATATCTGAAGAAAAAAGTAAGAATTAGAGTTGCAATATGGCTACCGTCAACATCGGCATCCGTCATGATAATAATTTTATGATAACGAAGTTTTACCACATTAAGAGCCTTGCTATCTTCTTCTGTACCAATGGTTACTCCAAAAGCAGTAAAAATGTTTTTAATTTCTTCACTCTCAAAAATTTTATGAGGTAAAGCCTTTTCAACATTTAATATCTTACCTCTTAAAGGAAGTATTGCCTGGAATTTCCTGTCGCGGCCCTGCTTTGCAGTACCACCGGCAGAATCTCCCTCCACAAGATAAATTTCTGTAAGAGCAGGATCTTTTTCAGAACAGTCGGATAGTTTTCCCGGCAAACCGGAACCTGTAAGAACATTTTTCCTTTGTACAAGTTCTCTTGCTTTACGGGCGGCATGACGCGCTGTTGCAGCAAGTATAACTTTCTGAACAATGGTTTTTGCCTCCTTTGGATTCTCCTCAAGGAAATGATTTAAACTCTCGCTAATCATCTGATCAACAGAGCCCATCACATCGGAATTACCAAGTTTGGTTTTTGTTTGACCTTCAAACTGTGGTTCCTGAACTTTAACAGAAATAACTGCGGTAAGTCCTTCACGGAAATCATCACCATTAATATCAAACTTTAGTTTGGCAAGCATACCCGATTTATCGGCATAAGTTTTTAAAGTTCTGGTTAAACCCCTACGGAATCCCGAAAGGTGAGTGCCACCTTCAATGGTGTTTATATTATTTACATAAGAATGAACATTTTCGCTAAAGGAATTGTTGTATTGCATTGCAACTTCAACAGGAATGCCATTCTTTTCACCTTCAATACTTATTGGTTCAGGAATTAATGTTTCCCTGTTTTCATCCAGATAGGCTATAAAATCTGCCAGTCCGTTTTCCGAAAAGAAAGTTTCTGTTTTTATCTCTTCTTCATCACCATTGCCATTTGGTCTCTCATCTGTAAGAGTAAGAGTAATGCCTTTGTTAAGGAAAGCAAGTTCTCTTAATCTTGCTGCAAGTATGGAATAATCGTAACGTGTAGTTAAAAAGATAGAATTGTCAGGAATGAAATGAATTTCTGTTCCCCTATCATTACTTTCTCCGATAACAGCAACATCTTCAACCGGTTTTCCTTTGTGATACACTTGTTGGAATATTTTGCCCTCCCTGTGTATGGTTGCAGTAAGTGTTGATGAGAGAGCGTTAACACAACTTACACCCACACCATGTAAACCTCCGGAAACCTTATAAGATCCTTTATCGAACTTACCTCCGGCATGTAAAACAGTCATAACAACTTCCAGGGCAGAGCGCTTTTCCTTTTCGTGCATACCTGTTGGTATACCTCTACCATTATCTTTCACCGATATGGAGTTGTCTTCATGAATAATTACACTAATAGTATCGCAATGGCCAACAAGAGCCTCATCGATGGAATTGTCGACAACCTCATAAACCAAATGGTGGAGACCTTTAACGTTAACATCACCAATGTACATAGCAGGGCGCTTCCTTACAGCTTCAAGTCCTTCTAGAACCTGAATATTACTTGCTGAGTAAGCATTGCTCTGATTTACTTTTTCCTTTTCTTCTTCTTCTTTTGTCATACTATTTCTGCAAAAAATTTAACGTGCAAATTTAATGAAAAATACTTGTTATTCCTCTATTTTTTTAGTGTTGTCACTATAAGTTATCAACAGGCGTAAGTATCATATAATCAATATATTACACATAGTTTTTAATATGTGATTTTATACTTATGATTTTTATCAATTGATAATCCTTAACAATACATTAATATATTTAAGTAAACCCTTACTTAAATTGTTTAAAAAGAGAGAATAATTTGTGAATAAGATGAGTAGTGTATTAAATTTTATGATTAGAATCTGTAAGAAATACCAGCCATAATTTGAATTCCCTGGACGGGATATGAATAGAATTGCATATAATTATTATTTAACAGATTTGTGCCATTTAAGAAAGCACTTAAGTTTTCATTTATACGATATTCCACTTCTGCATTCAAATCAACATACGAATCGAGTTCAACTTCTTTCGGAGCCAATCCATTGCTGTCGAGGGCATATCTTTTGCCGTTGAATACCATTTCTAAACTAATTTTTACCTTTTCTGCAAAACTGTAGGAGCCTCCAACGAATGCTTTGGTAAGAGGTTTATGATAAGCCTGTTGTAAAGAGTCTAGGCTGTAAGTATGATATTCTCCACCAATATTAATTTTAAACTGTTTGCCTGCAGAAATGGAGATGGATGCTTCGGTATAAAACTCATTACCATCATCGAAGGCTGTATAAAACTTATTTAAAGGACCGAACGGAATTTGTGACTGGAGTAAATAATCACCATAGTTTATGAAGAATGCCATATCCTCAAACGATCGCCATCCGGCTTTAATTTGAAATCCTGCCGTTTGTGCAATACTTAATTTAAAACCTCCAAAAACATTTATCTTTTCATTCAAGTATTTAAGGTTTGCAACAGAAGATAAATATGGATTTTCAGATGTGAGTGTAAAATATGATTGCTTTTCCAGGCCTCCCATTATTCCTGCGAATATGGTGAATGATTCTGGAATTACATTCATCTGGACTTCCAAATCGGGCCAGAAATGAAATGATGATGTGCTGTCGTTTTCCAGTCCCAATTTAATACCTGCATTAAAATTAAAAGCCCCGTAATTAGCAGTGAAATAAGGCGTTATTCCTACATAAAATTCAGACGAACTCTCTAAAGTATCAGAGTTTGAGTAGAAATCAAACTCACCTTTTAAACCAAGGTTTTGATAATCTAGCATATCCACAACATCGAAACCTTTATGAATATCGAAATCAAATTTTGTATTCATCTCTGATGTTTTAAAACGATCGAAGTAGTAATATGCTGATAATCTCACTTCATGGTGCAGTTTACTTTTCCTTTTATAATTACTGCTAAAACCAACATTTGCCTGCATTAGGTTAAACATTTGTTTGAGTTCGTTATCAGGTATTGTAATGTTCGGAAAATCATCAGGAATGTAACCATAATACTTATTTGTATTTAATCCGTATTTGAATCCTAAATCAAGTATGTGATTATCTAAAAATTTCTGATAGTTTACCTTTGCATGTGTTTTTGAAAAAGGTGATGGTGAATAGTTTTCAATGCTACTAAACGAAGAATAATGATATAAGTTAGCAGTAAAATTGTAGTTTCCTTTATCATTATTTGAATGATAAAAGTCGATATAAGGACTAATTCTACTACCAAACCCAAGTTTCAAATAATCGTTATAAGCAACTGTTCTACTGCTGTTTCTGATGTCGACCGGCTTAATTGTATTTAGTTCAATACTGGTGTTTTGCTTAATATTTGGTAACTGGAAATTAAACTCTGTATGTTGTGCTTCCGGTTCAATAATATCGGGCTTAGTATTTATTTTGAATGCATCATTAATTGTAGGTTCGTATGAGCCTACAATGGTAACCTGCTCATTATGCTTGTCCTTTTTGTCTTGTTGCGCTTCTATATTAGAAACCACGCTTAAAACTAAAATTGCAGCAAATATATTTTTTAACAAACTCATGTCTTCTTCTTTTAAATCGTTTATTCTTAATTATCATCTTCTGTTGCAGGATCCTCAGGTAGGGGAGTCATGCGGTTAAGTTTACCCTGGGCTTCTTCCCTTAAGTCGTTACCCTGATAATTATCAATTACACTTTGAAGTGTTTGTTGTGCCTGGAAGATATTATCTCTGGCGTAGTAAATGTCGGCCAATAGAATAAAGCCTTTTGCTACCCAATAACCATATGAAGGATACTGTTCAGAAAGTTCATAAACAATGCTCTCCGATTCGTCAAGCAGATTGGCTTTGTATTTAATTAAGGCCACCAGATATTTGGATTCAGCTCCTAACTCATCATTCGAAAGTTTATCTGTGATTTCAAATTCTCTTAGAGCATCATTCATTTTATTTAATAACAAATATGATTTTCCGATAATATAATGCGCTTTAACTGTTTGATCCTGACCAACTTTCTCGGTTTTTAAAAGTGCTTTAGCCTGATCGATGGCTGTTTGAGGTTTGTCGGTGAGATAAGCAGCCCGCATTACACCATCAATGGCTTCCAGTCGAATATTTTTATCCTCTGTTATTTTTAATACTTGCTCATAATAATCCAATGATTTGGAAAAATCCTTAATATTGAAGTTCAATCGTGCTAACGTTAAATAAGCATTTTCGGAATATTGATTTTCAGGAAAAGAAATAATTTTTTCGTAATATTTTATGGCTTGCAAACTGTCATTATTTCTTTCATAACAATTGGTAAGCATATTATAGGCTTTCAATATAAATCCTCCTTTAGGGAATTTCTCAGTATAGTTTGTGAGATATTTTATGGAGTTATTGCAATCGCCATCCACATAAAAATTCTCACCTGTTGTAAATGTAAGTGAGTCTTCCACACTGGTTGAAACCTGTACAAAATCAAGACTCCTGGCATAGGTAAAATAATCCTCAATGCGTCCCATATCCATATATACGTTTTCCAGAGTATTGAGCGCTTCTTTGGCTTCAAGAGATGCGGGATATTTACTTATAACCTGCTTCAGCGATGAAATTGCTTTTTCATATTGATTGTTGTTATAATACAAAAAGCCCATTTTTACCAACGACTTCTTCGAAAAACTACTCTGAGGTTTCTCCCTTACTAGTTTTTCATAATTGCTTATGGCATGTCTGTTGTCGTTCATAATGCTGTAAGTGGAGGCTATTTCATAAAGAGCATCATCGTAAAGCATTGAATTTCCATGACGCTTAACCAACTCATTCAATGAAGCAATTTTATTATTGAAATCACCTCTGGCACCATAACAAAAGGCTTTCTGATAAAGCGCATAATCCAAATCTCTATCGCTTTCTTTCAACACTTTATTATACCAACTCAATGCATTTTCATATTTTCTACTTATGAAATAACTGTCGGCAAGCCGCAGCATAGCATCGGTTCTCATACCACCATTATCATCATTACTGTTAAGGTAATTTGTAAATTGCCTTATGGCAGATGCGTATTCCTTTTTATTGAAATATGTGTAGGCAACACTATAAAGTGCTTTTTCGTAATAACCGCTGGACTTTGCCCCCGACTCCTTCAAGAATTCATTATAATAATCTCTTGCTGCATTATATTGATTTTGACGATAATAAGAATCGGCTATCCAATATTTTGCCAGGGCTTTGATTTTCTTGTCAGGAGTATATTTCAATGATTTTTTAAAATATCCTATTGCATCTATATAAGAACCTCTTGAGTAATAATCAACACCCTGAGAATAAGCAAGTTGTTGATAAACTTTTTGCATGCTTGAATTTGGTGATCTTGTTTTTTCAATTGACTTAAGAGCAGCATTATAGTTTTTTGATGAAAGATATAGTTGAGCCATCAAATCGTAGGCTTCATTAATTCTGGAGTTATTAGGATTTTTCTCTATGAAATCTTCCAAAATAACCATAGGATCGTTATAAGGATCTGCACCTTGTTCCATGCTGATTTTAACAAAGTTTAGAAGGGCATCTGTTTTCACAGCCTCATCTCCTCCTTCAGCATTATAAGCCTTTAAGAATGCATTTAATGCAAAGCGATGTTCTCCGGTATTTAAATAACAATATCCCAGATGATACCATGCGTTTTGTGCTAAAATCCCACTTTCGGCTGTTGCCTGTTGGAAATTATTTATTGCATCAGCAAATTTGCTTTTATACAGTTTCGTATATCCAATTCTGTAATTTTCGCCTGGTTCAATTTTTCTTCTCGCCTGATTTTCAAAAATTTGAAAATATTCATAGGCTTTTTCATAATCGTTAAGTTCGTAGTATGAGTTTGCAATTAGCCTGGCAATGTCGGCCTGTGATTTTCTGTCGGCTTTCGACATATACAAACTTCCCTCATCAATAACCTGCTGATAATTGCCTTGTTCATAAGCAATGTTTATCAAATATTCGGGCACATACTTCCTGAATCTTCTATCGTTTTCCAACGACTTAAAACCACTTGCAGCCTTATCGTATTCTCCTTGCTGGTAGTTAATATGTGATTTATAATATTTGGCGCTGGAGGCATATTCCCGACTTCTGCTGTCAACTCTGTCGAAGGAGGATAGTGCTTTACTAAAATCGCTTTTCTTCAGATAGCAAACACCTTTCATATAGTTTAACTCCGACCTTTGTGCTTTAGAAAGATTTTTTTGGGAAACCTTATTAAAAGATTCAAGAGCCTGGCTGTATTGCCTTTTGCCAAAATATATTTTTCCCAAATCGAAACTTAATGCAGGTAACCATTTACTTTCCGGATAATTACTCGAAAATTCTTCTACCTTTTGAAGAGCATCTTTATCGCCCAATTCCACAGCACATACGGTGCTGTAATATTCAGCATTTTCCTTTTCATGATCCATGCTTAGAGCATTTTCCATTATAAGTCTGTCGAAAACTTCTCTGGCCGGAGCATACGACTGTTGCTCAAATAATTCTACAGCCTGCCTGTAATTTAAACCCGGGGAATTATAATATTCGGTCTGCTGCGCGCCAAGCTCAAGGTTGATAAATAAAAAAGCCGGCAATAAGCAGTAAATCAGTAAGGTACGTTTCATTTAAAAATCGATTTTGAATTCATAAAAATATTGAATACAATTGGCTCATACTAATAATTAATGACAACTTATCAACAATTATGTTGTTTAAACAACGGTAGAAAAGGAAAAATAATATGAGTTGGTGGTTAATTTTAAAATTTTCTCCTAAATTATTTCATAATAGAATGGAGAAAAACCTGTTTTTTTAGTTTTTTAATCATTTTTACGGCTTTGTTTTTTATGCCTGCCGAAGCATGCTCCAGATTCATTTCGATGGCTGTAATAAGTTCTTGTTTAAGGTCGGGTTCTTCCTCTGAAAATTCATATAGAATATCCATACTCCATGCTTTTGAAGCAATGCTTGTTTTGGGGTCTAAGAGGTAATCGAAGCAAGTATTCAGAAGTTTTGCTGAATGAGATTCGGGTATTTTGTATCTGGCAATAATCCTTAAACTATGACGTATCAGGGCTTCATGCGAATAATTATTCAAATTGTCGATTAATTTTATAATATAAGTTTTGCTTATAAGATTGGGCTGTGCTTCCAAAACATAATCCATTATCCATATTGCTCTGCGGGATAATGGCTCCGCATTGCGGAGAATCATATTAAACAATGGTTTGAATAAATCGGTATCGGCTAATACTAAGTCACGGGCAAAAAGAGTATTTGCCTTGGACATTTCTGAGAGTATTATTTTTTCAAGTTGTTTTCCGCTAATTTTCAATTGAAATACTTTTTGTCGACAGCAAACATTTCGCCAAATTCAACTTTGGAATCTCCAACAATCTTAAATTGAGTACAATAAGCAGGAAGTTCTTCCTCATCCTTATGGTTTGAAATTATAACAACCGTGTCAATTGGTTCTTTTCCTTCTTCAATTTGTATGGAAGATTCGAAACTTATGCCAAAAGCAGAAATTTTATCATTTTCCAGTTCCTCCATGCAAAAGTTCCACAGTGTTTCAATTATCTTACCATTGGTTGGAATATTTTTCTTATCGATTTCCATCTCAAGTGGATGCACCTGTCCGGTTTTGTCAGTAAAAGCACCAAAAGGATATAACTCTCCGGTTTGACTTAATAGTTCGCCTGCGTACTCCAGCGAATGATCTATAATTGATTGAATTTCAGTGTTCATGGTGAAAATGTTTATGAAATTATTGTGAGGACAAATATAGTATTTTAAGTTATAAGTGCCTAAAGTTACAAGTGTCTAAAGTGCGCTAGAGTTCATCGAGTTCATAGAGTGCCTATAGTTATAAGTGCCTAAAGTTACAAGTGCCTTAAGTTATATCTGAATAATGAAACGAACCTGCAACTTGCAACATGTAACTTTAGCCCTAACTCAAAACTCAAAACTCATAACTCATAACTCATTATATTTCTTCCCTTCTTCAGTAAGCCTTATTCCAATTTTTTCAATTTCGATAAGTTTCTTTTTATAAAGAGAGCCAATTGCTTTTTTAAAATTTTTCTTACTTATTCCCAACTTAAGATTAATAGTCTCCGATGGCGATTTGTCGCTCAAAGCAATATATCCATCGTTTTCCTTGAGTTTGTTTAGGATACCGGTCGCAATGTCATCAACTTTGCCGTAGCCTGAAGGTAAAAGGCTGAGGTCGACTTTTTTATCAGGACGAACTTTTTGAACATAGGCCTTTACTTTTTGTCCCACTTCCAGATTAGTAACCACATCACTTTCATAAATAATTCCAACAAATTGTTCATTAACAAGGCAGTTATAACCTATTTCATTTTCGTCATAAATAAAGGCTTCCACTTCTTCGTTGGTGCTGAATTCAGGCATGTCATCATCCAGAAATTGATATAATTTCGATGAAGCGGCAATTCTGTCGGAAGATTCATCAATATAAATGCCCACAACATATTTCTGCCCTTGCTGCATTTTTACTCTCTGTTCCTTGAAAGGGACGAACAAATCTTTTTCAAGACCCCATCCCATAAATGCTCCAATGCGGTTAACTGCTACTACTTCGAGATAGGCAAAATCGCCAACCATTCCTTTGGGAGTGAGTGTGGTAGCAATAATGCGGTCTTCTGAATCACGATAAATAAAAACTTCTATTTCATCACCAACTTTGGTGCCTTCAGGGATATATTTATTTGGTAACAAAATATCGTTATTGTTCTCACCCTGTAAATACATTCCGTGTTCTACAACACGAAGTACTTCTAAAGTGTTTAATTTGCCCATTTCTGCCATATCCCTGATTTTGTGATTTGAAATGCAAAATTAATATAATTTTAAGGCTTAGAGGATTTATTTTATCAGGCTTTCGGCTTGGTATCTAAATATAAATTTTTAATTTCGTCGGATAAATTTTCTTTAGAAATATCTATGTAATTTAAATAAATCTCTGCTATGACCCAAAGGTTAAAAAATTATCTGTTTTGTTTCATATTAGTTGTTTTCTCAATTAATTCAATTTACGCCGATAGTATCGTCTCTTTTGCCGATCTCAACTATCATTCGGATTTTGAAAAGGAGACTTTCTTCAAATTAGAAAATACTTTTCAGCCTGATTATTTTGCATTATTCCTGGCTGCCGATAAAAATGTTAAAGCCGCTGAATACGAAACATATAAGTCTGCTTTAGAGCTAGCCGTTGCAGCATTTAAAAATGAAAAATTTGCAAAATATAATGATAAAAAGAAGGTTAAGAAGATTTATAATAGTGTTCATGCTTCAATGTTGGATAAGTATGTTATAAAGGCAAATTTTTCGCAGTTGTTTACAGCAAAAGAATACCAGTGTGTAACTTCTACTATGTTATTTGCCTTGGTGTTTAATGAATTGAATATACCTTATGAAATTGAATTCCAGCCTAATCATGTGTTTCTAATTGCTTATCCTTCAACTTCAAAAATAATTGTTCAAACTACTAATCCCCAAAAGGGAGTTTTTGTTTATGATAATACATTTAAAAATAATTATGTTAATTATTTGAGAGACAATAAGTTGATTAGTAAAGATGAATTCGACAATAAAAGTCTGGATGATTTATTTACTGAATATTACCTGAAAACAAAGGTTGGCGATTTAAAGCAACTGGCAGGAAGCCAATATTTTAATCTTGGACTTGATTTCCTTACTCAGAATAAAGTAAAACAGGCACTTAATAATTTTACAAAGGCGTATTATCTGGATGCTTCCTTACAAAATAAATTTTTAATGACGGCTTCTCTTGGACTCATGATTGATAAAACCAATGCCACTGATCCGGATTATTATAAGTATCTTGGGATGTTTACAAGGACTTCGTCGAAGGATGTAAAGAAGGATATTTTTATTTCCCTGTTTTACGATATGACTCAGAGGCAGTTAAATTTTGAAGGAAATGTTGATATGTATAAAAGATCATATCAATACTTAATGGATAAAGTTAAGGATAGCACGTTGAAAAGTGAGTTTTCTTTTATATATAATTTTGAAATGGGCAGAAAGATGATTAATAATCTTCATTATAATGAATCACTGACGTTTTTGGAAAATGCTTATAAAATTAAACCCGATAACGTTGATATCCAAAATATGCTGGTAGCAACTGTTGTGAGTTTAAACTCCAAATCGTTTTATGATGAAAACAGATTAAACATCCTAAATGATACTCTGGATAATTTTGTTAAAAGTCATATTAACCTTAAAGATAACGATAAGATAATCAATCTGATGTATATGGTTAAGTTAGGGTTGATGAGCAACTATTACTATAAGGGTGAAATTCAAAAAGCAGAGCATTTTCAAAATGAATTTGAAAGTTTATGTAATGAGAATTCAAACAAAGTTATTTATGAAAGTTATAGTAATATTGAAAAGAGTTATTCTGCTGCTGCCGCCTACTATTTTAAAAAAGGCAAATACGGTAAAGCGCGCGAATTACTAAACAAAGGCTTAGTTTATATTCCTGATAGTTATCAATTAAAAGCGCGCTTAAAAGCCCTTAATTAAATCTGTTTTCGGCTGCCATATTGTAAGTTTTATGCAATACAAGAGGATTACCACGTTTGGTTTGAGTTACAACCCTAAGTTGTAATTTTTCCATTACTGATCTTCCCGGGGCAAGAGAATATTCAATATTTGCTTTTCCGTGTTTAGTTTGCAGACTTAAACTGATGAAATGATCTTCTCCATCAATGTTTTTTATAATATAATATTTTGTTTTACTGCCTTTTGGCTCCAGATAGACCTGAAGAATTATTTTATTTTCAAAAGCCAGTTTATCAATCTCTTTAAACTTGATTTTAGGATATATCTTGTAGGGAGTTCCGTCTTCTTTAAACTCCCTCAAACCTTCTTGCGGTTCATTATCTTTATAAAGAACTTCTGATTTAAGGTTGCCATTTTCATAGTATTTCCTTTGCATTCCATCCTTAGAGCCCATCTTATATTGGGTTGTTCTATAAAGTTTGCCACTTTGGTAAAACCATTTTGTTTCACCGTCTTTATAACCTTCCTTATAATGTATTTCGTATTGAACAACCCCGTCATCATAGTAGGTGTAGCCTACGCCATCATGAAAACCGTTTTTAAATGTAACTTCCGATTTTTTCGTTCCGTCCTTTTTGAAAAAGGTCATTAGGGAATCCCCGTTCTCATTTATCGTAAACTCTTTCCATCCTTCTTTAGTGGGAGTTCTGTCTGGCTGCGAAAATCGGTCACAGGAAAAAGTGATCAGGCTAAATGTTAAGGCAAATGTTATTAGGACTATTTGATTTTTAAGATGTGTAAATTTTTTAATCATAGTGTTTTTGGATTTGGTTTCAAAAATATAAATTTGATTTAGTATTTATATCTATCCTTCCATTTTTTTCTAAGTATTTCTTTTTCCTTGTTCTCTCTTGGGTTATTGCCGGGTTCGAAAAATTTGGTACCACTAATGCCTTCCGGAAGAAATTCAATATCTACAAAATTACCTTCATGATCATGAGCATACTTATAATTATCGCCATAACCAATTTCTTTCATAAGTTTAGTAGGAGCATTTCTCAAGTGAAGAGGTACGGCAAGATTTCCACTTTGCTGAACAATTGCCTGTGCTTTTTTAATTGCTAAATAAGTGGAATTACTTTTTGGAGAGTTTGCAAGGTAAACGGCTGTTTGCGAAAGTATTATGCGCCCTTCCGGCCAACCTATTTTTGCAATAGCATCGAAACATGTATTGGCAAGTAATAATGCGTTTGGATTTGCATTTCCTATATCTTCCGAAGCAAGAATAAGCATTCTTCTCGCAATAAATTTCGGATCTTCTCCTGCCTCTACCATTCGGGCAAGCCAATAAACAGCAGCATTGGGGTCGCTACCACGTATTGATTTTATGAATGCAGAAATTACATCATAATGCATCTCACCTTTCTTGTCGTAAATGGCCAGGTTTTCCTGGATGATTTCCTTTACAGATTTATTATCGATGATAATTTTATTGGAATTTACTTTCTTCTGATAAATGTATAATTCAAGGGCATTTAATAGTTTTCTTGCATCACCACCAGATATTTGTATCAAGGCCTCGTTCTCCTTTAAAACTATTTCCAGTTCATGAATTTCTGTTAACTTTTCTATGCCTTTGTTAAGAAGATCAATCAGGTTTTCCTTGTCGAGAGGCTTTAGAATATAAACCTGGCATCTTGATAAAAGAGGGGAAATTACTTCGAAGGAAGGGTTTTCTGTGGTGGCTCCTATAAGTGTAATTATTCCTTTTTCTACAGCATTTAAAAGCGAATCTTGTTGCGACTTGCTAAATCTGTGTATCTCATCAATAAATAAAATGGCATTTCCCCTAAACATAGCAGCCTGGCTTATCACCGCCCTTACATCTTTAACTCCGCTACTAACAGCGCTAAGTGTATAAAACTCTTTGTCGAGCGATTGCGAAATAATATGTGCTAATGTAGTCTTACCCACACCCGGAGGTCCCCACAAAATCATAGAGGGTATACTTCCTGAATTTATGCTCTGATAAAGTATAGCACCCTTGCCAACCAGGTGTTCCTGTCCAATATATTCCTCAAGTTTGCCCGGACGTAATATTTCTGCTAAAGGAGTCATTTGATTATTTTTTAATTGTCATTAGTGTATTAGTCGTTGGTTATTAGTGAATTATTCATTGATCACTAGTATTATTCATTCTTTGCCAACCGAAATAATATAAAGGTTGGGGGCATTGGTTATAATAATTTCACAAGCCCAATCTTGTAACTCAAACTCACAACCTGCAACCCGTAAACTCGCAACTCGACGACACAAAAATAACTTTTTCACCCGACATTATTCCGGCTTTTAATCATTTATTAAATTCGCAGCATGGAACCGGAAAGATTTAATCTTTTAAAAAACGAACTAAGTTTTCGCACCAGTCGCAGTGGAGGCCCCGGAGGTCAAAACGTAAATAAAGTTTCCACAAAGGTGGAATTGCTTTTTTATGTGGAGGAATCATTGGTGTTAAACGATGATGAGAAAACTATTTTGATGGATAAACTTGCAAACAGAATTAGTATAGATGGGATTTTAACAATTAGTTCCAGCGAAACCAGAAGCCAGTTTAAGAATAAACAAATAGTAATTGAAAAGTTTCGGGAATTAATTACTGAGGCATTAAAACCTCAAAAGATTAGAAGGAAGACTAAAGTTCCAAAAGGTGTAAAAGAGAAAAGGTTAAAAACCAAAAAAATTATTGCTGAGAAAAAAGATTTACGTAAGCCACCTAAGGTATAGGGTTTTCAATAATTGCATTTAAAGAATTGTCTTTCAGCTGCTTGATTATTTTAACAACAAAGCCTGATTTTATTAATTTTACCTAATGTTTTTCAAACGAAAAAAATATCAACCATCTGGTTCTCTTTCTTCCATTGCATGGAGAAAATTGCTGGTTAATCCATTGGCAAACTATTCAATTTTGGTGATTTTTATATTCGTTTTTTTCGCCATTGGAGGATATTTATTGACCCCCGACTCCAGCCCATATGCAAACAAACAAATACTGGAAATTAGTAATCAAAAGCCTGGTTTTAGTGTTCTAATGATAGAAGTCTGCAGAAATGAAACGGTAGAAAGTAAAAATATTATTTCAAAAATGCTGTCTGGCCAAAGAAGCCAATATCGCGAAATACCCATTAATAATTATCATTTTAATGATGAATTTGTGGTTTATCAACTATATGGTAACAAAGATGATTCGCTTAAATTAAATATTGCTGATGTACTTTTCCCCATAAAGGGGAAGACATATTTTGACAAGAAAAGCGAAATAGTTAAATACACTTCTGTAGATGGAAAAGAGCATACGATAACAATAAGTGAAGCCAGAAAAATATTTGAAAATGATAATTTGCGAAGCAGATTTTATTTGCTTGGTACCGATCAGTTTGGAAGAGATTTAATAAGCCGGCTAATCATAGGTTCCAGAGTTAGTTTGTCGGTAGGATTTATATCTGTTGCCATATCACTATCGGTTGGAATATTTTTAGGCTCATTGGCAGGTTTTTTTGGTGGTCGCCTCGACGAAATTATTATGTGGTTTATAAATGTTGTTTGGTCGATACCCACATTACTATTGGTAATTGCCATTACTTTTGCTTTGGGAAAAGGCTTTTGGCAGGTATTTATTGCCGTAGGATTAACTATGTGGGTTGAAGTAGCAAGAGTTGTAAGAGGGCAGATAATGAGCATCAAGGAAAAAGAATATATTGAAGCCGGTTTCGCCTTAGGCTATAGTAATTTCAGGATAATAAAAAACCACATTCTGCCAAATGTTATGAGTCCTGTAATTGTAATTTCGGCTGCTAACTTTGCAGCTGCAATTCTTATTGAAGCAGGATTGAGTTTTCTTGGCATAGGCGTTCAACCTCCTATGCCTTCATGGGGAAGCATGATTAAAGAATACTACAGTTTTATAATACTCGATTCTGCATACCTTGCACTTGCGCCCGGAATTGCAATAATAATTTTAGTACTTGCCTTTATGAGTTTGGGTAATGCCATGAGAGATGCCTTCGACGTAAAGGAACTTGTAAAAACATAGAAAAAATAATATAAATGAAAGATATACAGATTGTTATAGAGAAAGCGTGGGAAGACCGTTCGCTTTTAAAGGAACAAAAAACTATTGATGCTATAAATGATGTTGTTGAAATGCTCGACAAAGGAAAACTTCGTGTTGCAGAGCCAATTGGCGACAACTGGCAGGTTAATGAGTGGGTTAAAAAGGCTGTCATCATGTTTTTTCCTTTGAGGAAGATGGAGACTACCGAAGTTGGTATTTTCGAATTTCATGATAAAATTCCGTTAAAAAGGGATTTCGCAAAACAGGAAGTAAGAGTGGTGCCTCATGCAATAGCCAGATATGGTAGTTTTATTGACAGAGGTGTGGTTATGATGCCATCTTATGTAAATATTGGCGCCTATGTTGGAAGCAATACCATGGTGGATACATGGGCAACAGTAGGCTCATGTGCACAAATTGGGAAAGAAGTACATCTTAGTGGTGGAGTAGGCATAGGAGGTGTTTTAGAGCCCGTTCAGGCTGCTCCCGTAATTATTGAAGACAACTGTTTTATCGGTTCACGATGCATAGTCGTAGAAGGTGTGCGAATAGGTAAAGGAGCAGTTCTTGGAGCAAATGTGGTTATCACATTGTCGACTAAAATTATTGATGTAAGCGGAAGCGAAGCAGTTGAATACAAGGGTTATGTGCCACCAAATTCTGTGGTTATTCCGGGTTCCTTTGAAAAGGAGTTTCCTGCTGGAAAATATAATGTCCCCTGTGCCTTAATTATTGGAATGAGGAAAGAATCAACCGATAAAAAAACATCTCTTAATGATGCCTTAAGAGATTACGGGGTTTCAGTTTAAGTAATTCCGTCTTAATATTTTAGCAAATGGAAAATTCGTTTATACTCAGCCTCGATCAGGGAACAACAAGTTCCAGAGCGATAATTTATAACCATAAGGGTGAAGTTTGTGCTATGGCGCAAAAAGAATATCCGCAAATTTTTCCAAGGCCTAATTGGGTAGAACATAATCCTTCGGAAATTCTCTCTTCTCAGTTTTCTGTTGCCACAGAAGTGATAACAAAATTTGGTATCTCACCTGAAAATATTGTTGCTGCCGGAATTACAAACCAGCGCGAAACTACCATAGTGTGGGACAGAAAGTCCGGAAAGCCTGTTTATAATGCTATTGTATGGCAGGATCACAGAACTTCGGACTACTGTAATCAGCTTATAGCTGATGGTTTGAGTGAAATGGTTAAAGAGAAAACCGGATTGGAGATAGACTCCTATTTCTCTGCCACAAAAATTAAATGGATACTGGAAAATGTTTCAGGTGCAAAGCAGAAAGCAGACAATGGCGATTTGCTTTTCGGTACTGTTGACACTTGGTTAATATATAATTTAACCGGAGGAAAAATACATGTAACTGATGTTACTAATGCTTCAAGGACAATGCTTTTCAATATCTCCAGTTTAAACTGGGATGATGATTTATTGAAATTGTTTGGCATACCAAAAAGTATGCTTCCTGAAGTTAAAATGAATGATGAAATATTTGCCAATACTGCAGGCAAAGTTTTAAATACTCAAATACCAATTGCTGCTGTTACTGGAGATCAGCAGGCTGCAATGTTCGGTCAGATGTGTATTGAAAAGGGAATGGCTAAAAATACTTATGGTACCGGATGTTTTATGATGGTGAATACTGGTGAAGAATTTGTTCGTTCCAAACATAAAATGCTGGGAACTATAGCCTGGAATTTAGGTGGTAAAACTACCTACGCCCTTGAGGGAAGCGTGTTTGTTGGGGGGGCTGTTATTCAATGGCTTAGAGATGGACTAGAGTTGATTAAGAAGACATCTGATGTAGAGGCTTTAGCATTGAAATCCAAGGATAACGGAGGTGTTTATTTTGTTCCTGCTTTTACAGGACTTGGTGCTCCATATTGGAAACAAGATGCCAAAGGTTTAATTTATGGTATTAGCCGCGGAACAACTCAATCGCAAATAGCAAGGGCCGCACTGGAATCAATAGCCTTTCAATCGTACGATGTTTTGTCGGCTATGGAAAAAGATATAGGTGAAAAAATTAATAAACTTCGTGTTGATGGAGGAGCCTCTGCAAACAATACTTTAATGCAGTTCCAGAGTGATATTCTTAATACAGAAGTGCAGCGTCCTGAAATTCTTGAAACAACATCATTGGGAGTTGCTTATATGGCAGGCTTAAATGTAGGCTTTTGGGAGGATATTGAAGAAGTTAAGAACTACTGGCAACTCAGTAAACAGTTTTCTCCTGGGATTGAACCAACAAAAAGAAATACACTATTGAGTGATTGGAAAAATGCGGTTAAAAGATCGTTTTAAGTACATTTCAAAATATACTGATCTCTACATTCCAATTCGAAAGTGTGGCAATATTAACAAATTATCTTCAGACGCATATTTGCCAAAATGGAATTCGTATCCTACTCCAAGCCCTAACTCAGCAAAAATATTTTTTGCTATTTCTCTTCTTATTCCCCAATAAGGTACAATTGCAAGAGAGTTACTGAAACTGTATCCAGCTTTAATAGGAACATGGGCAAACTCTGGAACAAAAATTCCTTTGATGGAAATAAAATCGGCACTGTTTTTATTTATTGATTTGTTTTTCTTTTCCCTTTTCAGGATGTTATAATACCATCTAGGCTCTACCGATAATGAAGGGTAAAAATATGGCTGGTCGCCAAATGTTTCATAAAACCACATATTTATACCGAGTTCCGCTCTTATGGTTTTGTCGTTGGAAACACTTACTTCATTATACAGCCAACCACCCAGAAATCCAGCCTGCAAGCCTGCTGCATTTATAACTGCAGTAGTATTTTGTGAATTAACAAAACTATAAATTCCTAAAAAGAAAATTATTAATAATATTTTTCTCATAGCATTTTGGGTTTAAAAAATTTCTTGAATTTATTTTTTGGATTTTATCATCATTTCAAGCATGTCCCACATTTCCGAGGGGATTTTTTCCAGCATATTAAATTCGCCGGCT
Source organism: Marinilabiliales bacterium (assembly GCA_002869365.1). Lineage (GTDB taxonomy): Bacteria > Bacteroidota > Bacteroidia > Bacteroidales > F082 > BM524. Next base: position 25,142 of record PKTA01000142.1, on the reverse strand, counting down.
CCCTGAAGCCATTCGCCACCGTCAATTGTTATTACTTCGCCATTGATATAGGCTGAAAAATCTGTCATTAAATATGCTGCAAGATTAGCAAGTTCCTGATGTTCACCAACTCTTTTTAATGGCACTTTTTTCTTGATATCAAACTCGTCTTTTAATTCACCCGGTAAAAGCCTGTCCCATGCACCTTTAGTAGGGAAGGGGCCAGGAGCGATGGCGTTCAATCGGATACCATATTTTGCCCATTCAACAGCCAGAGAGCGTGTCATTGCAAGTACTCCTGCTTTGGCAGCGGCAGAGGGAACAACATAGGCGCTACCAGTTGAAGCATAAGTAGTTACTATATTTAATATGGTTGATGTTTTTTGTTTTTCTTTTATCCAGTGTTTACCACATGCTAGCGTAAAGTTTTTAGTTCCTTTTAAAACAATATCTAAAATTGTGTCGAAAGCATTGGCAGATAATCTTTCGGTAGGACTTATAAAATTTCCGGCTGCATTATTTACTAATCCATCAATTTTCGAATATTTTTCAAGTGTCTTTGCTATTACATTTTCCACCTGATCGTAATGTCTCACATCACAAGCAACACAAAAAAGTTCACCTTTGGTTTCTTCAATCAGTTCTTTGGCAGTATTTTCAAGACGCTCCAAACTTCTTGAAGTGATTACAACTTTTGCTCCCAATTGTAAAAAGTATTTGGTCATGGCCTTTCCAAGTCCTGAGCCTCCACCAGTTACAATAATTACTTTTCCCGACAATTCATTGTCTTTAAACATTGCATCTTTATAAGTCATAATCTTTCTTTTTATTAATGGCTAAATTAATGATATTTATTCGTGAAACTCAAATATTAAAATCAAAGTGCATTAATATTTGTAAGTAGAACGAATCCCGATAGCAGAGCGTATCGGGATAAATGAATTAATACTCCAAGGCTTTTAAGGCCTATAGAACGGATCACGAATTTGATACTTCGTTAAATTTTGGTGCCGTAGTTCATTCCACAAAGAATAAGATCTATTTAGCATTTTCAGTTTTCTGCTCAAATTTTTTCAATGCATAAATAACCATCTTATAAGAAAACCAAATAACAAAAGGCCAACTTAAAAACCATATAATTTCTCTTATGTACATATTTTATTTTTTTAATCGTTAATGGTGAATTGTTAGTAGTTAGGCCCAACTTTAGGCACTTAGAACTTCAGGCACTTCTATGTCAAACAACTCAAAACTCATCACTTGTCAGTCTACTGACTGATTCATAACTCACAACTCTAAAATTAATAGGCATGATGATCATTCTCCATTTCCTCTGCGGTAATTTTTTCTTTGTTAAGAGATGACCATTCATACCAAATATATGCTATTACAAACGGTACCAGCAAACTTACATACGACATGGCCACCAGAGTATATTCTGATGATGATGCATTTCGTATGTTAAGTGAACTCTGTAAGTCAAAAGTAGAAGGATAGAAACAAGTATTGTTTAATCCTGAAATCAGGAAGAGTGCAAAAACGGTAAGAATAGTTCCCCCTCCTGTAAACCAGATTCCTTTGGAAGCTGCATCGTCATCTTTAATAAAAGAATTGATAATTCCCCAAAGCACCAAAACAACCCCAATTACAAACATCAGTCCCACAACTGGCATTTCTATCAGGTTGTGGAAGTATTTATATTTAACTAAACTAACCTCTCCGCCAACGGAATTATAAGCAAAACCATCTTTAATTAAAATGTTTACAATAAAAAAAAGAAAGAAAATTAAAAACGGTATTGCGTTATCAATTAATAACTTACGGCATTTTACAATTATATCCTTATTACTAACACTATTCATAAAATATAATGAAGCCAGTACTCTTGAGAGGAAGAAAACTGCCAGACCAAGAGAAAGATTTACATATGTATAATAACTTGTAAAGTTAAATGCCAATTCTAATCCTCTATAGGGCGATTGCCAAAATGAACTATTCATATTATTAATTGAGAATTCGGAGCCGGTAAAAAATGTTGCAACAGCCGTTCCCAGAAGAACAGTTCCCAATAATCCGTTAATAAATAAGAATGCCATATAGGTTTTTTCCCCAAGGAAATTGTTAGGTTTTGTACGGTATTCATAACTAACTGCCTGGATAATAAATGCGAACAGAATTAGCATCCACACCCAGTAAGCACCACCGAAACTTGTGGCGTAAAAAAGTGGAAATGAAGCAAATGCCGCTCCTCCAAAAGTTACCAAAGTAGTAAATGTAAGATCCCATTTTCTGCCCAGGGCATTGACAATAATTTTACGGCTTATCTTATCTTTTCCAAAGGAATATATTAATGTTTGTCCCCCTTGAACGAATAGCATAAAAACCAAGATTGCTCCCAAAAGGGAAACAATTATCCACCAATATTCTTGCAGTGTTGTATATGATAAATTTTCAAACATGATTAATCCTCCTCTACTTTTGACTCTTTAACAATTTGACTAAGCATTATTTTTATTTCTGCGATAAGCAATACCGTAAATACAATTGCAAACATTACAAAGGTTACAATAACACTTTTAGATTCTATATTGGATACCGCGCTGAGAGTAGGCATCAAATCCTGCACAACCCATGGCTGCCTACCGAATTCGGCCACCATCCAGCCTGCCTGAGAGGCTATATATGCCAGAGGTATTGTTAATAATGATACATAATTTAACCATCTTGCTTTTACAATATCTCTTTTAAAAAGGAAGAATAAAACAACTATAAATAATATCAGAAAGTGGGTTCCCAACCCTACCATAATATGGAATGAGTAGAAAACCAGAGGTACATTCGGTATTAAATGATGAGGATCGTTATAATAACCATAGCCAAAATATTTATAATTTTGGTTAAACACACTTAGGTGTTTTTGAGCTTCATGTTCACTGGCAATTTCTTTGGCAAGTTTGTAATCCGAGAGAGCCTTTATGGCTAGTTTTCCCATTCTTATTCTTTCGTAATATGAAACTATTCCATGTTCTTCACTGCCATGAACAAGGTCGCGTACACCAGGTACAAATGCATTTGGATCGAGCGCTGCCATATATGAAAGCATATTCGGGATTTCTATTTTAAAGGCAAACTCATTCATCTTGGGATTTTCGGGTGTTGGGACTTTCTTCATTAAACCTATTACAACTAATGGTGCATTTTTCTCTCCATCATAAAGGCCTTCCATAGCTGCAAACTTCATGGGTTGGTCGTTGAAAACCCGTCGTGCCGATTCGTCACCGGTTGCAAACATATAAAAAGCACTAATTAATCCGAATACAGCTCCTATCAACATGCTTTTCTTGGCGAATACGATTCTTCGGTTTTTAAGTAAAAACCATGCACTTACACCTATAACAAATATTGCAGATAGAACATATGCCGATGAAATTGTATGTAGAAATTTATTTACTGCAGTTGGTGAGAAAAGGACATCCCAGAAGTTTGTCATTTCATTTCTTGCAGTATCAGGATTAAATACCGTTCCGACTGGGTTTTGCATCCAGGCATTGGCAACCAATATCCAAAGGGCACTTAAATTTGAGCCTATTGCTACCAGCCATGCCGATAACAAATGAAACTTTTTACTGACTCTTCCCCAGCCAAAAAATAATATTTCTATGAATGTGGATTCCATGAAAAAGGCCATTATGCCTTCAATAGCAAGTGGGGCTCCAAAAATATCGCCTACAAACCAGGAGTAATTCGACCAATTGGTTCCAAATTCGAATTCAAGTATTATTCCTGTGGCAACTCCGATTGCGAAGTTTATACCGAATAAAGTCATCCAGAATTTGGTTATATTCTTCCAAATTTCTTTTCCGGTTTTTACATATATCGTCATCATAATGGCAACGATAAATGAGGTACCCAGTGTAAGTGGCACAAAAATCCAATGGTACATGGCTGTGAGAGCAAACTGTGCCCTCGACCATTCAACAACTGTTAAGCCGAAAGTATCCATATTTCTATTTTTCTTTAGTTAATTGCTCAATTACATAATCACCACGCTCCTTATCAGTATCAAACTTTGATTTCAGGATATCAGGAAAAAAAAATAAACGCAACACAAAAAATATTATGAATAATTTTATCAGGATTATTATCCATAAGCGCTTTCCTACCGTCATCGACTTGAAACCATCAATATAAAAGTTTAGTATTCTTCTAATTAGTAGCATAGTACAGGTATGATATATATCATAAAAAGTATCTACAAAGATAAAGTTTACATTTTGAAATCAGCTTAAAAAAAGGAAAAACTTATCAAAAAAAAGAATTAATTATTTGGGGTTTTAAAAAACAAAAAGAGCTGCCAAAAAGCAGCTCTTTACCATATTAAATAATAATACCGATCAATTATTTAATCAAAGGTTCAATGCTAAAAACCAATATCATTATTAGAACGAAATAATTAATTCGCATGAAATAATGAAATGGATTAAAACTTGTTGTTTTTGGCTTAATCAGTTTGGAGAAAACTGCAACAAGCCAAATTGCAGCAATAACTATTAATATCTTAAAAATTACCATACTGATTAATCCTGATGCACTTACCATTAAAGCGGATACTGCTGTTGCAACCGTCCATAAAAATGTTGAGTTTTTTATTTGTTGGGGACTAATCATAGTTGTAATCGATTTGAATCCTGCTTTCTCATATTCCTGTCCGTATTTTAGCATAAGAAGCCAAAAATGAGGCACTTGCCACATAAAGAAGAATAAGCCCAATACCATAGCTTTGGGGTCGGAAAGTTGTCCTCCGGCTGCTACCCAACCTACGAGAGGAGGGAGTGCTCCAATTACACTTCCGGGAATTACTGCAAAGGCTGTTTTTCTTTTGAGAGGAGTGTATATTCCGTTATACCAAATTAAAGCTAGAAGGCTCAACTGTAATGCAAGAAATCCACTTCCATAATAAACCAAAAGAGAACCAATAATTATCTCCACTACAGCAATAATACTTGCACCTAAGGTGCTTATTCTTCCTGAAGGAATTGGACGGTTACTTGTTCTGTCCATAATAGCATCCTTATCTCTATCCTGAATATGATTCAAAACTGCTGAACCACATGCAAGGATGAAAATGCCTAAAGTGGGTAATATTATTCCTGTATCGAAACTGCTATTAGCCAGAATATATCCGGCCACAGTTGTTAGAGTAACAGCAAATGTTATTCTAACTTTATTGAGTTCCATCAATAAACTAATCCACTTTTTCATATAATTGTTTTATCAAATTTAATTTATTTAATAGTTGATATATAGTCGATCATATCGTTTACTTCTTGTTCAGACAAGTTAAGTTGTGGCATAAGCCCCGACTGATAACCTTTTACAGTGGAGGAAGTTGGATTTGAAATTTTATTAAAGATGTAATCACGATCAACGATTATTGTTTGTTCTTTACCATCAACAATAATTGTCTCAGTTTTTCCAATGATATCTTTAAAACTAGGACCTACCAAACGAGTACCATCCTGAGTATGACAAGATAGACATGCATTTTTCTTCATCAAAGTTAATCCTGGGTGTTCATTGGACGTATCTTCTTTTTTATTAAGCCACTCATCATATTTATTTTCTTCAATAACATGAACACTACTTAACATATAAGAGTGTAACTGTCCGCAATATTCTGCACATAGGATGTCGTATCTGCCTAATTTCTGACCTATAAACCACATGGAAAAATCTTTTCCCGGAACAACATCCTGTTTTATCCTAAATGCAGGAATATACAGAGAGTGTAAAACATCTTTTGAAACTAAATTGAGTTTTACGGCCTTGTCGATTGGAATTACCAGAGTGTCGGAAGATTTACCGTTTGGATAATTGAAAGTCCATTTCCACATCTGCCCTACGGCTTCTATTTCCATGGCATCATTGGGGGCAGTAAGCATTGGTTTATAACCTGTCCATCCGTACCAAAACATAATCAATACCAGAATAGTAGGAATAACTGTCCAGATAATTTCCAGAGTATAACTTCCTTCTATGTTTGTTGCTACGGGGTTTCTTTTTTTGCGATATCTTATAAGGAAATAAATCATAACGGCAGTAATTCCCACGAGGAAGAAAACCGCAATGGATAAAATCAGATAGAGTGAAAAATCAACTCCTTCAACAAAATTTGAAGCGTTCATATATTATCTTGTTAAATAATCGATGGTTAACATTATCATAAAAAAGGTGAAAAGAGCAAGTACTGTGCCCATCATCCACTTATAAATTTTAGGATCATATTTAATATGCATAAAATAGTATCCTACAGCTGTAGCTTTTACTGTAGCAATAATCATGGCTGTTGCAACGGACAGTGTTCTTAATTCTGCACCGAAAACAGAAACAGCCACAGTCATAAACGTGAGCAGTATCAATGCTGCCCAGGTGCTAAAATGTTCTTTGTAAGAACTTATATGTACATTATTATTGTCGCTCATATCTTAATGTATTAAATAGAATAAAGGGAAAAGGTAAATCCATACTAGATCCACAAGGTGCCAGTATAATCCTGCATTTTCTGATAAGGAATATCGTTCAGGTGTAACTGTACCTTTATTAACTCCTCTAATTACGAATAATATAAAAATAGCACCTATAATAACGTGGAGACCATGTAATCCGGTCATAAAGAAATACAAATAAAAATAAAGTCTTTCTCCCATTGGAAGAGTATCGTAATGTTCCATACCCGGTACCAGTCCATGTTCGAATTTTGCTCCCCACTCGAAATATTTTACCACCAAGAACCCCAGGGCAGCAATAATTGTAAGCCACATAAGATTAACAGAAAGTTTTTTATTTCCTTTTTGAAGTGCTGTAATCGACATGGCAATTGTCATACTACTGGTTATTAGCAGAACAGTATTGAAAGTACCCATCCAAACATTAAGTTTGAAAGAAGCCAATAGGAATGCTTCTGAATTTAACTCTCTGTAAACCATGTAAACTAAAAACAAACCTCCGAAAAGCAGCAGTTCTGTGTATAGGAACAGCCACATTCCGAGTTTCGAAGACTTTGCATCGAAATTATGTCCCGAATTTGGTAAATGAAAAGTATGGTCCATATTTTTATATTGTGTTACAATTTTCTGATTATTGATTAAATGATTATTTCAAAACGATTCTAATGTTTATGCTTATAGGCGTTTGGAAAATTATAAGGTCCTCCTTCCGGAATTTGAGGCATTTTGTCGAAATTTTCCAATGGTGGTGGCGATTTAGTCTGCCATTCCAGAGTAATTCCATTCCATGGATTGTCAGGAGCCTTTTCTCCTTTTCTTGCTGCTACAATAAGATTAATAAGCATTAAAATTATGCCGGTAACTGTTATCCATGAGCCGACAGTAGAAATTTGATTCAAGGAAGTAAATTCAGGTAGATAGTCGTAATATCTTCTGGGCATACCCATAATTCCAAGAATAAGCATAGGGAAATACAGAATATTGAACCCTATAAGGAATATCGCAAATGCAGTATTCGCTACTTTTTTATTGTACATTCTACCCCATATTTTAGGAAACCAATAGTGTAATGCTCCGAAGAATGCAAATCCTGTTCCTCCAAACATAACATAATGGAAGTGTCCCACAACAAAATATGTATCGTGAACATGAACGTCGGCCGCAAGTGCTCCAAGTAATAGACCTGTTAATCCACCAATTAGGAAGTTGAAAATAAATGCCAGTGCATATAATAGTGGTGTATCAATAACAATAGAACCTTTGTATAGTGTTGCTAACCAGTTAAATACTTTAATAGATGTTGGAATTGCTACCAGGAAAGTCAGAATAGAGAAAATAATTGCTGCCGGGCCACTCATTCCAGAAGTAAACATATGATGTCCCCATACGAAATAACCTATAAATGCTATTGCCATACTGGAATAAGCAATGGCTTTGTAGCCGAATATCGTTCTCTGAGCAAAGGTTGGAATAATTTCGGAAACAACACCCATGGCCGGAAGTGCCATAATATAAACCGCCGGATGAGAATATATCCAGAATAAATGCTGATAAAGAATAGGGTCGCCACCGATGGAGGGGTCGAAAAGTCCTATACCGAAAACCCTCTCCGCAACTATCATCAATAATGTAATTCCAATAACAGGAGTTGCAAGTACTTGTATCCATGATGTGGCATAAAGTGCCCATGAAAACAATGGCATTTGATTAAAGCCCATACCCGGTGTACGAAGTCGGTGAATAGTTACAATAAAGTTTAATCCTGTAAGTATTGATGAGAACCCCAGTATAAAAGCCGCTAAAACTGACATTGTAACATTAGTTCCGGTTTTTACACTATAGGGCGCATAAAATGTCCAACCGGTATCAGCAGGACCATCACCAAAAATTAAAGTTGATAAAGCAAATAGTGCTCCTAAAACATAGAGATAAAAAGATAGTAAGTTGAGTTTTGGAAAGGCCACATCATCTGTTCCAAGTATTAATGGAAGTAGAAAATTGCCAAATATCGCAGGTATACTGGGAATAATGAATAGGAAAATCATTATAACACCATGCAATGTAAATATCTGATTATAAGTTTGAGGCTCAATAATATCCTTACCAGGTTGGAAAAGTTCCAAACGCATTAAAATACCAAGCGTAGCACCTACTAAAAAGAAACTTATTATTGCGTATAAGTATAAAAGTGCAATTCTTTTGTGGTCAAGTGTGAATAACCATGACCATATACCTTTCTTCGCTTTATAGAAGTCTGTATAAGGTAAAGCATCAACTGTCATATTATTATTATTTGTTGTTATCTATTATTCTTTATTCTGATATTTATTGAAAGATATTATGGAATTATTTCCCTAAGGAGAAAATATTTATTCTTTGTTTTCGAATTTTGGTTTATGAGTCTTATTCCTATTTCCTTTATATAACAAACTGAAAAGCAGTATCAAAGCGAAAATAAGTATAATTGACCCTGATATTTTAGTAATGTTAAAAACATACTTTTTTCCTTCCGGATCGTAACTAAAACAGTAGTTTAGAACCTTATTAATAGTTGGGCCTGATTTTCCTTGTGCAGCTTCAACTATGGCCATCTTTAAATCGAATGGGAGAAAATATGTGCTTCCGTATAAATAGCGTGTAATTTTACCATCAGGACTTAAAACTATGATAGTCCCGGGATGGATATATTCTTTACCTTCCTTTTTAACTTTGAATACTACTTCATTTAAAAGGCGATTTATATTAGTACTGTCTCCCGTCAGGAATTTCCAGTAATTATCAGTATCGCCATGTGTTACAAGTTTTTGGTATGTATGTTTTTTCTTTTTTGCCAATGGGGGTCCTTCAGTAGGGCTAAAACTTATTGTAAAAACTCTATAATCTTTACCAACTTCAATATCAGTTTTCTCCATTGCCTCTGCTAAGCCATTCATCAAAGGACTACATATGCCAGGACATTCGTAGTAAACCAGATTGATTATTGTTGGGCGGTCGATTGCCTCCTTTAAATTTATCTCATTGTATAGTTCATCGGTGAAAATTAAATCGTCAGAAATATATTCGTCCAGATGCTCATAAACACCAAGTTCATCATCGGCAAAAGCCGAGATGGATAAAAATAAAGAAATTGCAATTAGTAAGCTCGCTGTAACTAACTTAAAAACAGGCAGTTTCATAAATAGTATTTTTTAAAAATGTAATTTGATTTAAGCCGCTAATTTAGACTAATTACAAATAAGAAAATAGCATAAGTTTATGACATTTTGCAGGTTTTTCTGTTAGTTTCTTAACGGAAAAGATTGAAAATTATAATTTTAATACTTTGGTATTAAGTTGTTTACTTTGGTTAAAAATTCTTACGAGGAAAAACCCTGAAGTGTAATTTTCAAGATTTATTACTGTGTTGTTTTTAAAGTTTTTACTAATGAGTAATTTACCATTCAAATTATAAACTTCCAGGGTAAATTCTTCAGTATAAGAAGTGCTTATATTAAAATTATTTTTAATGGGGTTAGGATATAAAGTAAACTCAGCAGAAATATCTTCACTTGGGTTAATACCAACCGTAGTACACTCCTTAACTTCTTCGAATAATACCTGAAGTGTATCTATTGGTTCTATACCGGCGCCATTTTCAGTGGCAACTGATAAAAGGAATGATGGTTCTCCAAAAACATCATCAGGCTGGGCAACTTTTACAAAAGAAAACAATGATGAAGTTCCATTACTAAAGCAGCGTGAATCAGCTCCAACCATTTTTGCTCCTTGCAAAGCAGCCATAAGTTTGCATGCCAGGTCGCCTTCTTCTCTTAAAAAACGTGCTTCCATAGAATCCAATACTACTTGACCCATTAAAATATTTCCTTGTATGGAATAATTTGGACCCAATACATGATTTTTATAGTCGTCGGTTTGTGTTCCTGTGAATGCTGCTGAAAGAGGAGTATCATCAACAAGTCTAACTATACCATACTGACGCTTTTGAGGTTGATTTTGAGCATCATTATTTTCCAACCATTCAATTATTTGATCAGGAGTATCTCCTGCATTCATTCTGTCTCTTGCATTTTCCTGATTGGCAGGAAGGTACCATGCCTGGGTGTTTATTGCTCCTACACCGGGAAATAATTCTCCAAGAAAATCAGTATCATAACCCGGAAAATTATTCATGTCTACGCATGAAGCTCCGGCACTTCCAACTTCACCGGTTATGGAGTCAACAGCAACGATGGAAAAAGTATCCTGTGAAAAAAGGTTCGTAAATGAAAAAATAAAAATTGCGACAAATGAAAGAAAACGTAAATACATAGTAATGGTATTAAAATTTAGCCCGAAAATAGAGAAAATTTAATAATAAACCTTTATCTAGTTCCGATTTCTAATTAAATATTAAATTAAAAGGATTTATTTTCTCAGTGTTACACCATTAGCCTCAAAATAATATTCTATTTTGGGTTGGTTGATGGCATCAATTTCATCCTGACTTTTCCCTTCCGCTATTGCAGCTTTTTTCAATTCTGCCACTGGAACTTCTTGTCTTATGGCAACACCCTCAATAACGGCATTTTTTCCTGTAATATCTTTTGGCAGGGTAAAGGCTTCATCCTTAAAAGTTACGTGTACAATTTCTCCATCACCAAGATTCATATCCATCCAGCAACCGCTCATCTGACAAACTGCATTAATGTTGCCTTCAAGTTTTAGTTCCATTTCATCATCATTTGCCATTTGCTGAGCAAGAGTATTCGCCATAATTATATTTTCGTTGGCAATTTTATTTCCATAAACTTCTCCTTCAACAGGATTTAAAACCTGCTTTTGCTCAGTTTTATTTTTTGTTTGTGAAGCATTATCGCATGAATTTAAGGTAAATACCAAAGTTGCTATGAGTAATAAATATTTCATAATTATTTATTTTTTGAGATTAAAAAAAAACGGGAATCAAATTTACAATGAATTCCCGTTTTTAACTAATTTATTTTTATATGAATACTATCTGACTATTTTGATATCTTTTACGTCTTCAAGTTTAATTGTTCCACCATCATTACCCCATGCATTTAATACATAGTTAATTACAGCAACGGCATCTTCATGAGTATCTACCTGTGGAGGCATTGGGATTGTGTAAGTTGCTCCGTTTACTGTAATTGGAGTATTATTGCCGTTAAGTACTTGCCTAACTGCACGCTTTTTATCTGCGAATAAATAATCAGCATCCTTTAACGGTGGAAATGCATTTGGAACACCCATTCCTGTTGTTTGGTGACAAGCCACACATTTTTCTTTGTATATTTTGGCTCCTTTAGGGAACTTAGCATCTGCCGGATCGTCCTGCATGCTTATTGCAGAAGAATTATTAGAAACGTTGGCTTTTGCATTAATTATTGCAATTGAACCAACGCTAATAAGCGTAATCATCAAAAGTAATATTACTGGTTTTTTCATTTTATTTAGTATTTATTTGTTTTAACTCTAAAGTATCTATTTTGCCACTGCAGCAATTTTCATGTTTTTTCATTACGTGGGGTTTCAGCATTTTCGATTTTGGACTCACATACATTATTCCTAAATCTAATCCACGAAGGATAAATAAAACACCCAGCAAAATTATAAAAACTGACAATACCCAGCTGAATTTTTTACGAATTTTAGCTCCAATTATATTTCCAAGCATTGGGATTGCAAACATTATTGGAATAGTGCCAATACCGAAAAGTATCATAAATAATATGCCATTTACCATACTGCCGGTATTCAATGCGCCTGCAACTGCTACATATACAGGCCCACAGGGTAGCAAACCATTTAATAATCCTATTAGAAACAAACTGGGAATTGATCCATTTGAAAAGAGTTTTCTGAATTTTCCGATAAGTTTACCGGTATAACCAAATAAGAAACTTTCAATTTTACGTTTGTCTTTGAATAATGCTGGAAATAAAACCGAAATAATCATTAGGATACCAATAATTATGGAGGCCCATTGGTGAAACCCTGCCATTTGTATGCCCTGACCCACTAATCCAAAAACTGCTCCAATAAAGGCATAGGTAATGGTTCGGCCAATATTATAGGTAAGTGTTCCAAATGCCTTTTCAATCCAGGTTTTTCTGCCTAAAGGCAAAGCAATTGCTATGGGCCCACACATGCCAATACAGTGAAGGCTTGTTATTAAACCGGTTATCAATGCAAGTATAAAATAACTATCACTCATCATTCGAAGAAGAAATCGCGTTCAAAATAATATCCAACATTGTTTGAATTCCAGTAAACTTTAAGGAGATACTTCCCCCTTTTGAAACCGGAATTGCTAAACGTATAAGAAGTATCGCCCGAACTTATATCAAATATCCTGTCAAGTTTAGTGTCCGATGGCCTGAAAAAATAAATACTCGCTGTATCAGCCTGTAAATCAGGACAGTTAAGAGTAACTACTTCTGCTAATTGCTGGATTTTAAAAAAATCTCTTTTAAAGGAAGCATTTTTTATTTCATTTAATCGCTGTTGATATTCCTGCCCTTTGGGATAATAATCTTTTTCAACAAGGTTTACATCATTGTTAAAACTAAAGATGACAAATCCTATAATTAAACTCATAAACAGTACAATTGCAATAAACAATTTCGTACCCCAATTCCAGTTAATTTTCATATACTTTATTAATCTAAATTATTTGGTCCTACAAATGTGCTGTTATACTCTTCAATGAGTTTGCCTTCGCTGTATACACCAAATATAATTTTTGTATTAGATGACTTTATTTGATTTTTTGGCAAAATAAGCATAAACGTACCTTTTCCGACCTCTCCTTTTTTAATTATTTCTTTAGGCCCGATATATCTTATTTTCCCATTAACATTAATGGGTTTTAACTGTACTTCAATGTCTTGTCGTATTTTATTTACTATCTGGTAATTATAAATATTACTAAGACTATCATTTCCATACTCCTGAAACATAGTACCTCTCTGTCTTAAAATTGTTACTTCAAAGTCTCCTCGTATCATAAACATACTGGCCACAAAGAAAAGTAGAACAGTGAGTACTGCAGAGTAAGCAATTGACCTTGTATTAAAAATAGATCGTTTACCGGTGCTAATACCTTCTTCCGAATCGTAGCGTATTAGACCTCTTGGTCTTCCAGATCTGTCCATAACTGCATTACAGGCATCAATACATGCTGTACAGTTTATACATTCGAGTTGTGTCCCGTTTTTTATGTCGATTCCGGTTGGGCATACTGCAACACAACTATTACAGGCAATGCAATCTCCGTAACCTTTTTCTTTTGCAAGTTTTAAGGGACCTCTGGGTTCGCCTCTTTTATAATCGTAGGCAACTATTATTGTTTTCCTGTCAACTAACACTCCTTGTAACCTTCCATAAGGGCAGGCTATTGTACACACCTGCTCACGGAAAAAGGCAAACACAAAATAAAAAGCAGCTGAAAAAATAATTAAGGCGGTAAAGCCTCCTGTTTGGATCAAAGGGCCTTGTTTGTAAAATTCTAATACTTGATCAGCACCAATAATATATGATAAAAATGTTGTGGAAGTTATAACAGCAATGGCAAAGAAAATTATATGTTTTAAGGTTTTCTTTCTGATTTTATCAAAATTCCATTCTTGTTTATGGAGTCTTTTTTGTGCAGCAGCATCACCTTCTATAAAATATTCAATTCTTCTAAAAATAAATTCCATGAAAATAGTTTGTGGACATACCCATCCACAAAAGAGTCTTCCAAATATTACGGTAAAAAGTACAACAAAAACTATTAAAGTGATTACTGATAATAATATTAAATGGAAATCCTGGGGCCAGAAAATTACTCCGAAAAGGATAAATTTCCTTTCCAGAATATTAAACAACATTATTGGATCGCCTTTATACTTTATATATGGACCAATGAATAATATTAACAGTAAGATTGTGGCAACTATTCTTCTTTTATTAAAAAGGTCACCTTTAGGTTTTTTTGCGTAAACCCAGTTTCTTTTACCATGTTCGTCAACAGTGGCTATTCTATCTCTGTATGAATACTCTTTTTCACCCTTGGATTTCATTTTTGAAAGTGATTTTTATCATAAAACAAATGGTAAAGGTAAAAAAAGCCGGACAGAAATTCCGGCTCTTTTTAGAATTATTTAAATGTTGATAATGTTAGTATTTTTCCCCCTGTGGTTCTTTGGGATTAGCTGGAGTTGTACCATGTATTTTTAGAATTATATAACTTATAACTTCCAGCCGTTCCTTTTTTGATAACTGATCTTTATAAGGAAGCATACCTTTGGCAATAACACCATCGGTAACAATTTTATACATATCTTCAACTGTGTTACCGTGTATCCAATAATCGTCGGTCATATTTGGACCAACAAGACCTCCACCATCAGGCAGGTGGCAGGCAGCACATATTTTATCCCATGTTTCCTTCCCGGCAGCCATAGATGCATCATCCTCTAGCAGAACAAGTTCGAAAGCATCATCAACTGTTTTATCAGGTTGATTTGTTTTTACACCTTCCATTTCCATAGCATATTCACGCGACTGAATAAGATCATCGGAATTAAATACAAATAAACGCACCAAATACACAATGGCAAAGGCAATTGTAATATAAAAGAGCCATTTCCACCAGCCCGGTAGGTCATTATCAAGTTCTCTGATGCCATCATAATCATGGTCTTTAATAAGACGTTCATTGGTGATGGTATCCAATTCGTATTCTTCGGTTTTATTTTTGTTATTATCTGTAGCCATCTTAAATTTTTTTTAAATATTCAAATCATTTTTACTGTTAAACTGAAAATCGCTGTCGCCATCAAGTGGCATCTTACTCATTTCTTCAATGTGCTTTTTGTCTGTTTTTATGACCAAATAGGCCACTAACATAAAAAAGGTGAAGAAAATCAGCAAGGAGATAATGGGGTATATTTCTATACCATCAATTTTCTCCAGAGTGTTCATTACAATTTTCATTATTTAGTATTTTTAAGATTATTTGTCTTTGTATAAATCTGTTCCTAATCTTTGCAAATAAGCTATCAAAGCAATGATTTCCTTATCATTTTGAACATCAATCCCATTACTACGCAGGTCGTCACCAATTTCGGCAGCTTGAGTGTGTAGTTTTGCAAGTGCCTCTTTTTCAAATCCTTCAGGATAAGGGACTCCAACTTTACGGAGGGTTGATATTTTAGATTCAAGCAAGCTAACATTTAAATCATCTTTGGCCAGCCATGGATAAGCAGGCATTATGGATGCAGCATTCATCTTCTGCGGATCAACCATATGATTATAATGCCATGAGTTAGGTTTGCGATATGAGTTTGCAACTCCATCGTTTACACCTTCACGTGCCAAATCAGGGCCTGTACGCTTAGAGCCAAACTGGAAAGGGAAATCATATACACTTTCTCCTGACTTTGAATATTCGCCATAACGTGCTACTTCAGAACGGAATGGCCTGATCATTTGCGAATGACACACATAGCAACCTTCTCTAATGTAAATGTCTCTGCCTTCAACTTCAAGAGGAGTATAAGGTTGAATACTTGAAATAGTTTTAACATTGGAATCTACCAGATACATTGGAATAATTTCAATAAGGCCTCCAATTAAAATTACTACCAGAGAAGCTATGGTAAACTGCACCGGACGTCCTTCAAGTTTTCTGTGCCAGCTTTCATTTGCATGAGATTTTGTTGTAGCAGGAGCTTCATCATTTTCAGTTGCAATGAATGATCCAGCTTTAACAGTTTTTATAACGTTATAAACAAATAGTATAGCACCCAAAAAATATAATGTTCCGCCAAATGCTCGCAAATAATACATCGGTAAAATTTGAGTAACTGTTTCCAGGAAATCGGGATAAGTTAATAATCCATCGGCCGTAAATTCTTTCCACATTAAACTTTGAGTGAATCCTGCAAAATATAATGGAATAGAGAAGAATAGCATTCCCAAAGTAGCTATCCAGAAGTGTACATTAGCCAGTTTAACTGAGAAGAGTTTTGTGTTAAATAAACGAGGTGTCAGCCAGTAAATCATACCGAATGCCATCATCGAGTTCCATCCCAGGGTTCCAATATGAACGTGAGCAATTGTCCAGTCGGTAAAGTGACTTAAAGCATTCACCGATTTCAAAGAAAGCATAGGACCTTCAAAGGTCGACATACCATAAGCAGTTACTGCAACAACCAACATTTTTAATACCGGATCTTCGCGAACTTTATCCCAGGCACCTCTCAGTGTTAACAAACCATTTATCATACCACCCCAGGATGGTGCAATAAGCATTATTGAGAAAACAACTCCTAATGCCTGAGCCCAGTCGGGAAGTGATGAATATAATAAGTGGTGCGGACCTGCCCAAATATAAAGGAATATCAATGACCAAAAGTGAATTATTGATAGTCTGTAAGAATATACCGGACGATTGGATACTTTAGGAATGAAGTAATACATCATTCCTAAAACGGGTGTTGTGAGGAAAAATGCTACCGCATTATGACCGTACCACCATTGCACTAAGGCATCCTGTATACCCGAATAAATGGGGTAGGAGTGCAAAAAGGAAGTAGGTATTTGCAGGTTGTTTACAATGTAAAGTATTGCTACCGTTACCCATGTTGCTATATAAAACCATATTGCTACATAAATGTGTTTAATCCTTCTGTTTAATATTGTCCATATTAAGTTGATGCCAAATATTACCCAAACTACAACTACTAAAAGGTCGATAGGCCAAATTAGTTCAGCATATTCTTTCGATTGTGTTAATCCAAATGGCAGTGAAAGAGCTGCTAGAACGATTATCAACTGCCAACCCCAGAAATGAAGGGTTCCCAATGTTTTACTATACATAGGCGTTTTTAACAAACGGGGTGTTGAATAATAAACAGCAGTAAAAATTGAGTTGCCGATAAAAGCAAAAATTGCCGCATTGGTGTGCACGGGCCTTAGCCTTCCAAATGTTATCCATGGCAGTCCACCATTAAGGGAAGGGAAAATTAATTCAAAAGCCGCTGTTAAGCCTACAAGCATAGCCACTACCGCCCATAAGACTGTGGCAAACATGAACATCTTAGTAAGCTTGTTGTCATAGGTAAACTTTTCTAATTCCATAAACTTAAATATTGGTTTAAATTATTTGTTGGTTTCTATTGAATTATCGGTTTTATTGGTAGTTTTTTTGGAAGATTTCTTTTCAGTTGGTATATCAGGTGTGGTAGTATCATCAAATAGCATTCGTACTGCAGGGGAGTAAGTGTCATCATATTGACCACTTTTTACGGCCCATATAAATCCTCCTAAAAACCCTCCGGCTACAACTATTCCTATTATTATTAAAACTACTATAATTGACATTTAAGTAATCAAGTGCCTAAATGGAAAATAAAGAACAAAAATATGAAAAAAATCGCAGAAATGAAAATATTTCTAATTTAGAAACATTAAAAATAAGACTGTATCATTCAGTAATACAGTAGGTTACTAAATTTTCCTCTTGGAGAAATAATTTATACTAAATGTTGCAAAGGCCACAACGGAGATTGAACTTACCGGCATTAATATGGCAGCAATAATTGGGGAAAGTATTCCCTGAACAGCAAAAAATAATCCTATCAGATTATATAAAAAGGAAATAACAAAACTTGCCCTTACAACTCTCATCGAAATTTTACTAAAATTGATAAAGTTATAGAGTTTGCCAAATTTCGAGGATTCAATAATTCCTTCGCAAGCAGGGGAGAAACTAAAAATATCGTCGGCAACGGTCAGACCTACTTCACTCTCCATTAATGCTCCTGCATCATTCAGGCCGTCGCCTATCATTAAAACATGATTGTTTTTGTCTTCTTTGATTTTTTTTATGAATTCTTTTTTGTCGGTGGGGCTTTGGTTAAAAAGCATAGTAGTTTCAGTACCAAAATATTTTTCCAGATTTTTTCTCTCCGAATCATTATCACCCGAAAGAAGATAAAGTTTTTTGTCTTTTGCAAAACCATGTATAACTTCCTGTAAACCTTCTCTATAGATATTCCCCAGAGTATAGTGTCCTAGAATTTTATCATCTATAAAAACAAAAACATTTGTTGCCTTGGTTTCTGTTTCATTTTTACCGCTTACAAATTTTCTGGAGCCTATATTTACTTTCTTTCCTTCAACTATTGCACTAATTCCCAGTGACGGAATTTCCTTAAAATCATCTATTTCAATTAGGTCATCTATATCAATTGAATTGAAAATAGCAACACTCAGTGGATGGCTTGAGTGGGCACAAACGGATTTGATAATTCGTTGTTCATTAAGGGTTAATTCGCTTCCAATAAACCTTGTTTTAACTTTACTGTTAATGGTAAGAGTTCCGGTTTTATCAAAAACAATATTATTGATTTTGTATAAATGTTCAATAATATCAACATTTTTTAAGTAGAAACCATTTCTGCCAAAGGCTCGTAAAGTACTACCAAAAGTAAACGGAACGGTTAATGCCAAAGCACAAGGACAGGCTATTATTAAAACGGAAGTGAAAGCATATATTGCCAGCGTAGAATCGTAAATAAGCCAGTAAATGCCTGCGCTAAAACCAATTAAAAGAATAATTACTGTAAAATATTCGCTTATTTTGTTAATTAGAGAGTTGAGTCGGGTGGATGTATCTTTTTTATTTGTATCCTGATTCCAAAGTTGAGTTAAATAACTTTGTTCAACTGTTTTTATAACCTCCATCTCTATGGAACTACCAACTTGTCGGCCTCCGGCAAAAATTATTTCGCCCTCTTTTTTATTAATAGGCATCGATTCCCCCGTTACAAATGAGTAATCAATATTGGCATTTCCTTTTAAAAGTTTGGCATCGGCCGGAATTAATTCCTGGTTTCTAATAATTATTCTGTCGTTTACATTTAAGTTTTTTATGGGAATAGAAATTGTTTTTTCTTCCACAATTTTAGTCACTGCAACAGGAAAATACGATTTGTAATCTCTTTCAAAGGATAAAGCCTGATAGGTGCGACCCTGGTACCATTTTCCGATGAGCAAAAAGAAAACCAAACCTACCAGTGAATCCAAATATCCTATTCCGTTACCGCTGATAATATCATAACTGCTTTGCACGAAAAGTGTAAATATACCCAATGTGATAGGAATGTCGATATTTACCATTTTGTGTTTCAGCGCTTTAAATGCCGACATATAATAATCGCTTGCACTGTAAAATACAACGGGTAAGGCCAGTATAAAACTCATCCATCCAAATACTTTGATAAATAAATCTTCCAACAGATCACCTCCAGGAAGGTATTCCGGAAAATTATAGAGCATTACGTTTAAAAGGCTGAATCCTGCAACTCCTATCTTGAGTAATAGATCTTTTTCGTAGTTTTTGCCTTCTTTTTTGTCTAACTGATCGAGGGTTATTTCAGGTACATAATGTATTGATGCGAGTAATTCAACAATTTGACGTAAACTAACCTCATCATTTCTAAAGGTAATACTAAGTGTTTTTTTTGGAAAATTTACAAAGGAATGTACCACTCCTTCATTAAGAGTGTGCAGATTTTCTAAAAGCCAGATGCATGAGGCGCAGTGGATTCCGGGGATGAAAAGGTTAATTTTACTAACACCTCCATCTGAAAAGTCTAATAATTGTTCAAGTATTTCTTCATTATCGAGATAGTCGTATTTATCGCCAATATCGGTATTTTCTACCTTTATTCCCGACATGGGTTGTATTCTGTAATACTGATCTAGTTCTTTTTCATTTAAAATTTGAAATACGGTTTTGCATCCATGACAACAAAATGGTTTTTCATTATAAATTACGGGGTTTTTGCCGCAATCCTCTCCGCAATGGACACAACTTTGACCCACTATTTTAATTTATATAATATTCTGAAAAAGTAATTGCCCACATCCCTCTCATGTCAACCTGCTTAAAATCAACGGCCTTGTCGTTGGGATAAAGTTCTTTAATTTTAGCAGCAACATTTGGATTTATATCTTTTTCGAGACTACCATGGCAATTTAAGCAAAGCGGCTGCATGGTGATTGGGGCATAGTATACCGGGTGATGATCGGCACTAAGCTGAATTCTCGGTTTCATGGGAGTTTTGGAAATCCATGATAGTACAAAATCTTTATAGATTCTTGTTTCCTGCTCATTCATTCTGTTCTCCGGATTTCTGTTCTTTAATGCTAATCTCCTTATTACAGCCTGCTCAGCATAGGATGCTGAATCCGATATCATCATCGCTTTTTCATTGCAAAAACCAATGGCATCTGCCATATCACCTCTTTGAATGGCTTTAAGTAATTCTGACTTGAAAGTTATTTGCATTTTTGTAGTCAAGGCTCTTCCTTTACGCAATAACATTTCAGTTGTGCTGTCATTTAAACTTATGGGGATAGTTTTTGACGGTGTAATTGTAAGTGGTCTTTTTGCCTGCTTCTTCTCTAGTTTTAACTTTTTAGTTTCATTTGGATTATTGCATGATAAAAGAGCAAATACAAGAGCTAACGATATTATGTATATAGATTTCATTTTTATTATTTATTAGTTTCAACTGATAATACTTTGCCAACAAAATTAAGATTTTCTCCGGCCAAAGGATGATTAAAATCAAGAGTTACTGCATCTTTAAGTATTTTTATAATTTTACCATGATGCTTGTTGCCGTCTTTATCGGTCATGGGAATAATATTGTCAATTTGTATCATCTTTTCGTCAATCTTACCGTCTACTTCAAAAGTGTCTAATGGTATATCGAAAATGGCATAAGGTTCGATGGGCCCATAAGCATTTTCTGCTTTAATTTCAAAATCAAAACTGTCTCCTTCACCAAGTCCACTTAAGTTTTCTTCGAAATCAGGAAGTAGTTGTTTAATTCCAAATACAAATTCTGCGGGATTATCTGTCGGAATCTCTTCTATTACCTTACCCTTTGAGGTCTTTAATGAATAAATTAACTTGGCTTTTGTGCCGGATGAAATTTTCATATTATTTTTTTGTGCAAAGGTAAAATATTGAGATAATTATTGGTAATAAAATTTATGAGATGGCCTCAAGTTGATAGGAACATGGACCTGTCTGCCGAACAGGCAGGTGACACGGATTAAACGGATCTGCGCAGATTCGTTTTGGTTATAAATGACAGATCCGTGTTCCTATTAAATCCTCCATCTACCTAGAACAAAACCAATAAAGCAGGAATCCAGAATACCATTTCTCCAATAATTCTATAAGTATCATTTTTTACAAATAGTTGAGGAATTATATTTATAAACAACAAGATAGTGTTCATTAACAACATAATAATTACTGCCGCTAATTGCAATTCAGATATCTTTAAAGTTATCAAATAGAACAGTAAAACGAAAACAAGAATATGTAATGTTATTAAGAAAATATTTGTCGATTTTCTACCGAACATAACAGTGAAACTGCTATGACCCTCAATAATATCTTTCTCATAATCGAAATATGAAGCCATTATTCCTTCGGCAAAAGCCAGAAAAAACACTACTAGCATCGAAAGAAAAACAAAATTTCCAGGTAATTCATTTTTTGTAATAATTGGTGCCATCCAAATGCCAACAACATAAACAAAAGCAATGATTATTTCCTTTTGAAAGAAGAGATTTTTTTTTGTTGTAAAACTTAGAATAAGAAAGTAAATTAAACCAATTAATCCTAAAAGTAAACCTGCTGTAATAACTAATTTTTCCAGGTAGAAATATGCCAGAATAATGGCTGTAAAAGCAGATATTATTGCTAGAATACTAAGTGTAATCCTAAATTTGTAATGAAATAAATGTCGGAAAATCAATGCTTTATCTTTGGTTTTAAAACCATCAACAAGATGATCGAATGTATAAAACGACCAGGTTGCAAGTATCAAAATTACTAACCAGTAAATATTAAGGTGCAGTTGCAACAAATGATTGGCAAATAATGCCATGGCAACTACTCCTATAATAACGTCAAAACTTAATACTCTGAATATTTTATAGATATATGAAATCATTAAAGACAAAAGTAGTTAATATGTAATTTGCTTATTACAGGTTATGAGTAATTAACTGAATTTAGAATGACCAACTAATTATTAAAAAGAAACACCTCCACCAAAACGACAGAAGTGTTTCAAAAGAGTAATTAAGGTAACATTAAAAATTAAACCTAATTCCTACATTAAAACTTCTTCCGGCTTCGTAATATAAACTGCCGGTATCAGCACCCATATTTTTATAGGCTCTGCTTAGATGTTCTACATAATTTTCATTCAATAAGTTAGTTACTGATAAATTTACGCTAACAAATTTTGCGATATTGTATGCGAAATAAAAGTCAAGAACGGTAAAACCTGGAGTTGTACTCTCAGCAAAACTTGTTGATACTCTGTTTTGTGCCGAAGCAAATCGAGCATGAATGCGAGTATTTATTTTTTCGGTTTTATATGCAAGTGAAGTGTTGAAAGTAAAAGGCGGAATTTCTGCTAAAGGCTCATCCCAACTAATATTTTGTGCATAAGTGTATGAAGCACCGGCAGAATATGTAAAATGGTTAAGGAAATTTATATCACCTCCTATTTCGAAGCCAGTCATATAAACTTCATCTATGTTGGTGAAGACTTTAGTTCCTGCAGGTGGATTACATGGCATAAACTTCTTGGCAATAGTAGTGTCGAGTTTAGCACTTATATAATTGGTGATATAATAATAAAATACATCTCCATAAATTTTAACATTTTTCCAGTTTTTCTCTAAGCGCAAATCGCTTTGGTAGTTAGTCTCCGATTTTAATTTCGGATTTCCGAGATATTCATAAGCATCCATGCCTATACTAAGGTGATTTATAAACATTTCTGAAATTTCAGGTGAGCGATTGGCCATTGCCAAAGCCCATTGTATATTAAATCCATTATCAGAATACCAGCTTAAGTTAGTAGTAACGCTTGGTAGTATCATTGCATCAGGTTGAATATCACCATTGTATTGTTCCTTGAAATCATTTTCAGGATCGTTAATGTTGTATGAAACATAATCAACACGGAAGGCGGCAAGCCAAAATAGCGATTTAGTGATTTGGTATTTATTTTCCACAAAAATCCCCAAATCATTCTTCTTGCTGTCTTGCCATATTTTATCAACAAATGTTTTTGGTTGAGGCAGAGTATCGCCTGTACATCCGTTAATTTTCACCAAACGATCACGGTTTCCCTGCTTGGCTATCTGACGGAAGTCGGTTCCCACATACAGATTATTCTTTTTACCGGTTTTTACAAGAACTTCTGCCCTGCCGCCATAAACTTGTGCCTGCACAGGAGCAACACCTTCAACCATCATCCAGGATTTGCGTTTTCTAGTCGACATTTCATGATCCACAAAAGAAGAATAAACTTTTAGTTTCATATATGAAATGGCATTGGAAATATTATAGATTCCATAATCCACAGATGCTATTGAACTTTTATCGAAATCAGCATCCATAGGTAATCCAGCATAAAGTATGTCGGTAGCTTTACTATGACGGAAACTAATCTGTAAGCGCTGGTTGTTTTTAATATTTATACCACCTTTCACAGTAAAGCCCCATCTTTTGAATGATGATGGTATTTCCTCTCCGGAACCACTTTCGTAGTTACCATAGTCTTTATAAGATGCATTTACCGAGAAATCGTATTTATTTTTCACCAACTGGGTAAAAAGATTTGAGTAAATATTATTCCCATTCGACTGATAACCGGCATCAACAGAACCTGAAACCGTTTTACCATTAACTTTTTGAGGCCGTTTACTAACGATGTTTATCACACCTCCAAAAGAAGGTCCGAATCTAACATTATAAGGTCCTTTAATGACTTCTATTTTATCAATTTCTTCAGGAGAAATTTGTGAAATTGTAGGATCCATTCTGTTTGGGCAGGCGTTAGCACTATGAATACCACCGTCGATTTGTACATTTAATTGAGCAAACTTAAATCCTCTGAGTATGGGTTCCATTCCATAGTTTCCTTTTTTCTCTATACCGAAACCCAATTGATTTTTGAACATTGCTCCACCATCATGTGGATTCTCTAATTCAATAGTTTTACCATCGATATTGGTGTTTTTTAAGTTTTGTTTGGATACGATTAGAATTTCTTCCATAGTTATCGTATCGGTTTGTGCTTCTGAGATTATAGCAGCAAATATCAGAAGCGCTATTATGTATAGTCTTCTCATTTTTAATTCATTAAAATTTAGATTTATAAAATTGAATGGCAAATCAATTCCATTATTATCCGCCTTAAAGACATAAAAATAAAGTCTCAAGGCGAAATGAATATGCAATTAATACCAATTAACAGATAGATAGTGATTTATAATCTATCCAACGCATAAAAATCAAATATTTAGAGAATTAACTTGGGGGGGTGAAAAATATCACTAACAAACTCAGATTTATAAAAAACAGGGTTTTGGTAACAATATGATTTTGTGGGTTCAGGTATAATATTATTCTTTTTTGTTTTAATAAAATGCTGACAAAAGAGGATTTCATTTCTGAATTGTACAAACTCTGTTTTAGGATTTTCTGTTGGCTCTTCTGTTTTTTTGAGTTCTTTGGTTAGATGACATTTACCGTTACATTTCATTTCAGGTTTA